>CAUACA010000019.1 GCA_958427355.1 uncultured Collinsella sp. | reverse complement strand
AAAAGATAGGCCCGCGCGGAGTCGCGCGGGCCTTGCACTAGAAAATCTAGAAGCACCAAGCGGGAAACACGTTGCCGGCACTGTTGGCACTACCGCTGCTCCAGCGACCGAAAGGGTCAACATAGATAAAGTCCGTTGAGTCACTCAGAGACACGGAACGAGTGCTGAAATAGCACACAATCTCAGGTCCAGAATACCTCGACGTCGCATAGTACTCGTACTGGGCGCCGTCAGACTGGAGGTCTCCGTAAATCTCGGTCGTCGAGAGGATGAAGACCTTGTCATTCGTTGCCGTCGGAGTGCCGGCGCTACCGCCGCCCTCGTTGTCCGTCATCTTCGTGACGGCCTTCGCCTTGGACTGGAGCTCGGCCGGCAGGAGCGCCCAGAGGTCACCGGAGTTCAGGCGGGCGCGGAGCTTAGAGGACCTCCAACCGCCGACATTGGTCTTTGTGTCGTTCCAGATGTGTTTGTATAGGACATCGTTGGTCGTCTCAAACGTCAGCTCCGCCTTGCCGCTACCGTCGGCGAGGTCGTCATGGTTGATACCGATGATGCGGTATCTGGGCATCGTGGTGTCAGCACTGCGAATCTCTCATAGAAGATATGCAACAACTTGATAATTTCGCAGCCTTAAGGAAGAACCTTTTCACTGTTTCCGAGGACAGCACGATTGAAGAAGCCTCAGTCCATGAAGGAGACTTTCCCATATACATAGATCAAGATAAGGCCGTGTATGACCAATATGAACTTGAGCATATTCCGTCCGTATTCATACTGGATGATCAAGGAAACATCATCGGCTCAGCCGAGGGAGAGAAAGAATCTCTTGCCTTATTAAAGAAATACGCCGAATACAACGGATAGAAAGCGGCAGGAGGCGATATCGAGTAACTATCAAAGGCCAGATTAAGGAGCCCGCCATGAAGAAATGCCTGCCCTCCATCGTCTCAGCAACTCTTTGCCTCTCCCTTGTCATGACACCATTTGTACCCGTTGCGGCAGCCTATGCCGACGAGGGATCTCCCGCCGAGAGCAGTGAGATCTACGTCGGAGACAACTACGACGAAAATTACAATATATCCCCTTTTGAGCGCGGGCGCTGCACGGATTCATATTCCAAGGCGTGGTGCGATTCTCACGGATTTGCAAATAACCGCCCTGTCCCTCACAAGGTCAAGCTGAACGCGAAGGAGGAGGCTTGCCTGCGCGATCTCTAGCTTGTTGGCACCGCTGAAGTTATCGCCGGTCTCGTGACAACCGGTCCTAGCGGCGGCTTTTTTGCAACCGCAATGACATCGTACCGACTTTTCATTTGCATGTTCTGAAAGGAAGTTGCCATGCTGTCGCAAAATCAATCGAGATACTTGGTCACAATCGGCTTTGCCCTGCTCGCATCACTCTTTGCTAGCGACCTTTTGCTGAAACCGCCCAAGGAACTCGTTTCGCTTGCCATAGACTGCATTTCCGCCCTTTACTTTACGGCAACCCTATTCGTCGGACTAAAGGAGAGGAAAAAAGGCGCAGTCGCCGCATCCGCCGTAGGCGTGATCACAGCCATTGCCTCATTATTTATCTGACACATTGGTGATCTAGGGGCGATATCGTAGGAATACGACCGGGAGAGCCGGGACCAGATTGCCCGGGTTGCCCGGTCGGCTCGCGCGACGGCGCGGCGGTTCCACAGAAAGATCTCCGGACTTCACGCCGTTTCTGATCGCATTGTAGACAGCCATCTCGTCTTCGCAGTCGGCGAGCACGCGGTGTGCGTCGTCGTTTTGGATGTCCAGTAAATCTCGAAGGTCCTCCATGCACCAGCGTCCGAGATCTGGCCATGCGCGTTGCGCGAGCTGATAAGTGTCGATTGCGATGTTGTAGTTAAAGTCCAGGCCAAAGCCGTCCCAGGCAGAACGGCTTTGTTTCCTTGATTATCAACTTCATCCGGACACTTCCCGCATTCATCCATGTGTGTACGGATGAATGCGGGGTTCAATACCCCGGCGACCTGATCGGCAGGCCGCCGGGAATTCTCACTCCTCGAAAAAAGCCGGCACTCGGTTAGTCCTGCGCATCTTGAAATCGCCAGACTCATGGGAGACGTAGAGAATGCCGTCCATCCCATCTCGTGATGCATACGACAGGTGAACTGAACCGCAATCCGATCCATCATTGTCGAGAAGATCGAACGAATTCGGGTCGCTCGTTGCGGCCAAACGACCACTCAGACAAGAGCCATCGTCATTACAGATTTGCCATTCCATGTCTTCGCCTGCAAGAATTGCCATAGACGGCCTGTTCGCGCCATCGTTGACATACATCCCGTCTATGCCAAACCCATTTTCAGCGCCATCGATGAACGACTGCTCGGACCTATACCTCGTAAATGATGCACATAGCACCATTGCAAGACAAAGTACAAAGCCAACAATCACTATCTTTGCATAGCTCTTGCCTATCATGTCATTCACCTCCCTCGTATGTATCGAGGTATTCCTGCTTGAGCGTCTGCGAGGACGACTCGGTCTTTTCCACGAGCGTGCCGGCCTCGATGAAGTAGAACGAGTCGGTGAGGTCTGCCAGGTCGTCGAGCAGATGGCTTGAAATGAGCACGCTGCGTCCCCGCGCCACCTCGCTGCGCATCGCGTCGCAGGAGGTTTTCCGCTTTCCCGGATCGAGGCCGTTCAGCGGTTCATCGAGGATAAGGTACGGGCAATCGGTCGATATCGCCATGGCAAGCTTTACCTGCTGCTTCATTCCTGTCGAGAGTTTACGGGTCGGCTTGTCGAGATATGGGGAGATTCCGAGGGAGCTGCAGAGCGAGTCGATGTCGGCGGCCGATTTCCACGCCTCCCTAACGAAAGAGAGGTGCTCGAGGGCCGATAGCGTGGGATAGAGATCCGCGCCGCCCGAAGAGCTCAGGTAGACGAGTTCTGCAAATTCGGCTGATCGACGTTGGCAGATTCCGTCTGCCGCCAGGCTTCCCGAGCGGATGCGGGTGGGAAATTGGCCCGACAGCGCTTCAAGAAGGGTGGTTTTCCCCGAGCCGTTGGGGGCAACGAGGCCCGCCGCCGTTCCCGGGCTCAGGAAAAGCGACCCGATTGAAAGTATCGTCGTGCTTCCGTATCCCACGCTCGCGTCCAGAAGCTCGAGCCCATGGTGCTTTTTCGCGGGTCCAGGCTGTTTGGGGGAACGTGCCGCAACGGCGCCGACCGCAAAAAGGACCGCGACGTATGCCAGGGCCACGGCAAGCATCGATGCGCCGCCCGAACCGGAGCCAATGAATTCTGTCGGGAAGCATCCTACGTAACCCGTTGCCTCGATAGGCGAGAACACGGCCAGCGGCAGGAGCCCGAGCACGGCATTATGCCCCAGTGCCGAATCGGACAGTAACGGGAATGCCGGGGCCGCGACAAGCAGCGCGGAGGTAAGGGGGCCCGCGAGGACGCGCCTCGTTGCGGTCGATAGGACGGCGGAGCAAACGGATATCAAGGTTCCGCCCGCGAGCAGCGCGAGAAGCAGGGCTGTGAAGACGTTTCCCGCGGTCGTGGTGGTAAGCGCGCCGTCATGGAAGAAGGCGATCGGGTACCCGATCTGCCCGAAGCCGTTTAGGGCCAAGGCGTAAATGCCCCCGGGTGCGAGGCCGGCGAGGAGCATCGCGGTCCCCGCGACGATTATCGAAAACACGGTTTGGATAAGGCGCCGGAATTTGGGCACGGGCGCCTTTGCCGCCAGGGTCCCGGGCCTTGTGGCGCCGAGCACGAGTATCGACGAGAGAAGGAAGGGGATGAAGGGAAGGAAGGACGGCGCCGTGGCAATGGCGTAAGGCAGGAAGGAGAGGAATGGCAGGTCGTTTGCGGAGGCCGGGATATCCGTGATGCCGGAGCTGCTCAGGGCGCGGCAATACGCGAGGTCTGCGTCATTGGTCTCTCGGTCTCCCACGATGGACCCGGATTGGAAGCCTTCGCCCATGAGCGCGTAGTAGCTCTCGGCAGAGTCGAGAAAGGCGGCGTCGGTTTGAGCGGCGAGGGCGGCGTTCGCGTATCTTGCAAGCTCAGCGTCATCTTGCTGCTCTGGCGATAGGTCTGTGCCGCTGGCCTGGGGCGCGCGCGTATTGAATGCGTCGACAAAGCCCTGCATGCCCTGCTTCATAAAGAAGGGCCCGTAGATGGGTGAATTGAACGCAATGGGGACGGAAAAGGCTGCAGCGAGAACGAGCGTACAAATCCATACGGCCCTGTCTCTTAGGATTAGTTTGAGAAGAAGTCGACAGTACATTCAGAAGCACCTACGTTCCTCAAAGAATTGTTAGATTAAAAGTAACAGACCGGATGAAGATACGTGCGACGGGGGCGAGGCGAATGGCTGACCGGTATCGATATGCGGGTTCAACGGTATCACATTGACCACATAGATTATTAACTTGCTTGACTTGTAAACCTAATCGTCCTGTCATCATATTCAACTTCGAAAAAAGGGGAATGAGGGCATCCCGATGCATCGAGTATTACTGGAACCCTGGCGATACGCTGAATGATTTGTGACGAATAGTCATGTCCATCAAGAAGGCTCGACGCTTCGGGCAGCTAGTCAATCGATATATCAATTCTTGGAGGCATGTATTCCTACCATTTTTAAAGAAACAACGGCGGTAATCGCTATCGCGATTGCGCCAATAATACCAAGCGCCATCTATTTATACTTGATTTAAGGCGGAGTGGAATGTGGGCGCGCAAGGAGATGCGGAATCGATGAGAGCCTCAAAAAAAATTACTGCAGTGTTATCATCTTTCATCCTCTCTATTCTTCCATTTCTGATTCTATGGGCGGCTTGGTCAGTCCTCCCTGATACAATTCCCGCTCATTGGAGTGGGGGTGTGGTTGATCGATGGGGTAATAAGCTTGAATTGCTGGTTGTTCCGCTGTTTTCTCTGATTGGTTCTATTGCAATTTCTGTGTACCTTATTGTTTCCACGCGGCGAAGAGAGTTCGCGGATTTCTCTGTTCGAATGCGACGGGACTTTGTTGCGTGCTATATTTCTAGTCTTCTTTTATCGACAACCTGCTCAGTGATAATTGCCGTTTGGGTTCAGTTGATTCTTACGCAAAGCACTGCGGTTGATGGGGGACTTGGACTATCGATCCTGTATTCCCTTCCCGGGCTATATGTGATCTTGTGCGCTTTGCCGCCTTTTTATGCGAGCGGCGAGAGCAAAAAGGCAGAGCGCCTGATAACAGTTCTTATTGGCGGCGCGGAGATTGTTCTTTGTGGAATAGTGCTTGAAGGTTCGGCTGCCTCTTATGCGATGATTGGACTGATGATTCTGTTCTGTGCGTTTGAGATTGTGTCACAGGTAAGGGATAGCTGGTCCTTATGAGTTGAATTACGCGCGTGCGGATATAAAGGTTGGCATGTTAAGCTGGTCGTTTTCTCGTTCTGGGACATTTGCAGTAGGATGAGTGGGACTAGGCGCGCTGCGGTGTGATGGTGACGGTTGAGACTTGTATCGCTGCAAATCCGCTGATGCACATTTTGCTATTGGGCTTGAAGGTAGGACCGACAGGCCTTTGTTTGGGATGTTCTGGTCGTCCAACGCGTGTTGCACGGCTGTATATTGTTACGCTCGTTCGGCGCTCCGTTGGAGCATTTCCGGGTTTGTCAGCATCATGACTTGGCCAAGTGACACGCTTGCCGGGACGGTTGTAACGCCGCGCCGGTTCCGCGTGCTCCTTCGTTGTTGGCCTGTCCAGCCGGGGGCGGATTCGGCCTCATGTTGTGGCGCACGGCCAACACCGAGATCGACTGCGACGTCCTATTCCAGTACTGCGACCTGCGCGAGGTCTACAAGCCGCTCGAGTACCTCAACGTCGCCCTCCAGTACGATGATATCCCGTACCGCAAGTGGTCGTCCCCGCTCGACCTAAAGGAGATCGGGATGGACGACCCAGCCTGCACGAGAGGTGCGCCCTGCAGCTCGGCTGGGAGCTCGCGGGGAATGACGCCACGCGCGACCGCGCCGACATGTCCGTCGATGAGCTGATCGGGATGGGCGAGAACGAGGCGGAGGGCCGCGAGCTGGTCGTCTGGCTCCACGGCTACATGGACCCCTATGAGGGCGAGATCGACACCGCGAGGTATTCGAAAGACCAACTCGTCGAGATGGTGTTTCCCGACGGGATGCTGCCGTAGGCCCCCGACGGATGAAGGGGTCTGGCCGGCTTGGGCTCGTTGCCGGGCACGGTTCAGCCATCGAGTGGCCCCAGGCGGGGCGGGGAGGATATGCCGCTGCATGCGTTGCGGCTTCCCTAGGGTTGGCTGTATCCGAACCCATTCGAGCCCATACACTTCGCCGGCTTTTTCCATCGGTCTTGCCGCAGCGGCAATGTCCGCACGAGCAGATATCATCGGATTCACGGAAAGGCGTTCGCCGCAGACGCACGCGTCGCGGCAGGGGGAGGAACCATGCTGGCTGAGAAACTGGTACGCGCGAGGGGCGCCGGCATACCGTGGGCGGACAAGACCGGCATACAGCGCTTCTTCACGGTCTTCGGCCCGGTCATCTACATAGCCTGGGGACTCCTGCTGGCGTTCGGGACCGTGTGCGCGGCGATCATCGCGTGTGCGTTCGAGCGGAACCCGCCGAGGAGAAGGCGGTAGGTGGCATGCGCCCCTCGTCGCACGCACCGGGCCTCAATCCCTAAAATATATAAGTACGCCTTCCGTTTTCAGGTTTTCGATGAACCTGTCCGTGGCACCATTGAGCCTCACGGTGACGTCGACGTCCCTGCCGAGTGCGGACGCGAGCGAGTCGAGCATGGACAGGTAATCGGAGGACGTGCAGGACGGATCCAGCCCGAGGAAGAAATCGACGTCGGATGAATCCTTCTGCTCGCCCCTTGCGAACGAGCCGAACAGTACGGCCTTTTTGACGAACGGGTTGGCAGCGAAAACCGAACGGGAGCGAGTGACGGCATCGAGACGGTTGCCCACGGGGGCCGAGGGGTTCTCGCAGTCCTCAACGAGCCATTTCATCGCCGCTTCCTCCTTCGGATTAACCCATTGTCTTCGATTCTAATTTTCCCGCCATGCCGCAGGCGACAAGTTTTCGCAATCGGGTCGGGAACGCACCTATATATAAGTGTATATCCCAGACGGGCTATCGCCTTCAGGCAAGCGACCACGCGCACGGTAATCTTCCGCGCCGTGCCCGTAGCGGCCTACGCCGCTACACGGCTACACGCCTACGGGGCTACACGCCGCCGCCCGGCCGAACGGCGGGTGGGTCGCCCATGGGCGCCCTCGGGCCATGCTCCCATTTTTGAGAGAGCTGCCGTCGGGGCTTCCCGAAAGCCGCCTGCATTCCCGCGGACGCATTGCGCAATCGTAAAAAGAAGGGCACGGGCATCCGCGTTCGCGTAAACCCGTGCCAAGATTTGCGCCACCGAGATGACCGAGTAGAATATATCTAAACGCTATTCCACATTCCCGTACTTGCACTACGGATTTGGGAAAGCGCATGTCTCAGCCTCTACTCGACCACGGTCGCCTCGGTCGGGATGGCCCCCAGCACTGCCGCGTACTCGGTGGGGTAGAGGCGGCTGATGGTCTGCACGTCGCGGATGAGGACGTTGCGGTCGTCGGGCTCGGTGATGCCGTAGCCGAACGCCTCGAGCGTCTCGATCGCCTCGCGGATCTTCTGCTGGAACATGGGGCCGGGGTCCACCCTCAGGCCGAGGTAGCCGCGCCACAGGCTCGGCGACACGCGCAGCATGTTCTGGATCTTGGACATAGGCTCGATGTCGGCGTAGACGTTGAGCGTGACCATGGCGTCCTTGTGCCCCAAGATCGACTGCAGCGCCTTGATGTCGCCGCCGTGGCGGATCCACTGCGTCGCGAAGGTGTGGCGAAGGCCGTGGAACGTTATCAGCTCGTCGTTGGTGCCCATGAGGCCGTTGGTCTCCGAGAACGTCTTGAACGCCCTGCGGACGTAGCTGGTGGTGGCGAAGGAGCCGTCCGGCCGCGACACGACGTAGCAGTCCGCGAGGTCGCGCAGGCCGAGGGTCGACGCCTCCCGTAGCCTCTGCGTATCGATCTCGTGGATCTCCTTCAGGAAGGGGAGCAGGCCCACCGGGTCGATGGGGATCGTCCTCAGGTCGTGGTTCTTGGTGTCCTTGATGAAGGAGCCCCTTTCCTTGACGTAGGCCACGGAGTGCCTGACCGTGATGAGCCCCGACTCGAAGTCGACGTCGCACCAGCGCAGGCCGCAGACCTCGCCGATGCGCATCCCGGTGTGCAGGGCGAGCACGACCGCCCTCCTGAAGGTCGAGTCCGACATCATCGAGGTCACCGAGTTGAGCTTCGGCACGAGGTCGGAGCGAAGCGCGTTCCTTGGCCCGGCGATGACCCTGGGCGCGAGGGCGCCGTCGAACGGGTTCCTCCCGATCGTGTCGTTGCTCCTCTTCAGCAGGACGGCGTAGAGCCGCTTGCCGAGCTTGAAGGACTTGTTGAGCGTGTCGGGCGCCGTGCCCAGGCCGATCCTGCGCCTCGACCACGCGTTGACGTCGTCGGTCGTCACCTCGTTCACGGGGACGAGGCCGAGCTCGTCTCGCTCGATGTGCAGGGCGCTGTAGTGGTAGTCGTCGCGGGTGGTCGGGGTGATTCTGTTCATCTCCAGGCAGAAGTCGATGAACTTCTCGAGCGCCTCGGAGAGCGGCAGCGCGGCGTAGTCGTCCCGCTTCTCGGCGGGAAGCCCGGCGCCGACAGCGGCCCTCGCCCCCTCTGCCTCGGCGAACTCAGACTCGATCTCCGACCTGAATTCCGAGAGGACGCGCATCGCCGCCGCCTTCCCCCTCGTGCCCTGCTTCAGGCAGGGCACGCCGGTGTTCTTGGTCCTCTGGACCTTCTTCCCGGTCACCTCGTCGGCCACCGTCACGATGGCCTGCCATTTCCCCTTGTTCTTCCTCACGCTGCCGACTCCGCATATGCGTAAGGTTTTATTGCCGCGTTTCTCGTTCTTCATGTCTGCTCCTAAATCCGCAGTTGATTAGAAACAGATGGGCCCACCTGCGGGAACCCGGAGAGACGACGATTCGGGGCTCCCACCCCCGTTGATAGAGTCATCGGCTGCACCGCGCTCCGCAAAACCGATAATATTCTAACTTGACAAACCGTGCTGAGCTGGGTTAATCTACATACATGAAAACGCTCTACTTGCGTTATCTGCGCGTGCTTTAACAAAATAACCACAGGTCAGGGCCATTCTGGGTCCGCTGGGGGTCAAGTGGTCGCTGGTTCGAATCCAGTCGTCCCGACCAGAAGTTTTCAGGTCAGGCACCTAGTGCCTGACCTTTTTTGTTTTAAGCACCATGATTATTTTGCTTAAAGCAACAACATTCCCGATCGATGTGAATACCGAATCAAAACGTGTACATCAGCCACCAAAATCGACATTTTTCGACATGTTTGGAGGCGGATGTACACGAATGCGAAATCCCCGTCGCCTAAAAGCACCTTCCACATGTCTGGACTCTCTATGCTTACGCTGGATAGACATCGCCGGAACGGGTATAGTATCGAAAGTTTTGTCGTTAACCAGCGGGGGAGTCCTGTGGGCATCAAAAAGAAGATCAAAAAGGAGCTTATCGGCACTTCCGATTACCCGTCGAATAAGATCTTTACGATCTCCAATTTCATCACCTTTACGCGCCTGATCCTCACCCTGGTATTTCTATACCTGTTTGTGACGGATAACAACCGCGTCATCGCCATCGTTATCTACGCCGTTGCCGCCTCCACCGACTGGATGGACGGTCAGATCGCCCGCATGACTAAGACGGTCTCATGGCTCGGCAAGGTCATGGATCCCATCTGCGACCGTGCGCTGCTGTTCACCGGCGTCTTGGGACTGGTGGTCCGCGGAGAGCTACCCATCTGGGTCTGCGTGCTCATTATTGGCCGCGATATCTATCTGGGCATCGGCACGCTTATCGTGCGTCATTATCACCGTCGCCCCATCGATGTCGTCTTCCCCGGAAAGATTGCCACAGCGCTGCTCATGACCGGATTCTCGCTCATGCTGCTCGGGTTCCCCGTTGTTGACGGCCTGCAACTTTTACCTTCAACCCTCACGGCCTTCCCGGGCCTCAACGGAAGCTCGGTGCCCCTCGGCATCTTCTTTGTGTACGGCGGCGTGATCTTCTCCATGCTCACGGCTGTCATCTACTCCATTAAGGGCGGAGCGGCCATTAAACAGGCTCTCACGCATCCCGAGGACGAGGACATCGACTTTCTGAACCCTGAAATCGAAGACTGATTCGTTGGGGTATGATTACGTACGGTTCATTATTTGCGGCACGTCCGCGATAAGTTAGGGGTTGTCATGGACAACATGGTTAACAATATGCCTCAGAATGATAAGACTGCTGACGCTACCTGCGTATTCCGCGTGCCTTCAAGCGACGTCACCGTTCCCGACCTCATGGCCAACGTGCGCATCACCGCCCCCGTTCTGTCCATCGTCAAGGGTCCGCAGACTGGTGCCGCCTTTGAGCTCGAGGACGACGTGACCACCATCGGCCGCGATCCTGCGAACGGTATCTTCCTCAATGACATGACCGTTTCGCGCAGCCATGCGCGCATTATTCGCGAGGGCCTCGGCGCTCGCATCGAGGACTTGGGCTCGCTCAATGGCACCTGGGTCGACGGTGCCATCGTCAATGCAGCCCCGCTGCACGACGGTTCTTCCGTCCAGATCGGTACGTTTACGCTCATCTACCACGAGAGCACGCCGGAGCGCATCGAAACCGGTGAGTAGGGCATGGCCGAACGCAACTATCTGAGTATCGGCCAAGTCGTCAACCTACTTCGAGGCGCATACCCCGATCTTTCGAACTCAAAAATTAGATTTCTAGAGGATGAGGGGCTCATTACCCCTCATCGTACGCCTAAGGGATACCGTCAGTACTCCAAGGAGGACGTTGATCGCCTAGAGGTCATTCTGCACTTGCAGAAGACTCGCTACATGCCGCTCAACGTGATTAAGCAGCGCTTGGAAAATGCCACGGACCTGTCAACGCTCGCCTACGAGGTGGGCTTGCTGTCCGATGTTCCGCTCAAGACGGAGCCCAAGGAGACTAAACAAAAGCTGCATCCCATCGAGACCATTCCCGATATGCTGGGCGTCGAGATTTCGTTTATCCGCTCGCTCGCCGAGAACGACCTCATTCGCATCATCAAGAGTCCGCAGAATCGCGAGCTCGTCGATGGCCGCGATTTTCCGATTATCCGTTACTGCTCCGAGCTGTCACGCTTCCATATCGAGCCGCGCAACCTGCGCCAGTACGTGTCTTCCGCCAACCGCGAGTCCTCGATGTTTGAGCAGGTGCTCGTGAGCATGCTCGGAATGGATACCTCCGATGACGAGCGCGACGCCAAGCTCGAGCGTGCGTTTAAGAAGCTTCACGACCTGACGGAGGGCGTGCACACCGCGCTGCTCAAGAACCGCGTTTTTGAGTCGCTAAACGCCGTGGTCGAGGACGCCGACATCGATGCACTCGATGAGGAAATCACTCGCTCCGAGTCCACCAAGGCCAAAAACGAAGAGACAGCCGCGCCGGCTTCGCACGAGGATTCTCTCGTAAAGCCGCTCAAGGTCGTCGCCCCTTCGCAATCCGGCACCGCCACCGCGGGCAACTAACAGCTACCGCTTATCCGGCAACCCATTGAAAGGTCATGCAATGTACGACTTCGAATCTCAAATCGTCGACATCCCCGACTATCCCGAGCCCGGAGTCATCTTTAAAGACATCACGCCGCTCTTTGGCAATCCCGAGGCGCTCACAGCCATGACCGATGCCCTCGCCGAGCACTTTGCCGGCATGGGAATCACCAAGGTCGTGGGTCCCGAGGCTCGCGGCTTTATGGTTGGCGTACCGGTGGCTGTAGCCCTTGGCGCTGGCTTTGTTCCCGCACGTAAACCGGGCAAGCTGCCGCGCGAGACCGTAAGCCAGAGCTACGAGCTCGAGTACGGCACCGATTCAATTGAGATCCATGCCGACGCTATCAGCTCTAAAGATACCGTGTTGATTCTGGACGACTTGGTCGCGACGGGCGGAACCGTCGAGGCAACAGGTAAACTGGTGCGAGATATGGGCGCAAAGCTTGTCGGTTACGGTTGTATCCTTGAGCTTGCGTTTCTCAACCCGCGCGAGAAGCTCACGCCGTCTGATGACGATGTGGAGCTCTTTAGCCTGGTGACGGTGGACTAGCCGTTACCCTTAGTTACTGGAAAGGAAGCTACATGCGCACAGCAAACACGCACAAAAACATGGGACGCTGCGCTGCTACGGCAACCCTCGCTTGTGTTTTGGGCTTGGGCCTCGCGGCTCCTGCCTACGCCGATACCGCATCCGACCTTGCCGCTGCTCGTACTAAGCTCGAGCAGATCGGTACCCAAACTCAGCAGATTTACGATGAGCTCGCCACGCAGACGCAGGCGCTCGATCAGACTGCCGGCGAGATCACGCAAAAGCAGCAGGAGATCGCCGATGGCCAGGCCAAGCTCTCGACCTATGTCGCCGGCGAGTACAAAACCGGCGGTCTGAGCCTGCTTCAGGTTCTGACGGGTGTCGATGACCTGAGCGATATGCTCAACCGTCTGTTCTACTACGGCAAAGTTTCCGATAAGCAAGCTCAGACCATTCAAGAGGTCAAGGAGCTTAAGCAGCAGCTCACCGATAAGCAGTCCGAGCAGGAGAAGAACGTCGCCGCCACGCAAAAGAAGGTCGACGAGCTTAACGCCCAGCAGGCTGAAGCCCAGAACGTCGTAAACTCCCTGGATTCGCAGCTGCAGGCCGAGCTTGCCGCCGAGACCGAGGCCAACGCCGCGCTGCAGGCCGGCATCAACGCCAGCACCGCCGAGAAGGCCACGGTGAGCAACGAGACTGCCGGTACGACCGAGAACACCAACAACGGTGGCCAGACCAGCAATAACAACAACCAGGGCGGCAACACTCCGGCTCCTACGCCGGCACCTGCTCCGACGCCACAGCCCCCCACGCCTGCTCCGGCTCCGACGCCTTCCGCTCCGAGCCAGTCCGTCGATGGCGGTTCTGTTGTCTCGCGTGCATACAGCAAGCTTGGTTGCGCCTATTCCTGGGGCGGAATTGGCCCGAACAGCTTCGATTGCTCTGGTTTTGTTAGCTATTGCCTCACTGGTCGCTATTGCCGCCTGGGCACCACGGGCACCTTTATGGGCTGGACGCGTGTGTCCGATCCGCAACCCGGTGACGTTGTGGTCAACTCATACCACACCGGCATTTACATCGGTGGTGGCCAGATGATTCATGCTTCCGACTACAACACGGGTGTTATCATCAGCTCCGTTGCCGCCGGCATGAACAATAACTACATCTTCGTACGCTACTAAGTCATCTTACACAGCGTGTGGATGTGGACCTCGTGGCTTTAAGTCGCGAGGTCCATTCTTTTTTTCTCTCTCATCTTAGACGGCTATCTAGTATTCAAAACTAGATAGCCGTCCATTCGGTTTGCAAGAAGGCTATAATTGTTGATGAACAATTAGAAAGGACCCTCTATGAGCTGGGCACTTATCTCCGATTCAAGCTGCAACCTCCGTGATTGGCAACCGACCGCGCCCCATACCACCTTTGCATTTGCGCCCCTCAAAATTCGAGTGGGGGAGCGTGAATTCATCGATGACCTTTCGCTCGATGTTCATGAGCTCAACTGCGCTGTTCAGGTGGAGACGAACGCTTCTTCGAGCGCTTGTCCCAGCGTAGGGGAGTGGGCCGAGCTCTTCAAATTGGCAGACAAGACCATCTGCATGCCGATCTCTGAGGGCGTGTCGGGCAGCTACAACGCGGCAGCCACGGCTCGCGATATGGTTCTTGCCGAGGAACCGGACCGACAGATTCATCTAGTCAATTCACGCGCAGCTGGCGGCAAAATGGACCTCATTTTCCTGCTGTTCGACCGCTATCTTGCAAGCAACCCGGATGTCTCATTCGAGGATGCTTGCGCATACTTCGATAGTCTTGAACAGAACAGCAAAATCCTCTTCAGTTTGTGCAATTACGAAAACCTCGCCAAAGCCGGACGTATCCCTAAGGCAGCCGGCGTCATTGCCAACAAGCTCAATATCCGCATTTTGGGCACGGCGAGTGAGGCCGGTAAAATCGAACTCGTCGGGCACACGCGTGGCGAAAAGAAGATGCTCAACAAGATCATCGACACCATGGAAGCCGAGGGCTTTACGGGCGGTGAGGTCGTCATCGACCATGTGGAAAACGTATCGAGCGCCCAGGCGCTGGCCGATCGCATTATTGAGCATTGGCCCGACTCCAAGACCATCATTATGCCCTGCAATGGCCTGGATTCCTATTACGCCGAGATGCACGGCCTCATCATCGGCTATGGCATGGGCGTAGCTTCGGGCAAATAAAGTCCAACCAGCAAAATACGGGCGGGACAAAGCGACAGATGGCTCTTTGTCCCGCCCGTTTTATACGTCGGCTAGCTATTAAACCCGTTGAACTTGAGATAGCTCATCAGGTACGCTTTCGAAACAAAGGATGAAACCGCGCTGCGCACAAGCAGCGACTCACGCGTTACCTGATGCGCCGTATCGGGAACCGGCGTCTGCTCGACAGAAAACGCCGAACGAATCGATGCCTCGAGCTGATCGACCACATAGTCGAAGGCCGTCGGGGCATCGTAGCTCAAACGCTGAATGATAAAGAGCGCCTGCACCGCAGCAATAGGTAGCACCTGCTTAAAGATGCAGATAGCGATCAGGCGGGCAATCTGCTCGCGACCATACTGCTTTTTGACCGGAGCAGGCACCAGGCCGACCTTCACGTAGTTATTGATCATCGATGGCGTAATGACAGGCTGCTCAACGCAAATAGACAGCGGCTCCATCCACAGCGCAACATACTCAATGACCTGGTCGCGGTAGAGCGTCACATTGGGCAACTGGTCATAGCGCGGCAGACTCAACGTATTGAGTTTGCGCACGATATCGGACTGAATAAATGCATCGGGCAGCACAGTGGGCTGAATATCCTCAGGCTTAATGCTGACCGACGAATCGGACATCGGGATAACGCGTTTGGCGTGGTTCATAAGGATCCTCCGTTCATTAGCTATATTGTATTCTAGGTTATCTAGTTTTGCATACTATATAGCAGGAAAGTAAAAGTGGTTGGACAGCACATTGATGCACCGTCCAACCACTTTGTTTTAAAGATAGCAACCTTACATAAGATATATTATCGTACTTATCTACGGAGAAATGCGTATGCGCTGGTTGCCGCTATGGCTCCGTCAGAAACCGCGGTCACAACCTGGCGTAAACGCTTGGAACGGATATCGCCAGCGGCAAATAGACCTGGCGTGCGGGTCGCCATGGAGTCATCAGTCAGAATGCCGCCATCAGGCGCCAGATCGACTAGATTCTCGACAAGTTCGGTATGGGGTTGCGTCCCGGTATAGACAAAGATACCGAAAGAGCCGGGCTCAAATGACTCGGTATGAATTTCCCCGGATGAGTTGTCCTTAAAGGCGATCGTCGTTGGCATGGCTTCGCCCAAGAGCTCCACAATACTAGTTTGGTACCTAACTGTAATATTGTCCTTTTCGAGTACTTTCTGAACAACACCATCAGGCGCACGGAACTGGTCGCGGCGCAGCACGATGGTCACACTGCTGGCAATGTCTGACAGGAACAGTGCCTCTTCGCATGCCGAATTGCCACCACCGATTACAAAGACCTGTTTGCCGCGGAAGAACATGCCGTCACATGTTGCGCAATATGAAACGCCACGACCGCGATAGGTATCCTCGCCAGCGAAACCTGCCGGACGCGGCGTGGCACCCATGCAAGCGATAACGCTCGAGGCCAGCGTATCGCCCATATCGTGATGCACCGTAAACAGCGCTGCATCGGCATCGTAATCGATACCCGTAACCATGCTCCATGTAACCTGCGCTCCCAGGCCCTCTGCATGCTGCTGAAAACGCTCGCCGAGTTCGGAGCCACTCAAGAGCGGAATGCCCGGATAGTTCTCGACTTCATTGGTCGTGGCGATCTGTCCACCCGACATGCCCTGCTCAATCACAGTCGTCGTCAGGTTGGCGCGCGCAGCGTAAATGGCGGCAGCATAGCCCGCGGGTCCTCCACCGATAATCGCAACATCAATCGGCTGATCGGTAGTCATGGAATATCCTCTCGTCGAAACATTGACGTTCTTTGCGCTCATACCCAAATTTACGCGAACATGACACTCATGCACTACAATGATAAATCGCGTAACAAAGCTGAAGGGGAGTTATCGATGGATCAAACGCAGACGGGCAATAGCGCTCCCCTGCCCATGCAAGCCACTCCCCAACCGGAGCAAATGACCGTTATACCTGCACAAAAACCCCTAGTAACCATTGTGCACGCATCGGTCGGCTCGGGCCACAAGGCCGCCGCAAATGCGATTGCGCAGGCATTCGACCTCATCCGCGGCACCAACGGCATCCCCGAGGATGTTGAAATTGAAGTGCTCGATATCCTTGATTTTGGACGTATTAAATTCGACGGCAATAAGACCGCGGCTTCTTTTACGGGAGCCACGCGCCCAATTTACGACCTGACCTGGCGATATACGCTTACGGGGCATCTGCTCTGGGGCGGCGGCACAGCATGGTCACGAATTATGTTCCCCGCCTTCAACGAATACGTCCGGACCCGCAGGCCCATAGCCGTGGTCGCAACACACATTACGGCGGCCAACGTCGCTGTGGGCGCCCGCGTCATCACGGGTATCGATTACCCGGTCATCTGCGTACCAACAGACTATGAAGTCGAAGGCTTTTGGCCCCACAAGGACACCGACCTGTTCTGCGTGGCCAACGAGTTTATGGCCGAAACGCTGCGCCCGCGCAAAGTTCCCGAGTCAAAGATCCGCATAACGGGCATCCCCATCCGAGCCGGTTTCGATACCGATTACAAACGCGAGGATGAGCTGAGCAAGTTCAATCTCCCCATAGACAAAACCGTCGTATTGGTGATGGCCGGCGCCAGTTTGCCCCAACCATACGTGCGTTTCCGCGCCGCGATGGACCACACGCTCCCCTTCTTACGCAGCTTTGAAGACATGCACTTTGTCTTTTTACCGGGCAAGGATAAGGAATACGCCGCCCGACTCAAGACGCTCTTCGACGCCATGAAGCTCGACAACGTCACGGTTCTGGACTACGTGGACGACATGGCGGCCCTCATGCACGGCTGCGACCTGGCAATCCTCAAATCGGGCGGACTCACCGTCACCGAGTGCCTGTGCGCTCATCTGCCGATGATCCTGCTGGGCAAATCATACGGTCAGGAAAAGGCCAACACCACGATGCTCACCGGCATGGGCGCCAGCATGCATGTCACCACCGCACGTGAACTCATCGTGACGCTTCGTCACCTGCACGACCACCCTGATTCGCTCAAAGCGCTACTCATCAACGGCGAAGTACTACGCCGCCCCCACGCAGCCGAGGACATCGCCATCGCAACCATGGAGCTAGTAGGCAAACCCCAAAAGCGCAAACGAGCCTTCTGCCGCTTCTACTGGGGCGGAAAGCCCGCGCATATCCGCTAGTCGAATGTCCGCCGCTCTGCCGGAGCCGCCCTTATATCATTCCATGCTCAAACATTCTCGCTTCGCTGCGAAACTGCGCGTGGAACGATATAAGGGCGGCTCCGGCAGAGCGGCTGCGTTTACTTACTAGCAGCTACTTCGGTATCCCCTCCATTAGAACCTGCAAAGGTAAAACAGGAAAATATAAATACAGTAAGCCGATGCGACAAAGGGACAGCCCCTTTGTCGCATCGGCTTACTAGAAAAGTAAATATTGTTTCAAGCGAGTAGCCGCCCGCCCGGGGCTTACCTATATCGTTCCACGCGCAGTTTCGCAGCGAGCGAAGCGACGCGAGAATGTTTGAGCATGGAATGATATAGGTAAGCCCCGGGCAGGAGGGATACGAGCGCCCCTAGGCGACGCCGCTGGAGCCGAAGCCTCCGTTGCCTCGGTCGGTTTCGTCTAGTTCTTCTACTTCTATGAGGTTGACCGTGGGGACTTCTTGGATGACGAGTTGGGCTATGCGGTCGCCTTTGTTGATTTGGATGTTGTTGGAGGGATCCAGGTTGATGAGGATAACCTTGAGTTCTCCTCGGTAGTGGGCGTCGATGAGGCCCGGCGTATTGACTATAGACAGGCCCTGCTTGATGGCCAAGCCGCTGCGGGGCTGGACAAAGCCGGCGTAGCCATCGGGCAGGGCGATGGCCAGCCCAGTAGAGACCAGACGGCGTTCAAAGGGCTTCAGAATGCAGTCCTCGTTGGAGCGCAGATCCAAGCCGGCATCGGTAGGATGGGCGTATTTGGGAAGCTCGACGGTGGGGTCGAGACGCTTTAAATTGACGGTAATGTTGGACATGGAATCACCTTAGCTTGTCGAGCTCTTGCAGAAACTCATCAACGTCTTTGAAATCGCGGTAGACCGAGGCAAAGCGGATGTACGCCACCTTGTCGATCTTGGCCAAGCGTTTGAGCACCATGTCACCCAACTCATGCGACGTGACGGCCGTCAGCGTGCGAGAGCGCAGCTCGACCTCGATGTCGTCGATAATCTCATTGAGCTTCTTAGTGTCGATATCACGCTTGATGGTGGCGCGCATCAAGCCGACGAGCAGCTTATTCCGATCGAACCGCTGCTTAGTTCCGTCCGACTTAATGACCTCAATTGGGTCTTCGCATCGCTCGAACGTTGTAAAGCGGTAGTTACACGAGCAACATTCGCGACGGCGCTTAATGGTGTTATTTGACTCCTGCATACGGGAATCAACGACGCGGGTATGTGCCTTGCCGCATTTAGGACAGCGCATGGTACCTCCTCTTAAACGATAACAAGGGTACCATGCGCAGCGCGATAATGATTACGAACGAGCAGGAACCTTAAGATGCGCACCGGCGGCGAGCGAACCATGCTCCAGATGATTGACGTTACGGATCATGTCGGAAGTCTCTTGCGTGGAAAGGCCTTCGATTGGATATTCCTCGGCAAGCGACCAAAGAGAATCACCAGGCTGAACGCGAATAGTCTCGTAGGTAACGTTGGAAACGGACTCGGCATACGCGGCGTGACGAGCGCTAAAGACCGACGTAGCGAGGACAAAAAAGAGCGTGAGCGCAACGGCGACGGCAACAATCGTCGAGACCTTCAGGGCAGCGGGAGTCGGCGCGGCAACAGCATACTGAGTGCGAGCAGACTTTACGGGCAAAGGCTGATAACCGGAACGTCCACCCTTGACAACAGTAAAAGCGGGCGCGGCAGGCGTCTCGAGCTTAAGGGCGAGGTTTCCCTGGACCATATTCGTTGCGTTCATCATGTTCTCCTTTCGCGTGTTTTGCTGAGAACAGTTTTATCAAGCTGCGCGGACAAAAATGTCTAGCGCGAGAACGAATGTTCGGTTATTATTATCTTCGAACAGTTGTTCCTGTCAAGCAAAATTCGAACATTTGTTTGACATGGGTAGAGAGGATGCCCTGATGGCTCGCAAAATTACCAAGCGTCAGCAGCAAATTTACGACTTCATCAAGGAATATCAGCAGGAGAAGGGTTATCCGCCCAGCGTGCGCGAGATGGCTTCTGCCGTGGGTCTTTCCTCCCCCAGCACCGTGCACGCCCATCTCTCTGCCCTGGAGGCGCGCGGGCTACTCAAGCGCGATGCCACCAAACCGCGTGCCCTGGAACTCTTTAACGAGGACGGTTCCTCTGTCTCAATTTCTAAATCTGACGAGCCCACCGCACCTCGCGGAACGGTCTCGCTGCCGCTCGTTGGTCGCGTCGCGGCTGGGATTCCCATTCTGGCCGAGCAGAATATCGAAGACACTTTTACTATCCCGACCGAAATCGCCACTGATCAGGGTTCCTTTATCCTTGAGGTACATGGGAGCTCAATGATCAATGTCGGCATCTTCAATGGCGATTACATCATCGTCCGTGAACAAAAGAGTGCCATGAACGGCGAAATTGTCGTGGCTATGATTGATGGTTCAGCGACCGTCAAGACGTTCTACAAGGAGCAGGGACGCGTACGCCTGCAGCCCGAGAATGACACCATGGAGCCTATCTATGCAACGAATCCCGTTATCTTGGGCAAAGTCGTCGGCTTGATGCGCCGGTTCTCGTAATGCAAAAACGCATCACCATCTTTGATACCGTCCGCGGGCTTACGATGATTTCAATGGCAGGTTTTCACGCTTGCTACGATCTTGCCTACCTGTACGACTGGGATATGCCCTGGTTTACCCAGACTGTCTTTCAAGACATCTGGCGCGCCAGCATCAGCTGGGTATTTTTGTTTATCGCGGGTTGGATGTGCACCCTTTCGCGCAACAATATCAAACGTGCCGCCAAATACGCCTTAGCAGCACTCGTCGTCTGGTTGGCAACAACACTTGTCTCAGTTGACGATTCTGTTAATTTTGGCATCATCTACTGCATGGCCGCATGTACCGGCATCGTGGCGTTGACCGATCCCGTCCTTAAGAAGATATCGGCGAGATGGGGCATGTCCCTATGCCTTTTGTTGTTTGCCCTCACCTGGAGCATCCCCAAAACGATCTACCCTGTCCCCTACCTAGCGTGGCTGGGATTTCCGAGCCCTGGGTTTGTCTCAGGTGATTACTACCCCATCATCCCGTTTTTCTTTATGTATCTTGCAGGATACTTCGCCGCACACATAGCGAAGGGAATCGATAAGACCGTCCCTAGCTGGGCCTACGCCAATTCCATCCCGGCGCTCGCCAGTCTTGGACGTCACGCACTCCCCTTTTATCTACTGCATCAGCCCATTATTCTGGGCTTTTTGGAGCTCGTCTACTCGGTGCGATAACGCTCGAGCCGCGGCGCGATACGAGCCGGCAGCTTCGCAACAATACGAACGCCGCCCTCAAGATATTCCTCGTGCAAAAGGGTTCCCTGTTCATGCACCAGCGTGATGAGGGCGCCCTCGCGATACGGGATATCAGCGGAGAGCAACACATCGGTGGCAGCCGCCTCGCGAGCAATACGGTCGACGAGATCGTCGAGTCCCTCGCCCGTCTGGGCCGAGAACAGCACGGCCTCGGGATAGCGACGACGGAAACTCAATCGATCAACGCTATCGAGAAGATCGATTTTATTGAACACCGTAAGCGTCAAACGCTCGCCGGCACCGATCTCGTCAAGAACGCGATCGACCGCCTCGAGCTGGCGCTCGTAGTCTTCGTCAGACGCATCTACGACTTTGAGAATTAGGTCGGCACCCAACACCTCGGACAGCGTCGATTTAAAGGCATCGACCAAACCATGCGGTAGCTTTTGAATAAAGCCGACGGTATCGGTAATCGTCATGCCGCGACCGCCGGGCAGGCGATACGAACGCGTCGTCGGGTCGAGCGTAGCAAACAGCTTGTCCTGCGAAAGTACCGTAGAGCCGGTCAGACGATTGAGTAACGTCGATTTACCGGCATTGGTATAACCGGCTAACGCGACGCGAAACGCCGGTGACTCAATGCGGCTTTTAGACTGGACATCGCGGCGCTGTTCAACCTGCTTAAGCTCACGACGAAGCGCGGCAATCTTATTGCGAATCAAGCGACGGTCAACCTCGAGCTGGCTTTCACCCTGGCCAAAGCGCGAACCGATGCCGCCGCGCGTCTGCTCCTTGGCAAGATGGCTCCACATACCGCGCAGACGAGGCAACAGATATTGAAGCTGCGCCAGCTGTACCTGTAGGCGTCCCTCACGCGTCTGAGCATGCAGGCCAAAGATATCCAGGATCAGTGCTGTACGATCGATAATCTTTACCGGCTCGCCCACGGCTTTCTCCAAATAGGATTGCTGCGAGGGCGTCAGGTCGTCGTCAAAAATAACGACATCGGCATCCATACGATGTACCAGGCCGCACAGCTCTTCAACCTTACCGGAACCGATAAACGATTTTGGATACGGCTTAACCAGACGCTGTGACAAACGCGCCACACACTGGGCGCCAGCCGTATGGGCCAGGCGCTCAAGCTCGTCAAGCGAACGATCGAGCGGCCATGCATTGTCGCGCCATTCAACACCAACCAAAATGGCACGCTCGGGCTCGGGTGCCGTGGGAACAAGGGGAAAACGGGCCATTAGACAGCCTCAATACGATGCAGGATATCCTCAACGACCTCATCGATCGTAAATTCATCCATATCAAACCACACGATGCGATCATCGCGTTTAAACCACGAAAGCTGACGTTTGGCATAGCGACGCGAACGCATCTTGATGAGTTCGCGAGCCTCATCCATAGAAATCACGCCATTGAAAGCATCGATGATCTCTTTATAGCCAATTGCCTGCATCGAAGTCAGGGCATCTCCCAGCCCCTGGTCCATAAGACCGCGAACCTCATCAACAAGACCCTGCTCAAACATCAGATCGACGCGCAGGTTAATGCGCTCATAGAGCACCTCGCGATTACGCGTCAGACCAAACCACAGAGCGTGATAATGCTCGCGCGGAACACTAAACTGCGACTTTTGCTGCGCATAGGAGACGCCATCATCGTGCATTTCGAGCGCACGAATCACGCGGCGAACATTATGGGGGTGGATGACCGCAGCGGACTCGGGGTCACGCTCGGCAAGCAGGGCATGCAGCTCTTCCTCGCCAATACGCTCGGCAAGCTCCTGATAGCCCATACGACGATCGTCCTCAAGTTCACCCGAAGGAAAGTCCATTTCATCGAGGGCGGCCTTGAGATACAGCCCCGTACCTCCGCAAAAAACCGGCAGACAACCCGAACCAAGGAGACGTTCAACATGCGCGCGAGCGTCAGCCTGATAAAGCGCAGCAGAATATGCCACACCCGGCTCTACAATGTCGACGAGACGCAGCGGCGCCGTACACTCATCGGGCGCCATCTTTGCGGTACCGATGTCCATGCCGCGATAGATTTGCATCGCATCGCACGACAGCACTTCGGACGAAAGACGAGCTGCCAAACGATCGGCAACATCACTCTTACCAACCGCCGTCGGACCGACGATCGCAACGGCGGAAAGTCCTGCCCTGGGAGAAACCATTAGCGCGGCTCGCCCACAACGGAGCCGGACAAATACCAGGTCTTGGCAACGTCAACGTCAACATCAACGATCTTGCCAACAAGCTGATCGATGCTGTAACCCTCGGGGATAGGCGCATGCACGGTCTGATTCTTGGGACTCTTGCCCAGCAGGACCACGTCGTTCTTTTTACTCGTTCCCTCAATGAGCGCCGGCACCACAGTATGAAGCTCACCCTGGTTATACTCGTGTGCCGTAGTCTCGATAACCTTAACCAGGCGGTTGAAACGCTCGAGAATAACCTCATGCGGCGTAGGATCGTCAATCTCTGCGGCCGGGGTACCGGCGCGCTTGGAATAGATGAAGGTATAGGCCTGAGCATAGCGGACCGTCTCGGCAAGTGAGAGCGTCTGCTCAAAGTCCTCTTCAGTCTCGCCCGGGAAGCCAACGATAATATCGGTCGAGAGCGCGATATCGGGCATGCGGTTGCGAATGCGATCGACCAGGTCCAGATAGTCCTCGCGTGTATAACGGCGATTCATCTCTTTGAGGATACGCGTGGAGCCCGACTGAACGGCCAAATGAAGCTGCGGCATGACGGCGGGCGTCTCGGCCATGGCGTCGATGGTCTCGGGCAGCAGATCCTTAGGATGAGAAGAGGTAAAGAAGATGCGCTCCACACCCGTATCGCCCACGGCACGCAGCAGATCGGCAAAACGCGGCTTGCCAAACAGATCGCGACCATATGAGTTAACGTTTTGGCCCAGCAGCGTAATCTCGCGCACGCCCTGGCGCACCAAACCGGTCACCTCGTCGACAATTTCCTCGAAGGGGCGGCTCTTTTCGCGACCGCGCACGTACGGCACGATGCAATAGGTACAGAAATTATTGCAGCCCGTCATAATGGGCACCCAGGCGTGATACTGGGTCTCGCGATGCCACGGCATGCTCATGGCATCCGTATCCTCATGCTCATTGGTGCGGATATGTCGCTTGCCATCAAGGAACGCCTCGGCAATGAGCTCGGCCACATGTGCGATGGAATGCGTACCAAAGATGACATTGACGTTATCGACGTTGGTGAGCAGGCCCTCGCCATCGCGCTGCGCGATGCAACCACCAACGGCAACCACACGCTTGCCCGAGGGTGAGGGCGGGAGGCTCTTACAAGAGTTGCACTGACCGTACAGGCGAGTATCGGCGGCCTCGCGCACGCAGCATGTCATGAAGACAACAATATCGGCATGCTCGGGATCGAGCGCCATGAGACAGCCATACGAATCAAGCAGACCGCTCACGCGCTCGGAATCGTGCTGATTCATCTGGCAGCCAAAGGTGCGGATAAAGTAGGTTTTACCGGCAAGAATATCGCGTACGGAACGCTGGTCCATGTGCATAAGTCCTAACGATGGAAGGGAGGCGAATCGAGGCAAGCAGAAGCTATGCCACAGGCTTAACATCATCCATGACGACGTTATCCATAGCAGCTCGATTGATCTGGTGAACGTAGATAGAAAGGCGGATGGCCGTGCGCGACTCCCCGTTAATGAGGATGTCGGAGAACACGGGCGCGCAGGAAATATCAAAACCGGTTGGAATCAAAAAACCGCGCGCGATAGCCACGGCCTTAATGGCCTGGTTGACAGCACCAGCGCCGACACACTGGATGTTGACGGGTACACCATCCTTGACCATGCCGGCGATGGCGCCGGCAACGGACGCGGGCGATGATTTGCTTGATACCTTCAGGCAATCCATGAAGAAACTCCTGCGTTTAAAAGTACGTTTTAACTGCAATAACTGTATCGTACCGAGTGGACTCGGTAAAGGCACTATTCCTCTTTGGCAAGATCGAAGGTCACAGTGATTCGATCACGCGAAACACGAATCTTTGGGTCGCCGCAAAGGTTGAGATAGTACCGGGCGGCAAGGTCATTAAAGTCACGCTCCACAGCACGCGAAAACTGTGCCATGTCATCCTTGGCAATACGTAGCCCGCGACGATCCTTCGCAAGATCGACAGGAGCCGGCGCATGCGAGGACGAATCACGCTCGCGCAGCAGACGCGCGGTCACACCGCGAACGGGCTTAATCTGCCCTGCCAAAATGCGATGAGCCGTGCGCTCGGACATCTCAAGACCCAAACCCGAACAGATACGGATAAAGTCCTCGGCATCAGAGGCAAGGCCTAAACGATCGACAACCGGAAGCTCGCTCTCGTCATCAATAAACAGGAGACGAGACGTATCGAGCCGACTTGACGCCTGAGCATAAAGGGTCGCGGCAATCTCAGACGGAGAACCAAGATAGACATCGCAACCACGCAGCTCCTCGAGCGCAAACTCACAGGCAGCGCGAATAATATTATGCGGGCCGCGAGCACAGACATAACGTCCGTCCTCATCCTTGACGGCCTGGGGCCAGCTGGACTGATCGGCACGCTCACTGAGGCGGTCGGCTGCAACGCTCACCTTAAAGGCCGAGCCAAGATCGACGCCGGACGTGACCACACGGGCCTCGTCGGTGTTCTGCTTGATCGAAAACAATGCCATGCCACGACCGTGAACGCCCCAACGGTCCATCTTCATGCTCTCGAGCTTGGAGGTAACGCGGGCATCGAAGATTCGCTCTTGCATATCCTGCGGAACGCCCGAACCGTTATCCAGAAAGACAAGCGTGCGGACGCCATCTTCCTTGGTCGTGGCGAGATAGACCTTGTCGGCGCCGGCATCGCGAGCATTACGGAGCATTTCGATGACGATATCCTCGACATGCTGAATGTCGTGTTTTGCCTGGCGTCGCTCGGCCTCCGAAACGCGGAGGCGGACATACCCCTCGCCAAGGTTCTCCTCGACGCGAAGGTTGCCCTCCCCCGACATCGACGCGATAAATGAGATGAGCTCGTTCGCGTCGCTCATGTTATTTAGCGATATCGACAGCGCGGCTCTCGCGAATCACGACGACGCGCACCTGACCGGGATACTCCATCTCTTCCTCGATCTGATGGGCGATATCGTGAGCCAGGACCGTGGACTGGGCATCGGAGATCTTGTCCGGCTGAACCATGACGTGGACCTCGCGACCAGCCTGCATGGCATAGGTACGCTCGACGCCGTCATGGGAGTTGGCGATCTCCTCGAGCTTCTCAAGACGCTTGATGTAGTTCTCGGCAGACTCGCGACGGGCACCGGGGCGAGAAGCAGAGACGGCATCAGCGGCCTGTACCAGGACATCGAGCACCGTGTTGGGGTCGACATCGGCATGGTGAGCCTCGATAGCGTGGACGATAACGGGCTTCTCGCCATAACGGCGGGCAAGCTCGGCGCCGATGACGGCATGCGGGCCCTCGACGTCATGGTCGATTGCCTTGCCCAGGTCGTGCAGCAGGCCGGCGCGCTTAGCGGTCACAACGTCCAGGCCAAGCTCGGAAGCCATCACGCCGCACAGATCAGAGACCTCGAGGGAGTGCTGAAGCACGTTCTGACCAAACGAAGTACGGTAACGAAGAGCACCGAGGGTCTTGACGATCTCGGGGTGCAGATCATGAATGCCGGTGTCGAAAGCAGCCTGCTCGCCGGCCTCGCGCACGCGCTGCTGAACCAGGTCGGCAGCCTTGTGATACATCTCCTCGATGCGGGCGGGGTGAATGCGGCCGTCGGCGATGAGGTTCTCGAGGGCGACACGGGCGGTCTCGCGACGGACCGGGTCGAAGCTCGAAAGAACGACGGTCTCGGGCGTGTCGTCGATCACGAGGTTGACGCCGGAAACCTGCTCGAAGGTCCGGATGTTGCGACCCTCGCGACCGATGATACGGCCCTTGAGGTCATCAGAGGGAATGTGCACGGAGGTAACGGTGACCTCGGCTGTGTGGTCGGCAGCGCAGCGCTGAATCGCCAGGGACAGAATCTCCTGGGCGGTCTTGTGGCACTCGGCGCGAACCTGCTGCTCGGACTCGCGAATGATCGTGGCAGCCTCGTGGGTGACCTCGCCGCGAACCTTATCGAGGAGTTCCTTGTGGGCGTCCTCGCGGGTCAGGTCGGCGATACGCTCGAGCTCGGAGGTCTGCTTGGCGCAGAGCTCCTCAAGCTCGCGGGAGCGCTTCTCGACCTGACCGGCCTGGCTGGACAGCTGGTGCTCACGCTTGTCGAGAGCGTCGTTTCGGCGATCAAGGGACTCCTCGCGCTGCATCACGCGGTTCTCGAGCGTACGAATCTCGCTCTTACGCTGCTTGTCCTCGGCCTCGGCGGCCTGCTTGTTCTTGATGATCTCCTCTTTAGCCTCGAGCAGAGCCTCTTTTTTGAGGGTCTCGGCCTGACGCTTAGCATCACCGATCAGGGACTCAGCCTGTGCGTGTGCCGACTGGATCTTTTCGTCGGCCTCGTGAAGACTACCCTGCTTGGCGGTGCGCATGTAGGCAATGGCGGCGATGGCACCCAAAACGATGCCAACGAGCGCTGCGATGATAGGCATGCTCACTCCTTTTTATGGATTCGTTACACAACAAAGCGAACCGTCCTTACGAACGGCTCGCGACATTTGAGTAATATGGGCGCAGCTTATGCGGGTCGGATACAGATAAACATATAAACAAACTCATCACAGATGAGCACATATCACAAAGCAAATGACAGTGTTTATCGTACGTTGAACCACAACAACTGTCAAATAAATGGCCCCAGCACGGCGGCTAAAACGCGGTGAACGGCAGGGCCACAAAGCGCATACGCCTAAACTGCACATTCCTCGCGTTCGGCATCGAGACGTGCCTTAACGGCATCGGCGGCGATGTGATACGAGAAGCCTTTGCCTATCAAAAACCGAACCAGTTTTTCGAATCCGCGCGTCTCTGGAACACGACGCTTGGCGAGCAGGGCTGACGCACGCACCAAATCGTCTTCGACGGCAAAATAATCCTCGGGATAACCGGGAATGTCATCGAGAACGACATGACGGCGCTTGAGCTCGGTCTCGATTTTGCGCTGTCCCCAACCGCGCCGCTTGCGCTCCTCGATAAAGTACGAGCAAAAGCGGCTCTCGTCTAAAAAGCGATACTCGGTGGCGCGCTCGACGGCGAAATCGATCGCAGGCTGGTGAAAGCCGTAGCGAGCCAGCTTGTCACGGACCTCACCCGTCGCATGGTCGCGGCGCGATAACATCTCGGTCACCATGGTAAGTGCACATTTACGCTCAATGAGCTGCACCGCCTCACGGAAGTTGTCCCAATCACAGGGAAGATCGGGGCGGTTTTTGACATACAGCCGCGCGACCCGCACGGGAATCCAAATGGACCGCTCAAAACCGCCCTCAAGCTCACAATCGATATGTGCGCAAGGCTTTTTGGACGCATACCCGCTCGAGAACGAGGAGGCCGCCTTCTTATCGGGAAAGACGACCGTGGCCTCGGTCACCGTATACGACATGAGCGTAACCGCTACTCGTCGTCATCATCGAGCATGGCGGAACCATCGATGGCGTAAAGCTCGTCAAACTCCTCAGGCGCAGGCTGATCGGTCAGCTCGACCTCGGACGGAGCATCGTCATCAAACTCAAGTCCGCAGGCAAGGCGGACCTTATGCTCAATCTCGTCAGCGCAATCGGGGTGTTCGCGCAGGAACGCCTTGGCGGCCTCGCGACCGTTGCCGAGCTTGTCCTCGCCATAGGCAAACCAGGAGCCCATCTTCTTGCAGATGCCGCACTCGACAGCCATGTCCAGAATCGAGCCCTCCTTGGAGATGCCCGTACCGTACATGATGTCGAACTCAGCAGAACGGAACGGAGCTGCCACCTTGTTCTTAACGACCTTGGCGCGCACGCGGTTACCGATAACCTCGTCCTTAAGCTTAATGCTGTCGATACGGCGAATGTCGATACGCACCGAAGAGAAGAACTTAAGGGCGCGGCCGCCCGTCGTAGTCTCGGGGTTTCCGAACATGACGCCGATCTTCTCACGCAGCTGGTTAATGAAGATGCACGTCGTGTTGGACTTGGACAGCGAGCCGGCGAGCTTGCGGAGCGCCTGGCTCATCAGACGAGCCTGAAGACCGACCGTAGTATCGCCGATTTCTCCCTCGATCTCGGCACGCGGGGTCAGCGCGGCGACGGAGTCGACGACGATGGCATCGATGGCGCCGGAACGCACGAGCATGTCAACGATTTCGAGCGCCTGCTCGCCCGTATCGGGCTGGGAAATGAGCACCTCGTCGATATCCACGCCGATGCGCGCGGCATACGTGGGATCAAGCGCGTGCTCGGCATCGATAAATGCCACAACGCCACCCATTGCCTGGGCCTCAGCCAGGATCTCGAGCGAAAGCGTCGTCTTACCGGAGGACTCAGGACCGTAAATCTCGACGATACGGCCGCGCGGCACGCCGCCGATACCCAGCGCGGCATCGAGGGCCAGGGCGCCCGTGGGAATGGCCTCGACCTCGAGCTCGGGGCCACCGTCGCCGTACCTCATGATGGAACCCTGGCCGAATTTCTTCTCGATCTCGGCCTTGGTGGTGGCGATCATCTCATCGCGCTCTTTACCCGTCGTGCGAGCATGAACGGTACGTACGGGACCTGAATTCTTGGCCATGAATAGCCCTCCTCTTAACAACCTGCATCGATAATAAACGAACGGCTGTTCGTGGTCAACCGTTCAGGCCAATCATATGCAGGCGGTCTTTCCAAAACCCAACCAAACGCCGACCAAACACTGACCAAATACTTGACCACAAAGGACCAAATATGAACAAGGCAGGCAAAAATACATCTACAACCAGCACAAACGCCAAATGAGCCTAGGGTCCCTATATCCACAATTAAGGGGCTCGGAGGCCCCTTAAAACACGTCTATTCCATAGAGTTGAGCACAAGGGCAATGCGACCCAATGCCTCCGTGACCGCATGGGCACGAACACACGAACGGTCGCCCTCATAGTGGCAGCGCACAGAGTCCACGACTGGCACGCCCCCATCGGCGGAACGATACGCCCAGCCAATATAGAAAGTGCCAGCCGGATCGTCCTCAGTGCCACCGCCGGGGCCGGCATAACCCGTTGCGCTCACTGCAATATCGCTCTGGTACAGCTCCAGCGAACCCACCGCCATCTCGCGCGCGGTCTGATGCGACACCGCGGTATAGCGGTCGAGCGTCTCCTGCTCAACATCAAGAACGCGATGCTTAATCTCATCGCAATAGGTCACCGCACCGCCACGCAGCACCGCCGAGGCGCCCGGGATATCGGCAATCGTCGAGGCGATCATACCCGCCGTCAGCGACTCAGCCGTCGAAACCGTCACGCCCCGAGCGCTCGCGCGCTCGACAATTTCGCGCGCCAGCTCCTCGTTATGTGCGGAAATCTGCTCAAAAGAGTCCGTCATACCCACCAGGACCTAGACCGAAAAGACGATCTTGCGGCAGTTCCAGAAGTACTGAGCGCCCGAGATAACGGTCAAGACAACGGCCACGGCGTACAGGAAGCGTGACACCGAGTAGATACCGAGCGTCAGCGCCACCGGGCCAAGGTGCAAGCCGGCCATAGCAAAAACGCACAGGTAACCGCAGATGGAGACCATCGTGGTTGCCGTCTTGTACTTGCCGAGCTTATCGGCCGCAATGACCACACCGGCCGCACTCGCGACCATGCGAAGGGCGCTCACCAGAAGCTCGCGGAACAGGATAATGAACACGGACCACACGGTCACCGCGTCAAAATCCAAGAACAGCAGCAGGGCCGAGAACACGAGCAGCTTATCGGCGATAGGATCCAAGAACTTACCGAAGTCGGTGATCTCGTTGCGCGAGCGCGCCAGATAACCGTCGACCTTATCGGTGCACGACAGGATCACATACAGAATGAAGGCAGCGGCGGCGAGCGGACCGTCGAAGGTGCTCCAATCCGTACCGGCAACACTCGTGTGAGACAGGGCCGAGACGATCATGAACACCGGGATAAAGACGATGCGAACGCACGTCACGATGTTGGCGGGCGTCCAGACACTCGTCAGTTCCTTATTGCTCTCGTTAGCCACGACGCTCTCCTACTCCACAACATGACCGATAAGCTCATAGCAGAAGCTATCGGTAAACTCGACAGTCAGAATATCGCCCACGGACGCCTCGCTGGCGTCCAGATGCACCGCGCCATCGGAATCGGGCGCCTGGAACCAGGCATGGCCGATCAGCTCGGCGCCATCCTCGGTCTCTTCGATACCGTCGACGATCACCTGGGCGCGCTCGCCCACATGTGCGGCAGTGGCGGCAAAACCGAGCGACTCGGCCAGGTCCATGGCCTCCTGGGCGCGCTCGAGCTTAACCTCCTCATCGACCTGGCCCTCCATCTTGGCGGCCAGGCTGCCTTCCTCACGCGAGTAGGCAAAGACACTCGTGTAGTCAAAGCCGACGGTGTCCATAAAGTCGATAAGGTCGCGGAACTCGTCGTCGGTCTCGGTCGGGAAGCCGACCATGGCCGTGGAACGAATCACGATGCCGGGGATGCGCTCGCGAAGGTCGCGGAACAGATCCTCGAGCTCCTGGCGCGAACCGGAGCGACGCATGGCCTTGAGAATGCGCGCGTCGCAGTGCTGCACGGGGATATCGATATAGGGCAGCACCTCGGGCGTATCGCGAATCGTCTCAATGAGTTCGTCAGTCATGCCCTCGGGCTGCAGATAGAGCACGCGGACCCAGACGTTGTGCGGGCGCACGGCCTCGGCGACGGCACGCAGCAGCTGCGCCAGATTGCGCGGCGAGCCATCGGCGACGTCCTCGTCGGCAAAGTCGGTACCCCAGATGCCCGTGTCCTGGCCGATCAGCACGATCTCACGCACACCGCCGGCAACCAGGTCGCGCACCTCGGAGATGATGCTCTCGGCATTGCGCGAATGATAGCGGCCGCGGATGTAGGGAATCATGCAGAAGCTGCAGAAGCGGTTGCAGCCATCGGAAATCTTGACGTAAGCGACAGCACCCTCGACGGTACGTTTGACCTGCGGGATATAGGCTGCAATCTCACGCTCGACACCCAGCACGCCATCGATGACCGCCACGATGCCATCTTCCTCGTCGGCCTTCACAAAGGCAGCGACCTCGGGCAGCTCGTCAGGCAGGTCATCGCCATAGCGCGACGGCACGCAGCCGCACATGACGATGGGGCAAGAACGAACGCCGTCCTGAACCTCGTTGGCGAGCTCGAGCGTGGTCTCGATGCTCTCGGACGTTGCGGAGGCGAGGAACGAGCAAGTATTGACGATGGCGATATCGGCATCCTGCGGGTCGAATGCCTCCTCGTAGCCCGCGGCGGTCAAAAGAGAACGCATGCGGTCGGTGTCAACCTCGTTCTTAGCGCACCCGAGGGTGATGTAGAGCACGGAGCCCAACGGTGTATCCATGTTGGAGAGCGGTCCTTTCGATTGATATTAGCGGTAGTTGGTGAACTGCAGCGGCTGGCCGTAGTCCTGGTCGCGCAGGAACTGAATCACGGTCTGCAACGCGTCCTTCGAAGCAGAGGAAACACGCAGCTTGTCGGCCTCGATGGTCACCTTGACCTTGAGCTTTTGGTCCTTGATGTCCTTGTTGATCTTCTTGGCGGTCGCTTGGTCGATACCCTCGACGATATGGCCGAGCACGCGCACGGTGCCGCCCGATGCCGCCTGCGGAGCATCCCACGAGACGGCCTTGAGGTCGATGCCGCGCTTGATGAGCTTGGAACTCAGCACGTCGACAATCTGCTTGGAGACAAAGTCGGCCGGGGCGTTGATCGTAAAGAGCTTGTCGCCCTTCGAAAGCTCGATCGTGGCGCCGGAATCCTTAAGGTCTTAGCGCTGGGAAATCTCGCGCGTGGTCTGCTGAAAGGCGTTATCGACCTCTTGCATGTTGACCTCGGACACGACGTCGAAGCTGGAATCTTTAGCCATAATGTTTCCTTTCGAGTACGAGCGGCTTAATAGCTATCGTACGAATAGTCGGTAGAATCGCTGGGCGTCTGACCGTCAGTTGCGGTATCGGCGCCATCCGTGGACTGGGCATCGGTACCGTCGGTGGTATCGGTACCATCGGTGGTGTCGGTACCATCAGAACTTTCACCATTCTCGGAATCAGACGTCTCCTTCTTGGGAACGGTGATCGTCACGCGCGCCACGCCCGAGGTCTTGGTATCGTAACGGACCTTTTCACCGTTCTTGGTAACGGTGACATCGGAGGGCTTGGACGTGGTGATCTCGATCGAGGACTCGGGCGTGTACTCCTGCTCAAAGGGGCCAGTCGCCTGGGCGCCATAGACCGACTTGCCGTCGACCTTGACCTCAATCCACGCGGTCTTTCCCTTGGCAACGGAGACTTTGACCTTCGTGACCTCGTTCTCTTCCTTCTTGGCCGTCGTCTTGGTAGCGTCCGAATCAGTCGACTCATCCGTCGCCTCATCGGTGTCTTCGTCCTCGTCGACCGTTTCGGTCTTCTTAGAAGACTTCTTAGTCGTCGTCTTGGTGGCAGTGGGCGTCTCGGGCGTGGTCTCGGGCGCCGAAGATGCGCAGCCGCGCAGAAGTACCACGATGAGCACGATCAGCAGCAACGCAACGACACCGATGCCGGCGTAGACGATACGCGGATCGAGCCCGTTGTTTTGAGGAGTACGTGATCCGCCGCGTCCACGACTGGAACTGTTGCGGCCGCCTCCCTGAGGCATACGACCGCGATTGCTATCGGAACGGCCGCGATAGCCACCCTGGCCCTGAAGGCTGCGCTGACCCGAGCGGGGCGCAAGCTCACCGCGGCCTTGATAGCCACGCTGGCCCGAACGCGGAGCCGAAGAGCGCTGGCCATACGGCTGTGATTGAGAGCGAAGACGCGGCGTCACCTGCGTGGTATCGGCATCCGCATAGCCACCGCGAGAGCGTCCGGTGGAGACACCACGGTAACCGCGATCGGAATAGCCGCCGTCGCCGTAGCCGGCACGAGGGTCACGCGCCACGCCGCGAGCAGCGGGAAGTGCACGGTCCTCGGGCATCGGCGTACTGCGGAACCGGTCACGCTGTGAGCGAATCTCCTCGCCCGAACCCGTCTCGGTAATATAACCGGCCTGCTGAGGACGCTGTCCATAGCGGGTCGAACGACCGCCCTGAACCATCAGGAAGCGCCCGTTATCGACCGAGGAACGCGAATTGACGTAGCCGGCCGCGTCCTGAAAACGACCGCCCTGCTGCGACGTCTCGCGTTCGTATGCCATCAGGTCGTCAAAGTAGGCATTGACAACCTCGCGCGGATTGAGGCCCAAAAAGCGAGCATAGCTCGAAATCATGCCCTGCGCATAGCCGCGCGGCGGCATCGAAGCAAAGTTACCGGTCTCGAAAAACTCGATGATCTGCGGCCTGATTTTGATGGTGTTGGCGACCTGCTGAATGGAAAGGCCCATTCGGCGACGCTGCTCGAGCAGCATGTCACCAAAGCGTGCAGCCATCAGAATCCTCCAAACTCACGATCTTCACGTGCCATCTCGGCGTCGACAGATTCCAGCGCGGCAAGCCCCTCCTCGTCCAGCAGGACCTCGCGCGGCTTGGAACCGTCGGGCGGACCGACGACACCCTTTTCTTCCAGCATGTCCATAATACGCCCGGCGCGCGCATAGCCAACCTTCAGACGACGTTGCAGGCCAGATGTGGAGCCAAGCTGCGATTCCACCACAATATGGGCGGCTTCCCAAATGAGAGGATCATCGTCTTGCGGCTCGGCGACTCCGGTGCGGACAATGCCGCCGCCACCCGCCATGGACATGGAAGCGGGCGCCACGGCAGACAGGATCTCCTCGTGGTAATCGGGCTCGCTCTGCGACTTGACGAACTCGACAATCTCGTTGATTTCGTCGTCCGAGACAAAGCAGCCTTGGATACGGCGAGGCTTGCCCCAGTCGACCTTGGAGAACAGCATGTCGCCCAAACCGGTGAGCTTTTCGGCACCCATCTGGTCGATGATGACGCGGGAGTCGATGCCCGTTGCGACGTTGAAGGCGATGCGGTTGGTAATGTTTGCCTTGATGAGACCCGTCACCACGTTGGAGCTCGGACGCTGAGTCGCCACGATAAGGTGGATACCGGCGGCACGGCCCAGCTGGGCGATACGCACAATCGATGCCTCGACGTCCTTGCCGGCAACCATCATCAGGTCCGAAAGCTCGTCGATGATGATGACCAGGTAGGGCATCTTTTGCGGCGGGTTATCGTAATGCTCAAACTCGCCGGCGGCCTGCTTTTCGTTATAGGTCGAGATCTTGCGCACGTTCAGGCGCTCGAAGACCTTCAGGCGGCGCTCCATTTCGGATACCGCCCACTGCAAGGCGCTCGCGGCCTGCTTGGGCTCGGTCACCACGGGCACGTAAAGATGCGGCAGGCCGTTATAGCCTGCGAGCTCGACGCGCTTGGGGTCGACCATGATCAAGCGAACGTCCTCGGGGAGCGCGCGCATGAGCAGGGTCGTGATGATGGAGTTGATCATGACCGACTTACCGGAACCCGTGGTACCGGCGATCAGCAGGTGGGGCATCTTGGCAAGGTCGGCGACGACCGGCGTGCCCTCTGCATCGCGGCCGATGGCAAGCTCGAGCGGACCGCCTTTAACATAAGGCAGCACGTCGCCCAAGTTGACGTTCTGACGCTTTCGATTGGGGATCTCGATACCCACGAGCGAGGTGCCGGGAATCGGCGCAAAGATACGCACGGACTGAGCAGCAAGCGAAAGCGCGATGTCGTCCTCAAGGCTCGAAATCTTGCTCACGCGCTCGCCCTCGCCAGGTTGCAGCTTAAAGGTCGTCACCGTGGGGCCGGCGATCCAGCCGACCACGCGGGCACTGCGGCCAAACTCAAGCAGCGTGGACTGCAGCGACTCGGCGGTCTGTTCCAGCTCCTTGTCCGAAGACGCGGCAGAAGCGGACTGAGGGTTTGCATGCAGGATTTCGAGCGGCGGAAGCTTAAGGCCGTCCTCTTCTTCGCCCTCGTTATCCGCGGGGGCATTGTCCGCTCCCCCATCGCTCGAAGTAGACGCCTCGACAGCGCCCGCGACAGCCGTATCGGCAACCTTGGGATGCTTCAGGAAATCAGGAATTTGAGGGGCGGCCGAGACGGGATTCACGGCGAACGGCGGCTCGGACTCGTCGACCTTGTCCGGATCGTCCTCCATCGAAAGCTGACCGGTCACTTGGCCGCGCTTGGCATGGCGGCGCGGCAGCAAGGTGGTTTTAGCAGTCTCGAGCGGGGACTCGTCATCATCGTCATCACCCTCGGTAAGCTCAATCTCGCTCTCGGACCAAGACGGGTCGGGCTCACTCGTATTGAGCTTGGGAGCCGTCTTACCTTTCTTAGCGTGACGGCGCGGGAGCAGCGTGGTCTTAGCGCGCTCGGCCTCCACGGCATCGGACACGTCGACAAACGGATCCTCGTCTTCGTCGTCATCGTCCAGAACCTGGTCCGCATCGTTGCCCATGACCGTGGTCACGGCAGCATCGGAGGCCTTTTGACGAAGAATGCTCAGGTGCGGACGGGCAACGCCGGGCACCGACAGGGCTTCGTCGTCACCCCACGGACTCGCGTTGACGTCGGCACGACGGCGTTCGGCAAAATCGGCCGCACGGTCGCGGGCAGAGCGCAAAACACCGCCCACCGAAAAGCCGATGATGACAAAGCCAACAACGGCCAGACCCAACAGGACCACCATCGCGATAGGCTTACCCAGGGCATTCTGCAGCGCACTCGCAATAAACGCACCGATGTAACCACCCGAGGCGGACAGGTTATGCGGCGTGAACATAAGGTCGCACGAGTCGCTCGTCCCCGGTACCATCAGCGAAAGAATGGAGACGACGGCGATAAAGACCACGGCGCCACCCGCAACAGAGCGCACGTTGAGCGGCGAGTCCTCGCCTAAAAAGAGCGTGGCGGCAAAGAGCAAAATGACGATCGGCAGCACGTAGGCGCCCAGGCCAAAGCCCAGGTGGTAGAAACCGGCAACCGCAGCCGTAACGGGTGCGGTCGCCGGCGAAATCACGGCAATGAAGGACGCAATCGCCAAAACGGCAATGACCACGCCGGCGATATCGCGGTTGGCCGAAGGCTCGACCAGGGGCTCGAAATCGTCGAACTCGGCCTCGTGGCCCTTATTGGCACGAAGATGGGAACCGGCACCCTTAGCAGATGCCGGTTGGTTGTTGGCTTTATTGCCTTTGGCGTTTTGTGCAGATCCGCGCGCCAAACTAAACCTCCATGACGACCGGGATGATCATCGGACGAGTGCGCGTACGGCTCCAGATAAAGTTAGAGAGCGAGTCGCGCACGGCCTTGCGAATAGCATCGGAACCGCTGCTCGTAAAGCTGAACTTGCCCTTCTCGATCGTCTTCATGATGGACGCCGAGGCGTCATCGGAGAACTGGTCGTCGATGGCAAAGGAGACGCCGCGGCCCGAGAACTCGATGGCCTCGATCTTCTTGTGCTTGAGCGAAACGATAGCGACGGCCGTGACCATACCGTCGTTGGCAAGCTTCTGACGATCGCGCAGAACGATGGGGTCGGTATCGCCGATACGCAGACCGTCGACGTAGACGACGCCGGACTCGACGGGCGTACCGCGCTTGACGATACCGCCACGCATCTCGAGCGTATCTCCGTTGTCGAGGATAAAGATATGATCATCCTTGATGCCCATCTTACGGGCAAGCTGGGCATGGGCGCGCAGATGCACGGCCTCACCGTGAACCGGCATAAAGTACGTAGGCTTGGCCATGGCCATCAGGAGCTTGAGTTCCTCCTGGCTACCATGACCGGAGACGTGAACGAGAGCGCGGTTCTTATCCCAGACGTCGCAGCCGAGCTTGGCCAGACTGTTGACGACCTGCTGGACGGCCTTCTCGTTACCGGGGACCGGCGTTGCCGAGAGGATGACGGTATCGCCCTCGTGGATGGAGAGCGTCTTGTGTTCGCCGTTGGCCATGCGCGAAAGGGCCGACAGAGGCTCGCCCTGCGAGCCGGTGCACATGACGACGATCTTGTCGTCAGGCAGGTTGTCGATATCGAAGGCATCGATGATATCGGAGTCATCGATGTTGAGGTAACCGAGCTCGCGCGCCACGCGGGTGTTGGTGAGCATGGAACGACCGGTCACGACGACCTTGCGGCCACACTTGCGAGCGGCGTCGCAGATCTGCTGCAGACGATGGATGTGGCTCGAGAACGACGCGACGAACACGCGGCCCGGAGCATTCTTGATGGCATGCAGCAGATTGGGGCCAACCTCGGCCTCGGACTTGGTAAAGCCGGGGACCGTGGCGTTAGTGGAGTCGGACAGCAGCAGGTCGATGCCCTGCTTGGCAAAGCGGCTGATAGCGGCATAGTCGGGCGTGACGCCGTCGATGGGCGTCTGATCGAGCTTAAAGTCGCCGGTGTGCATAACGGTGCCCTGGTTGGTGCGGATGAACACGCCCAGAGCGCCCGGGATGGAGTGCGTCATCGAGAAAAAGTCGAGCGAGATGCCACCCAAATTGACGTGGCTGCCGCCCTTGACCTCACGGAACTTGGGGGCACGAATGCGGAACTCGGAGAGCTTGCCCTCGATAAAGCCGAGCGTCAGCTTGCTCGAGAAGATGGGCACCTTGTTGTTGAGATCCTGCAGCAGATACGGAAGCGAACCGGTGTGGTCCTCGTGGCCGTGAGTGACGACGATGCCGCGGAGCTTTTCCTCGTTCTCCAGAACATAGGTGTAATCCGGGAGTACCAGATCGATACCGGGCTGCGAGTCGTCGGGGAACATGAGGCCAGCGTCGACGAGCACCATGTCGTCGCCGCACTCGAAGACCGTCATGTTCTTGCCGATGCCGTCAAGGCCGCCGAGCGGGATGATCTTCAAGGGAGATGATTTTTTAGCTGCCATAGGTGAGTGTGGTTTCCTTTCTTCGAAACGGGTCTGGAACAACCGACGGGGCGCTTCTGGCAAACCGACCGTCGGGAACGTACAAACATGCATCACAGAGTCGACGCAGTAACCTCAGTATGATACCCATTTGCCCACCAACAGACCACCCATGCATCAAAGCCCCATCTGAACCGGTCTATCCCGCCGGTCTGGGGCCATCGGGTGCCGGGGCGGGTTAAGTTTGCTGCTCTACAGTCCTGCGCAAGACGGAAAGCACATTAAGTG
>CAUACA010000018.1 GCA_958427355.1 uncultured Collinsella sp. | reverse complement strand
ATCGTAGCCCGAGACGGTCCCGGGCTGACAATTTCGACTGTAATGGACGTTCTTATAGTCGTTGGGGACGTTCTTAAACGACTAGTCGTTGGGGACACTCTTTGGCACCGACCAAAAGGAGTGTCCCTATGTGACGCAAGAGTGTCCCTTTTGACTAGTCGTTTAAGAACGTCCCCAATGACTAGGTGGGGGAGGCGTGCGACAATGGTGGGCGTTGTGTTGTTCGCGCTAAGGAGTTGCCATGTTGTTGTGTCCCGTTTGCCATGAGCCGTTGGTGGACAATGAGCGCGGTGCTGCATGCGCGGGCGGACACAGGTTTGACCGTGCGCGCGAGGGCTATCTATATCTGCTGCGCTCGTCCAAGAGCGGCGACTCCATGGGCGATCCCAAGTCGCAGGCGCGCAGCCGTCGTGACTTTCTGAACCGTGGTTACTATGCGCCGTTGCGCGATGCGATGGTCGAGTTGGTGCGCAAGCAGGTGTCTGGGCGTGCCACGTCTACGAATGGCCCCATGACGCTGCTCGATATTTGCTGCGGCGAGGGCTACTACACCAGTGCCATGGGCGCGGTGCCGGGCGTGGATGCTTACGGTTTCGACCTGGGCAAAGAGATGGTGCGCCTGGCCGCCAAGCGCGGCGATGCGACCTATTTCGTGGCCAATATGAAGGATATCCCCGTGGCCGATGGCGCCTTCGATATGGTGACCGAGCTCTTTGCTCCCTTTAACGAGCGCGAATTTGCCCGCGTGCTGGCGCCAGAGGGTTCGTTCTATACCGTGGTGCCGGGTGCCCGTCATCTGTTTGGGCTCAAGGAGGTGCTCTACGACACGCCGTACCTTAACGATGAGAAGCTGCCGAAGACCACCGAGCTTGAGTTGGTCGGAACGCAGCGGGTGTCTGCGAACATTACGCTCCAGACCCAGGCCGACATCGAGGCGGTGTTCCAGATGACGCCATACTACTATCGCACGCGCCCTGCCGACAAAGAGCGCCTGGCAAACTTGGACACGCTCCAGACCGATATTGACTTCATCATCGCCGAGTACCGCCACTGCTAACCTACCAAAAAGGGACAGGTTTATTTTGGCAGGTTTTATCTGGGCAAACGCAAAGGGCCGACCGCGGAGATGCGCGATCGGCCCTTTTTAGTTGCTTGGCTGCAGAGGTTATGAGAAGCGAGCGCTTACAGGCGGTCCTTGTTCTCGGCCTTAACGGCGTGTGCCTGCTGAACAAAGAACAGGTCGTACACCACGATGACAAAGGCGACGATATTGACGGCGCTGCCGCCGAGCGCGGGAAGCGTGAGCGCGGCCTGCGCAATCGTGGCGATTGCGGCAACGATGCCGAGCTTAAACGCAGCATCCACCTGCGAAGGCTTGTTGGCGCCCTTGATGCCCGCAACACCTGCGGCGAGATCGATGAGGCCCTTGGCGACCAGCACGACCGCGGCGAGCATGGCGTTCGACCCGTACGTGGAATCGAGGTTGCCGGTCGCGATGCCGGCGATTCCAATGACGAGACTGGCGATGCCCAGAACAAAATAAATCAGGGCAAGGATTTTGAGTGTCTTGCGAGCGGCGCTCATAGCTGGTCCTTTCGATGCGGGCGCGGAGAATCTGTCGCACCCAGGTTGCGGCACATATCGTGAAGCACATTGTAGTTCAACGGGGCGATGCATGCGTTTGAAAGCGTCTCTTGCCTGTACGGTCCAACCTTTCAAAAAGGAAAGCTGGACGTAAGCCAAATCGATGGCAGCCCATGTGCGGCGCTGCGATGATGAGGCCGTAACAAGGAGCTGGTCTCAAGGAGGAGTCATGATGTACGGAGCAGGGCAAGTGCGTGAGCCGCAGTCGTTGGGAAGGCGCATGGGTGATTCTGTGATCGCTGCCGTGTGCACGGGATTGATGGCGGTGCTTTGCATTGCGATGCTGTGGGCCATGTCGCATGTGGGACAATAGCGGACGGTTGGGTGCTGGCATAAACGGCACTCGCGTATTCGTTTTGCTTGCTAAGGAGTGCCCATGGGCGTCGTCGATCCCTTTTCTGTTGCTCGGGCCGCGGGGCTTGAGCTGATCGGGAAGTCCGAGGGCCTCACGCTCACCGACGGCACGATGGAGCTACGTGCCGATTTTGACCGCATGCTTCCGCGGCTCAAGCAGGGCCGTCTGCAGCAAGAGCTGTTGGTAAAGGCTGCGCGCGCAAAAGGCATCGAGTGCCCATGGGCGATTGATGCCACGGCAGGCTTTGGCGAGGATTCGCTGCTGTTGGCGGCCGCGGGCTTTACCGTCGATCTGTATGAGCAGGATTGCGTGATCGCGGCGCTCCTCAAGGATGCCCTGGATCGCGCGGCAGATGATCCGGCGCTTGCGGCTGCCGTGTCGCGCATGCGCTTACATGCGGGCGAGGACAGCATTGCCGGCCTTCGCCATACGGCTGAGCTGATCGGGCGGGGCGAGCTTGCCGCCCCCGACGTGGTATATCTGGATCCCATGTTTCCCGAACGCACCAAGAGCGCGGCGGTGAAAAAGAAGTTCCAACTCTTGCACCATCTGGAGCAGCCGTGCGCCGATGAGGAGACGCTGGTCGAAGCTGCGCTTGCGGCGCGCCCGCGCAAGGTCGTTATCAAGCGGCCGGTGAAGGGGCCGCTGCTTGCCTGCGTTAAGCCGAGCTATCAACTTGCGGGCAAGGCCGTTCGCTACGATGTGTTGGTGCCGCCGCGCCCGTAGCTTGCGTGCGATGGCTGGCGCTCCGTCAATGCCGTGCCGATGCGGCGCCTATTTCCAAGGGTGCGACGTCAAGTGCCAGCCGCCGCAGTATTCGCATTTGTAGCAGGCCAGCCCGCGGCGTCCGCGGTTTTCGCAGTCGGCCATAACTGCCTCGGCCTCGGCGCGCGTGTCGTAACGGTTTTTGCGCTCGCACGATTTGTAGCGCCAGGCTTCATCGCGCTCGGCGTCCAGGGCGTCGCGGCGCTCGTCCTCGCGTGCAAACAGGTCGCTCATATCGCCGCCGGTAGCAGCGCTCAAAAACTCGCTTTTGGCCTTTGACCAGGCGGCTCGCTTTTTGCTTCCCATCTGCTTCGCGCCCTTCTCCAAACGTTGGTATCATTGCTCAATCAAAGTGATACCAATAAACGTGAGGTCGCCGCGTGATGATCAGAAAAACCCTCGATACCGACATTCCCGCCGTCATGGCCATCTATGACGCGGCCCGTGCCTTTATGCGCGCACATGGCAACACGACGCAGTGGCCCGAGGGCACGCCTTCGGGCGAGCAGCTGGCTGCCGATATCGCCGCCGGTGGCAGCTATGTGTGCGAGGAAGACGGACGCGTGGTGGCGACGTTTGCCTTTCTGCCGGGGCCGGACAGTTCCTACGATGTGATCGAGGGCGGCCAGTGGCGCAGCGACGCCCCGTATGCTGTGCTGCACCGTGTGGCGTCCGATGGCACCGCGCACGGTATCGCGGCTGCGATGTTTGCCTTTGCCAAGGAACGCGCCGATCACCTGCGCATCGACACGCATCAGGACAACCTGCCCATGCAGGGAGCCATCGCCAAGGCCGGGTTTAAGCGCGCCGGTATCGTATATGTGTCGGACGGTACGCCGCGCGTCGCGTTTGATTGGCTGCGCGAGGCATAAAGGCCGAGCCACATACCAGCGTTTTACCAAAAATGGCCCCGAGTGGGGCCATTTTTGGTAAAACGCGTTGTTGTGGGGCTCGCGTTGTTATCGCCCCAGATGAGCCCAGGCAGACAAAAAGGGGAGGTGCCGGCTTTCGCAAGGCGCGAACCTACGAAAATCGCTGCGCGGCAACGCGGGGCGATGAGCTCGGTCGGGGGATAGGGCTCGCTTCGCCCGCCGGCCCGTACATTGTATCATCCAGTGTGGAACGAGGATGCCCGTTGCCGCGTGCGATGGGCTTGCAATAAGAGGAGAGCCATGTCGAAGCAAGCGGTCGTTGGAATCTTGGCGCATGTCGATGCCGGCAAGACCACGCTGGCCGAGGCCATGTTGTTCAACGCGGGTCGCATTCGCAAGCGCGGCCGCGTGGACGATGGCGATTCGCATCTGGACACGAACGCGATCGAGCGTGAGCGTGGCATTACGATCTTCTCGTCGCAGGCCGTGCTCGACCATGGCGATACCCACGTCATGCTCGTGGATGCACCGGGGCATGTCGATTTTTCGGCCGAGGCGGAGCGCACATTGCGCGCGCTGGACTACGCGATTTTAGTTGTGGGCGCCAACGACGGCGTGCAGGGGCACACCGAAACCCTGTGGCGCCTGCTTGCGCGCTATGACATCCCGACGTTCATCTATATCAATAAAATCGATTTGGAGAATCCCGGCCGCGATGTTTTGCTGGCACAACTTGGGCAACGTCTCTCCGAGGGCTGCTTGGATGCCAGCGAACTGCTGGCGGGCGGGGCCGTTCAGGAGGACGCTGCCGCGTTAGACGAAGAAGCGCTCGAGGAGTTTCTTGAGGCGGGCGAGCTTTCTGTCGCAACGCTGTCGCGCATGGTTGCCGAGCGCAAACTCTTTCCCTGCTTTGCCGGGTCGGCGCTCAAGGACCAAGGCGTGGACGAGCTGCTGGACGGCATATGCGCGCTGATGCGTGAACAGGCATGGCTTCCGGAGTTTGCCGCGCGCGTCTATCGTGTCAGCCGCGGGGATCGCGGCGAGCGCTTGGCTTGGGTTAAAGTGACCGGCGGCACGCTGCATGCCAAGCAGATGATTGACGGACGTTCCGGCGCCGAGGCATGGGAGCAGAAGGTCGATCAGGTACGCATCTATAACGGCGAAAAGTATGAGCTTGCCCAAGAAGTTGCTGCTGACGGTATTTGTGCTGTGACGGGTCTTGCGCATGTTCGCCCAGGGGACGCCCTGGGCGCGGAGCCCGCGGGCGATGCGCCCGTCATTGCGCCGGTCCTCACCTATACGGTGCTTCCGGGCGAACACGATGTCCATGCGGTGTTCAAAGCGTTGACTGAGCTGGCGGACGAAGATCCCATGCTCGGCGTAAGCTGGAATACGCATCTAGAGCAGATTCATTTGCAGCTGATGGGCGCTGTGCAACTCGAGGTCGTGCAGCGGGTGTTGGCCGATCGTTTTGGCCTTTCGGTTGCGTTTGAGTCTGGCGGCATTCTCTATAAGGAGACTATTTCGCAGCCGGTCGAGGGCGTGGGCCACTTTGAGCCGCTGCGCCACTATGCCGAGGTGCATCTGCGCCTGGAGCCGTTGGCAGCGGGTTCGGGCGTGCAGTTTGGCACCGTGACCTCGACCGACGAGCTCGATCTTAACTGGCAGCGTTTGGCGCTCACCAACGCCATGGAGCGCGACCACCTGGGCGTGCTGACTGGCTCGCCCATCACCGATGTGCGCATTACACTCACGGGCGGCCGCGCGCATGCCAAGCACACCGAGGGCGGTGATTTTCGCCAGGCCACGTACCGCGCGATTCGCCAGGGGCTCATGCAAGCGAGTGAGGCCGGCGCGGCGGTGCTGTTGGAGCCGTGGTATCGCTTTGAGCTCGAGGTGCCGGGGGAGTGCGTGGGCCGGGCGCTCTCGGATGCCACGCGCATGGGTGCCGAGTACGAGCCGCCGACGATGGCGGGAGACCGGGCGAAGCTTATGGGTCGCGTGCCGGCATCCGAGGTGCAGGATTACGCGCTGGAGGTGGCTGCCTACACGAGCGGTCGCGGACATCTGTACCTGGAGTTTGCCGGCTATGCGGCTTGCCATGATGCCGAGCGCGTAATCGAGACTGCCGCTTATGAGCCCGAGGCCGATCTGCCCAACACGCCCGACTCGGTCTTTTGCTCTCACGGCGCCGGTTACACGGTCAAATGGTACGACGTGCCCGCCGCGGCGCACGTAAAGATCGATCCCGCCACCTTCCGCCCCTGGCGAGCAGCAGACGCCGAGTTTTTCGGCCACATGTGACAAAGGGACAGTTTCTTTGTCACATGTTATTGGTATAACTCGGTATAAGTTGGTATAACTATTACCAGGGTTTGCCAATCCGAGGAGACCGACATGAATCCAAATCCCTTTAAGCCCACGGCTGGCAAGCGGCCTCCGATACTCATCGGTCGCGAGTCGGTCATCGAAGATTTTGCGGAAGGGCTCGATAACGGCGCCGGAGCGCCGGGCAGGCTCATGCTCATTACGGGAAACCGCGGCTGCGGCAAGACAGTTCTCCTGCGGGAGCTGCAACGTCTGGCCAGCGAGCGCGGATGGGCGGTTGTCTCCGATTCCGCTTCGCTTGGCTTATGCGACCGCTTGGCCGACGCGCTTCGCTCGAATAAACCCGTTGTAACGTCAATGGAGTTCGGTCCGTCGTTTGGGCGGATGTCAGTCGAGGCGGCGCGAGCAAAGGGCGAGACGTTGCGAGGGCTGGTCAACGAGCGCCTCAAGAAGCTCGGTCCAGGCAAGGGCATACTGTTTGCGATTGACGAGGCTCAATCTGCGTCTATCGAGGAGCTGGCGGCTCTTGCCGTTCTCTATCAGCAGGTGCTCGGAGACCAGGATGCCACGGGCTTGTCCGATAGCGACCAGCGCGGCCTTGCGCTTGTTTTTGCCGGCTTACCCAGTATGGTTGACGATCTGCTCGAAGAGCCGAGCGTGACGTTTTTGCGGCGTGCCCAGCAGCGTACGCTGGGGGCGATATCTTTGCCCAAGGTGCGCGATTCGTATATCCAGACGGTCAAAGACGCTGGTCTTTACGTTGACGCGGAGACGGCGGACCTTGCGGCGCGCAAAAGCATGGGGCATCCCTATATGGTTCAGCTGGTGGGCTATTACATGTGGCGGTCTGCTGTCCGGCGCAACTCGCGAGTCATTGAAAGGCGCGATGTCGAGGCTGGCTACGCCGATGCCGTCTCCGAGTTCTATGAAGCGGTCGACGCTCCCTTGTATTACGGGTTGCGCAGTCCGCAGCGCCTCTTTATCGAGGCCATGGCGGCTGACGAGGGCAAACCGACTCGCATGGCGGATATCATTGAGCGTTGCGATCGCACCCAAAGCTGGGCGAGCAAATATCGCGCAAGCCTGATTCGCGAGCGCGTCATCGAGGCTGCCGGATACGGTCTCGTGCGGTTTACCGTGCCCATGCTGGGTGAGTACATCCGCGATCGCATTTTATGGCACGAGTAGGGTGATAAAGGTGACGGAACAGAAGATGAGCCCGCAGGCTATCGAGGTGCGTGGCGCGCGCGTCCATAACCTCAAGGACATCGATATCGATATTCCGCTGGGAAGGCTCGTGGGTATTGCCGGCGTGTCGGGCTCGGGCAAGAGTTCGTTGGCACTCGGGGTTCTTTATGCCGAGGGCTCGCGCCGCTATCTGGAGGCGCTCAGCACCTATACCCGCCGTCGTCTGACGCAGGCCGAGCACGCCCAGGTGGACGAGGTGCTGCACGTACCGGCGGCGCTCGCATTGCATCAGCGCCCCAGCGTGCCGGGCGTGCGTTCCACTTTTGGCACCATGACCGAGCTCAACAACAGCCTGCGTCTGCTCTTTAGCCGCTGCGCCCATCACGTGTGCCCGCACTGCGGGGCGCGCGTGGAGCCGAGCCTTAACGTGGCTGCGGGCCTGTCGCTCACGTGTCCGATATGCGGCCGCGAGTTCTACGCGCCGAGTGCCGAGGATTTGGCTTTCAATAGCGGTGGTGCGTGCCCTACCTGCGGCGGCACCGGTGTCATGCGCGAGGTGGACGAGGCGAGCCTGGTGCCCGACGAGTCAAAGACCATCAACGAAGGCGCGGTGCTTCCTTGGGGCACACTCATGTGGGATCTGATGAAGCAGGTGGCCGGCGAGATGGGCGTGCGCACCGACGTGCCGTTTAACCAGCTCACGCCTCAAGAGCGCGACATCGTGTTCCATGGTCCGGCGGTTAAAAAGCACATTCTCTACGTTCCCAAAAACGGCGAGGGCGCCACGCCGCTCGACTTCACCTATTACAACGCCGTCTATACCGTCGAGAATGCGCTCGCCAAGGTTAAGGACGACAAGGGCCTCAAACGCGTTGCGCGCTTTTTGCGCGAGGGGCCATGCCGCGACTGTGGTGGTACGCGTCTTTCCGAGGCTGCGCGCCAGCCCCAGGTGCGCGGTATCAATCTGGCGCAGGCGGCGGCCATGACGCTGGGTGAGGCGATTGAGTGGGTGCGCGGGGTGCCCGCATCCTTGCCAGCCGAGATGCGGCCCATGGCGACGGATATCTGCGATTCGTTTTTGAGCGCGGCCCGCCGCCTGGTCGACCTGGGTCTCGATTATCTTTCGCTCGATCGCGCCGGTGCCACGCTCTCCACGGGTGAGCGCCAGCGCGTGCAGCTTGCCCGCGTGGTGCGCAACCGATCGACAGGCGTGCTCTATGTGCTGGACGAGCCCTCGATCGGCTTGCATCCTGCCAATGTCGATGGCTTGGTGGGCGTGATGCGCGATCTGGTGGATGACGGCAACGCCGTGGTTGTTGTCGACCACGACACGCGCGTGCTGGCGGAAGCCGACTATCTGGTCGAGATGGGCCCCGTTGCCGGAGCAGGCGGCGGTAACGTGATCGCTGCCGGTACGGTAGACGAGGTCGAGCAATCGCAGGACAGCCGCATCGCACCGTTTTTGCGCGCAGATCCCAAGCGCTTGCGCCCGCAGGTGACTGACGAGGAAATGTTTGATCAGGGCCACATCCGCATGGCAACTAATGCCATCCATACCGTCAAGCCGCTCGAAGTCGATATTCCGCGCGGCCGTCTTGTCGCGGTGACGGGCGTTTCGGGCTCGGGCAAGACGACGTTGGTGCTCGAGACGCTCATCCCGGCGCTTAAGGCGCAGGCAGCCGGCGAGCGCCTGCCAAAACATGTGCGCTGGGTCGATGCCGAAGGCATTGCCCGCGCAAACCTGATTGACGCTACGCCTATCGGCGCCAACGTGCGCTCGACAGTGGCGACTTATGCCGACATTCATGACGAGCTGCGTCGCGCCTTCGCCCGTACGTCCGAGGCCAAAGCAGCCGGCTACAAGGCGGGTGCCTTTAGCTACAACACTGGCGCCTTGCGCTGCCCTACGTGCGATGGCACGGGCTCGATATCGCTCGACGTGCAGTTTTTGCCCGACGTCGAGATCGTCTGCCCGGCATGTCGTGGATCACGTTATGCAGACGCGGCTTCGCATATCCATCGCGAGGGCAAGGACGGGAGCCTGCTTACGTTGCCGCAGCTCATGGACATGAGTGTGGACGAGGCTATCGACGCCACGCTGGGACTCAAGAAAGTTCAGACGCGCTTGCAGACCTTGCACGACCTGGGATTGGGCTATCTCACGCTTGGTGAGCCCACGCCGGCGCTTTCGGGCGGCGAGGCACAGCGTCTTAAGCTTGCGAGCGAGATGGGCCGCGTGCAGGATGATGCCGTATTCGTGTTCGACGAGCCCACGATTGGACTACATCCGCTCGATGTTCAGGTGCTGCTGAACGTGTTTGACGGTCTCGTTGCCAAGGGCGCCACGGTTATCGTGATCGAGCACGATCTCGACCTTATCCGTAACGCCGATTACGTGATCGACATGGGCCCGGGCGGTGGTGGCGCCGGCGGGCAAATCGTCTGCGCCGGTACGCCAGGCGACATCGCGGCCTGCTCCAAGAGCATTACCGGTCGCTACCTATAGACAATGAGGCAAAGGGACAGCCCCTTTGCCTCATTGATGCCTATTTCACGCACTGAGCGGCGAGATAGTCGCGGAAGAATGGCAATTCAAAAGCGACGATTCCGCGCCCGCGTTCTCCAATGATGCCGGCATCTATCATGCGGCGTCGGTAGCGGGAGACCTGCTGCGGCGAACGCTTAAGGCGCTCGACAAGGTCAACGGTGGTGGACTCTTCCTCGTCATCGAGTATGGCGATGAGGAATCGCTTGTCCTCTGCAGTGAGTTCCCGATAGGCTGCCGCAAGGATTCGGTCGTCCATCTCGTCACGCGCGATTTTGATTCCCAGGTCAAAGTCGCGTGACGAGATTTCCTTCGAATCGCTTGTGAGGTCCCAGGCACGGTAGCCTACGAGTTGCAATAGGAAGGGAAAACCAGAGATCGAGCGAACGGCTCGATCGATTCCCTCAGCATCTGCCAGGCGATCGTTTTCCTGGATTGTGCGAATCAAGGCCTCGCGCACGTCATAGTCGGCAATGCGGCCCAGATGATATTGTTGGGCGCGGCGAAGGAACGAGACCGTCTTGTGGTTCAGTAGCGTCGATACGTTGTTGGGAAGTCCCGCCATGAGCAGGGCGACGCGTTTCCCATCGGTCACAAAGTGCTGATACGTCGCTGCGAGCTGAATCATCTCGTTGAGTGTCGGGTCCACCTCGTCAACCGTGACGAGCAGACCGGTGCCCGCCTCGTTGAGCTGGTCGATGATGTCGCTCATGCGATAACGCCAGGTTGAGGCATCGTGAACGCGATTGACCTCGATGCTGCCGAGCGGTGCAATTCCGAGACCGGTGACTTCGAAGTGGTTGGACGGGTCGATAAGATGGCCGGCAGCACGTTTCGCCCCGAGCTCGATTTCCTCAAGCATTCCCGGGAGCGCGGTCGTCTTTACGGCAATCCAGCCGTGGGATTCCGCCCTTGTCGCGAGCGACGACATGAGAGCGGTTTTACCGGTTCCACGCGCGCCTGAGAAGATCGATGTTAATTCTGGGCGCCTGCGCTGGCTCAAGAAGGCACGGTCCAAATCCCGAATAATCTGTTGTCTGCCAGCGAGATGGGCAGGAACCTCACCAAAACTGGGGGTAAATGGGTTCTCGAGATATTTCACAAGGCTCTCCTTTCACACCGCCGTTTAACTTCATTTTACTTTAGTTAATTCTGATTAAAAGTGATGGCTCTTTATCTAGAGCATCAATTAGGCGTGTGTGCCGTCGGCGTGGCGCTTGAATGTGACAAAGGGTCAGTCCCTTTGTCACATTCCCGGAAAGCCTGTTTGGCGTAGGGCTTCGTAGAGGACGATGGCGGCGCTGTTGGAGAGGTTGAGTGCTCTGATGCGGTAGTCGTCCGGGTTGACGAAGTTGCCGCAGATATCCTGCTGAAGGATGGCCTCGTGGCTGTCCTCGGTATGCCCCAGCGATTCCTCGTGGGTTTCCCAGGCCTCGGCGTTGTCAAGCGAATCGCAATCGCGCAGCATCGGGATGCGCTCGCAGCACGTGGGCGCTGCAGCGAGTAGCTCCTCGGGAATGCCCGAGCTCTCGCTGCCAAAGACCAAGTAGTCGCCATCGCGGTAGGTACTCTGCGCATAGGTGCGGCGTGCCTTTTTGGTCAGCAGATGCAGGCGTTCGTCGGCAGGGGAGAGGTCATTGCGCGCAAGGAAGTCCTCCCAGCCGGCATAGGTCGTCACGTCCAAGTTTTGCCAGTAGCCCAGGCCGGCGCGACGTACCGTCTTGTCGTCGAGCGAAAACCCCAGCGGCTCCACCAGATGCAGGCGGGTGCCGGTAACCACGCAGGTGCGGCCGATATTGCCCGTATTGGCCGGAATCTCGGGCGCATACAGCACAATGTTGAACATGAATCTCCTTGGCTCAGAACGAAAAACCACCACGAAGGGCACCTTCGTGGTGGTTTGGCAGTTACATAGGCGGAAAAATGCCCGCTTGGATAAACCTAGGCGCGGTGCCAGTCGGTCAGGCAGGCATCGAGGGAGGCGATGAGCGCGTCCTTGTCCATGTGACGGCCGATGATGCACAGGCTCGTCATGCGGTCGCCCGTCTCGTCGTCCCAAATTTGCATGATCTCGGGGTTCTCGTCGATGATCTTCTGCTTCTCGCCCTCGGGCGCGGAGTCAACGAACAGGCCGTTCTCCATCAGGCGCATCTGGTGGCCGGCCTGCTCAAACATGTAGCACATGTCCGGATCGCCGGTCTGCCACAGCGGACCCTTGACGCGGATGACCTCGTCGGGCCACTCCTGCTCAACAAAATCAGTGAACTTCTGCAGGTCAAACGGCTTGCGGCGCGAGTACACAAAGGTCTCGATGTCGTACTCGAGCACTTCGGGGTCGTCGTGCTCCTCGGGATGCTCCATGGCCTCGATCCAGGCGGCGGAGTTGTAGGCGCGCATAAAGTCGAAGCGGTCGGTATCGAGCAGCTCCTCCATGGGGACCTCGCCGTTTTGGGCCTCGACGATCACGGCGTCCTTCTGCAGGCTGCGCACGATGGCCTTGAGCTCGGCGATCTGCTCGGGCGTCACGGTATCGGTCTTGTTAAGGATCAGCGTGGAGCAGAACTCGATTTGCTGGATGAGCAGGCTTTCGATGTCGTCCTCGTCGATATCCTCAGCCAGCAGGTCGCGACCGCCGTTGAACTCGTCGTACATGCGGGCGCAGTCGACCACGGCCACGATGTTGTCGAGCGCGAGCTTGGGCTCGCCGCCCACCTTGGCCTCGTCGCAGAAGCTCGAGATGGTGTAGGCGATGGGGATAGGCTCGCAAATACCCGATGCCTCGATGATGATGTAGTCGAACTTGCCCGAATCGGCAATGCCCTGCAGCTGGTTGGCCAGGTCGTCCGAAAGCGTGCAGCAGATGCAGCCGTTGGTGAGCGGGATGAGGTCGTCGGTCTCGGAAAGGCCGCCGTCGGCGATAAGACTGGCGTCGACATTGATCTCGCCGATATCGTTGACGATCACGGCGGCGCGGATGCCGCCGTCGTTAGCGAGGATGTGGTTGAGCAGCGTGGTCTTGCCGGCACCGAGGTATCCGGTAAGCATGATGATCTTCACGGGTTTGTTGGGCATGTGCCCTCCTTTGTTAGACATGGCTTACAGTTGAATCTTATGCCAAACGCCTGCTCTTATACCCACGCGCCGGCAAATAACACAGGCTACTCCCAGGCTCCCCATACATCGGGGCAATAACCGACGGTGGCCTTTTTGCCGTTGCGCACGATGGGTTCGGCTAGAACCTGCTGGTTTTCGAGCAGTTTGTCGAAGCGCTGGCTAGGGGTAAGGTGCTGGATGAGCGCGAGCGTCTCCTCGTCCTTGGCCTTGGGGTTGAGCAGCTTGTCGATGCCGCCGACCGCCTGCATCACGCTCGTGAGCTCGCCCTTGCTCATCTCCTTTTCCCTAAGGTCAATAAACTGCACCTTAATGCGGCGCTCCTTAAAATAGCGCTGGGCCTTCTTGGTATCGAAAGACTTTTTGGTTCCAAAAATCTGGATATTCATGCTCCGCCGCTCTATCGAATGAAGTTGGTCGTTGCTCGATCTGCCTCGGGTGCGTTGATACCGGCGGCCTGTCCTGCCTCGATACAGCGCAGGAGCCAGGCCATGTTTTTGCCGATGTTTCGCATGGTGGCAAGGCCCTCGGCATCCCCATCGGCGTCGCCGGGCACGCGGCCAAACACGTTGTTCCAGTAGGTGGAGGCAACCACAGGCATTTGCTTAATGGTGAAGTACTTGTTGAGCACATCGAACGTGGTCGACGTGCCGCCACGACGGGCGACGGCGACCGCGGCGCCGGGCTTGTGCTCAAAGGCATGCCCGCCTGCATAGAAGGCGCGATCGAGGGCTGAGAGGATGCGTCCGCTGGGATGCGCATAGTAGACGGGGGAGCCAAAGACAAAGCCATCTGCCTGCTCGGCGGCAGCGATGAGCTCGTTCACCACGTCGTCGTCAAAGGTGCAGCGACCGCCAAGCTTGCCGCACTGGCCGCAACCGATGCAGTCGCGAATGGGCTTGGCGCCCAGCTGGAACACCTCGGTATCGATGCCCTCGGCGTTGAGTTGCTCGGAGACCTCGGCGAGTGCGCGGGCGGTATTGCCGTTTGCCTTGGGACTGCCATTGACCAAAAGAACCTTCATCACAAACTCCCTCTACTGTTGGTGACTTCTGCAGAGGATTATCGCACGATGGGGGAGGCGGTGCGGGCGCGGTGCTAATCCAGTTTGGTACCTGGCACCTGCACGGCTTTACCGAGCAACGCTTTGAGCTCGTTCAAAATGGAAACGGGCTGTCGATTGACAGCGTCCAGATGAAGCGTCGCCACACGAATGGGCGGCTGATATTCAAGCGAGCCGATGAGCACGGGAGAACCCAGGAATCGTTCGATTTCGTTTGCGAGCTCGTCGATTGCCTCGGGGCCGAGCTCATCGAAAAGCGCCACGAACATTGGTCCCGTCGAGCGGAACAAGCGACCCTTGCCGCGCGAACAGTCCATGAGGCAGGCGGCGCTTTCGGCGAGCACGCGGTCGCCTGCATCGAATCCAAAGCGGGCATTGACTTCGGCGATATCGTCGACCTTAATGGCAATAAAGCCTGCCTCGCGCGCCACGCGGCGCATCTCTCCAATAGCGTTGACCAGCGCGTGGACATCGCCCAGGCCCGTTACCGAGTCGGTCGTATCTGCCAAGCTTCGGTTGATGATAATGCCCACATACATGCTGGGCTCGGTATCGGTGCCGTCCAAACGGGAGCCTGTGCAGTCGCAAAGCACGTATTTTCCGGTGGCATCCATTACGCGATACTGCATGTAATGGAAGTGCCACGTGCCGTTTATCACCATGTCGAGCTCGGCGCGTACGTTGTCGCGGTCCTCGGGATGAACGCGGGCGAGCCACATGTCGAGTGAGTTAAAGGGGTGCTGGGAGGGCAGGTCAAAATCGCGCACGGCGTTAACCGACCATTGCGATTCTCCCGTATCGAGGTTAAGGATGAACGGATAGCGTGTCTCGGAGCTCATGGAGATTGCTTGGAACACCCGGTCGTTGCAGGGAAGCTGATCGACGATTGGGCGTTGTGGTGCGTCATTGTCTTTCGGTTGCTGTACACGATGCATAAGCTTATAGCGATACATCTTGCGATCGGCATCCATCGTCATCTGGCGACGCGTGTCGCCGGCAAGTGGATCGACGCGCGAGCAGCCAAAGCTAAAGCTGGCGATCATGGGCGCCTTGCCACCTGAGCTCGCCTCGATCAGCCCGGCACGCACCTGCTCCAAGCGCTGCTCGAGTTCAGTCTCGTTTGCGGAGAGCGAGATAAGCACAAACTCGTCTCCACCGATACGGAACAGCATCTCATTGTGCTCCATGGTTTCGGAGAGCGTGCGGCAGATGCTCAGAATATAGCGATTGCCTTCGGCGTGGCCAAACCTATCATTGCAATGCTTGAGATGGTCGATGTCAATATAGGCGCAGGTGAAGGGGTCACCTTTGTGCCAGAGTTGCTCGACGTGACGGTCGAGTCCGCCGCGGTTGCCCAAGTTGGTGAGCGGGTCGATATAGGCGTTGCTCTCAAGCAGCCGGCGCTCTTGTTGCAGGATGGCATGCGTCTTTTGCAGTTGCTCGCCAACGGCGCGCAGCTCAGCAGGCAGCGCGGCAACATCGAGTTCGGCGGTCGAGATGCCATTCGCAAGTCGCTGAAGATAGGCAATAATCGATTGCTCGCCCAGGCGATATGACTCGTTCATGATGGATAACCTCCTTGGGCGGAACAACGGTTTGTATCATATCCCCAATTCGGTTTGAACTGGGGATATAAGTTAGCTAATGGAGACAAATGCCCCCTTCGGCGGTGGCGTTTTGCGCGCGAGCGTATCAGTTGTTATTGCCGCCATCGAGCAATGCCTCAAAATCCTTCGCCGGCATGGGGCGGTAGTAGAGGAAGCCCTGAGCGTAGCGGGCACCCATGTGGCGTAGCATGTTTGCCTGCTCATCTGTCTCGACGCCTTCGATTACAATGGGCAGATGGAGCGACTGCGCCATCTCGAGCATCGATGACACGATCTGCGCGCTGCGGCCTTGATCGCGGTCGGTGGGCACAAAGGTGCGGTCGAGCTTGATGACGTCGACATTGACGTTCTTGAGCATCGCGAGCGTGGACTGACCGGTGCCAAAATCGTCCATATAGGTCGAGAAGCCGCGGGTGTGCAAGTCGGCTGTCAGTTTGTCCACGGCTTCGGACTCTCCCGTATAAGCCGTCTCGGTGATCTCGATACGCATGAGCTCGGGCGGCAGGTTGTATTGGGCGGCGAGCGATCCCATATGCTCGGCAACGTCGCAGGCAAGAATGTCCACGCGAGACACATTAAGCGAGACCGGAACCACGCGAAGACCGCGATCGAGACGCTCGCGAAGCCATATGGCGACACCCTGCCAAATGTATTTGTCGAGCGTCACCACAAAGCCGCTTTCCTCGAGTGCGGGAATAAACGTTGCGGGCGAAATGAGAGAGCCGTCCTTGTCAATCCAGCGCGTAAGTGCCTCGGCGCCAATGATCTCGCCGGTTTCCATATCGACCTGGGGCTGCAGGTAGTACGTGATGCGGCCATTTGAGAGCGCGTACTGGAACTCGGTCAGCGTGCGGTGGAACGCAATCTCGTGTTCATATTCTTCGGGGCGGAAAATAGCAATGCGCTCCTTGAAGTCGTTTTTGGCGCGTCGATTGGTAAACATGGCCTTTGCCTGCGCATCGATGGTGATCTCCTCATTGGAGTCGATGGGGTAAATGCCCATGGACGGCCAAAAACCTACGCCGTCATCATGCCTGGCTACTGCCTCGCGAACGCGGTTGTAGATTTGATGGACGGTGATGTGCTTAAAGGGGATGAGTACGCAAAAGTCATCTTGGCCCCAGTACCCTGCGACGCCCATATCGGCATTTTCGATGTCCTTGAGGACCGTGCCCACATCGGCGAGTACGCGGTCGCCCTCGGCCTGGCCGTGCCATTCATTAAACAGGCGCATGTGACCCATGTCGACGGTGGCGATGCACCAGGTGTCGTCGCGCCTTGCCTCGAGAAATGCGTTGGCGCGCCGCATAAACTCGCTGGGTCGATAGAGGCCCGTGAGCGAGTCGATACGTTCGGCGATGGCGCTTTTGCGCTCCGCCTCGGGTATGGGGAGGCTGTCGTTGGGAACAAGCCCGCCGGCCGTGCGAAGGCGACGGTCGAGTTCGCCTAAAACGGCGGTCGCTTGATGGGTTAACTGCTCGTAAAAGGCCGGGACGACAAGGCAGACGGGAGTAATGGTGTCGCCCGCGATTTGAACAGGAGCGAAAACAGCCTCTTTAAGGTGGCGGGTCAGTTGCTCGAATGCCTCATGGTCCAAATCGTTGCTGAGCACGACGAACTGGACGCTTCGTGAACGGAAGACCCGGCTTCTGCCGCGGGTGATCGACAGCATGCGGCCTGCGTATTCGGCAAGCATGTTGTCGACAGCCTCGGCCCCGTAGAGCTCGTTGAGATTCGCCGTGCCACGAATGCGCACCGCTATAAGCCCCGTCTCGCAGCGGTCGCGACGGCAGGCATCGATAGCGTTGACCAGCATGCGCTGCGTTCCGAGGCCTGTGGCGGCGTCGACGGTTTCGGCAAGCGAGTGGTTGACGAGTTCGCCGACATAGAGCGAGGGGACATTTCCGTCGCCGTCGATGCGAAACCCGCGAGCACGGCAGAGAACGTAGTCACCCGCGGCATTGCGCATGCGGTACTGCATGACGCGGCGGTGTTTGGAGCCGTTAAAGATCTGGTTGATGTCGTTGGCGTAGGCCTCGAGGTCATCGGGATGGACGCGCGTCTTCCAGAAATCGCGGCAGCTGTCTATGTGCTCCGAAGGAAGACCGAGATCGCGCAAGGCACCTTGCGACCAAAGGGTGCGGTCCTTGTCCAAGTTCTCGATAAAGAAATAACGGCCCTCGTTGAGCATCGAAAAAGCGTCGAAAATACGATCGCTTATTTCGAAGTCGTCGGCGTGGACTTGCGTAATATTGCGCCGATCGAGGTGCATGGCATGACGTAGCTTGTAGTCGTACATGCGATGGTCGGCATCGAGTGTCATGCGATTGGAGGCTTCGCCCAGGGCGGGGTCGGCGTGTGCCACTCCGTAGCTAAACGAGTGGGGCATCTCGGAATCGTTGTTTTTGAGCAGGATCGTTCGGCAGTGTTCCAGACGTTCGGCGAGGTCGTCCTCGGTCGCAATCGTAGATAGGATGGCAAACTCGTCGCCGCCTATGCGAAACGCCGCCTCGTCCACTTTCATATACAGTTTGAGATAGAGGCTTACCTGCAAGATATAGCGGTTGCCCTCGTCATGCCCAAAGACGTCGTTGCAGTGCTTGAGATTGTCGATATCGATGAACGCCATGGTAACGGGGGTGTCCTGCTCCCAGAGCTCCTCGAGGGAACGGGCAAAGCCGCCACGGTTGCCAAGCCCGGTAAGCTGGTCGGTAAAGGCGGTCCTGATCAGATCCTCCTGACGCTCGAGAAGGTCACGGACGGTCTTTTCGAGCGTTTCGGTGTAATTGCTGACAGTATCCATGTTCTAAGCGGCTTTCTGAAGTCGGAGCGGATTGCGTCGGGCGAGCTCGTTGTGTACACGCATCGTTGCTCAGCGTTTTGCGTGTATCCAGGCCCCCGCCTTGCTGCGTTGTTGGGTTACTTTGCCGGCTAATGTTCGCTGTTGATAACTGCTGAGTAGTATAAACAACAGTGCAAAATTATATATGGGTGCACATGCTGTGGGCGGCTATTATTCGACAAGCGGTAGCGCGACGATGCGATGTTCGATAAAAATGCGACTGGGACGATATATGTTGACGGGTATACTTGTCCCGTTTGAATTTGTGGGGATGGAGATGGTCGCATGGCACAGTCAACTATGACGCGCACGGTGGGGCTCGCGCTCGAGGGAGGCGGCTACCGCGGTATGTATACGGCGGGCGTGCTCGACGTTTGGATGGAGCACGGTTTGACCTGCGACCATATGGTGGGCGTCTCGGCGGGCGCGGCGTTTGGCTACAATTTTAAATCGCGCCAGATCGGCCGTGCCATTCGCTATAACAAGGCCTATTGTGCCGATAAGCGCTATGCGGGTGTAGCAAGCTGGCTGCGGACCGGCGATATGTTCAATGCCGATTTTGCCTATCACGAGGTGCCTATCGAGCGCGATCCCATTGACTTGGAGGCGTATCGCGCCTGTCCCATGCGGTTTACGTGCGTGTGCACCGATATCGAGACGGGCAAGGCCGTCTACCACGACCTGCCCTATGGCGACGAGAGGGATATCGAGTGGATCCGGGCATCGTCGGCGATTCCCGTGGCGACGCGTCCCGTTGCTATTGACGGGCATAAGTATCTGGATGGTGGCGTGGCTGATTCTATTCCCAGTGCATGGCTGTTTGCGCAGGGGTATGACCGCAATATCGTGGTACTCACGCAGCCGGCGGGCTTTGTGAAGCAGCCCAACAGCGTGATGCCCATGCTGCGGCGCGTGTTTCGTCACTACCCGGAGTTTGTCGCGGCGCTTGAGCATCGGCATGAGGTCTACAATGCCACGCTCGATGACCTGGCGCGTCGCGAGGCTACTGGCGAAATCTTTGTGGTGCGGCCGAGCGAATCGGTGAAGGTGCCGTCGCTGTGCCGCGAGCCCGATGAACTCGAGCGCATCTATCAGATCGGCCGCCACGATGCGGAGGCGACCTCGCCCGCGCTGGAGGTCTACCTAGCGGGGTAGGGCAAACTGCCACGGACTCGGCGGAAAGCGCATCCCGGAATGGAGGTCCAAATTGGGATGCGCTTTCCATTGCTAAAGATGTGAGGCTGCGGATCAGCTGCTCGGCCTATGCCTATGCCTGCTGCCAGGTATCGACGAGCTCCTTGGCGGCGGCGTAGGGGTCGTCGGCACTGCAGACGGCGCTCACCACAAAGAAGCCATCGACGCCGGTGGCCTTGAGCTGCGGCAAGTCGGCCGTCTTGACGCCGCCGCCCACCACGATGGGCACGGGGCTTGCCGCGTGGAGTGCGGCCAGGTCCTCAAAGCTTTTGGTGATGATGGAGCCGTCGGCTGCGCGTCCGCAATCGCGTTTGGTCTCGGTCTCGTGGAGTGGACCGATGCCCAGGTAATCGACCAGGCTCATGTCGGCGGTCTTGACGTACTCGAGCATCTCCTCACAACGGGCCGAAAGACCCACGATGGCGTCGGGGCCCAGCAGCTTGCGGCAGACCTCGACGGGAATGTCGCTCTGACCCACATGCACGCCGTCGACGGCAATGCCCTGCTCGCGTGCAGCAAGCACGCAGTCCAGGCGGTCGTCGATGAGCAGGGCGACCTGACCGGTCTTGCCGGCCTGCGCGATTGCCTGTGCGGCGTCGCCGGTCAGCGCGATGATCTCGCGGGCACTTGCCACCTTGGAGCGCACCTGGATGCAAGTAAAGCCGGCGTCGAGCGCCTGGGCCACCACATCGCCCACGGGGCGTCCGAGGGTGTTTTCGGGGCCGAGTACCAGATAGGCCGAGATATCAAGGTTGTCGCGGATGCTCATCGTGCTTCCTCCTGCTTCTTGATCTGTGCTTCCATACGCTCGAGCTTGCCAGTCATGGTGTCGGTAAATCCGGGCCGAATATCGGCTTTGAGCACGACTTCGGTGCGGATGCCCTTGCTCGCCAACACAAAGGTTGCGTCGCGTACGACCTGCATGACCTCGTCCCAGTCGCCCTCGATCTCGGTGAACATCGAGGTGGTGCGGTTGGGCAGGCCGCTCTCGCGAATGACGCGCACGACTTCGGCGACCTCGGCGGAGAGCTCATCGCCGGTGCCGCACGGGGCAATGGCCACGGCGACGAGCGTGTTCATGCCGGCATTGGTTGCGGGCTCGGACATAGCTTATGCCTCCTCGAGCTCGAGTCGGTTATCGGCGATGTCCTGGGCGGTTGCGCGGTAGAGCTCGTCGATAAAGGCGACCTTAAAGCTTGCCGGGGCATCGGCGACGGCGGCGGCACGCGTGCCGGCCACGTTGTAGGCGGCGGTGCCGCAGACGGCTGCCGTAAACGGGTCGGCGGCGCAGGCGTACACGGCCAGCACGCCGCCCTGCGAGCAGCCGCAGCCGGTGATCTTGGACATGAGCGGGCTGCCGCCGTGGGACTTGGCCACGGTCGTGCCGTCGGTAATCAGGTCGACTTCGCCCGAGACCACCACGGCGCCGCCGGTGTAGCGGGCAAGCGCCACGGCAGCATCGCGAGCGGCATCGACGGTATCGGTGGTATCGACACCGCGTACGCGGCTCAGATCGGCCGCCTCGCCCTCAAGACCCCACAGGCCGGCGAGCGCGATAATCTCGGAGGCGTTGCCGCGCACGATGGCGGGCTTGTACTGCTTGAGCTCGTTTACCAGCTGGGTGCGCAGGCTACCGATGCCCAGGCCAACCGGATCGAGCACCCAGGGCTTGCCGGCATCGTGTGCCGCCTTGGCCGCGCGGGGAATCGTCTGCTCGTAGATGGGGAAGAGCGTGCCCATATTGAGATAGATAGCGCCGCCGCCGGCAACGAGGGCCTCGCCCTCGTCGGGCAGATAGACCATGGCGGCCGAACCGCCCACGGCGAGCTGTGCGTTGGCGACAAAGTCGATCGTCACCGTGTTGGTGATGGAGCCGGCCATCGGATTGGTGGCGTGAATCTCCTCCACGGCCTTGACCATATGTTGCTTAAGCTGTTCCGAATCAATCACTGCACATGCCTCCTTGGCATAGAAAAGGGGCGCTGTGCATAGACAGCGCCCCTGTAAAGGCGGCATGCTCCCTACGCCAGCATTAACTGACAGGTTCAAAGGATTGGGCCCCATGCCCTCTCAGCCTTGTGGTTTGCACCGCCGGCACTCCCGCATCGAATCTGTTGTTCCCTATACTAGCGCACCTGCCAAAAAGGGACAGGTTTATTTTGGCAGGTGGCAACAGGGGCGCTGCATGTTCCCAGATAAAACCTGCCAAAATAAACCTGTCCCTTATTGGCAGGTCGTTACAATGGTTACGGTGAAAATGACTGGGGGACTCTATGATCAAACTTGTGCTGACCGATATGGACGATACGCTGATTCCGGCTGGGCATGACGGCGCCAGCGACTACGCCATCGAGGGCATTCATGCCATGCAGGCGGCGGGTCTGCACTTTGGCCCGGTTTCGGGCCGTCAGCCGTCCGCGATGGGCTGGATGTTCAAAAATTGTTCTGAGTGTTTTTCAACTGGCGCGTTCTGTAACGGCCAGGTCATGTTTGTGGACGGCGAGGCGGTAGCCTCGCATGCGACCGACAACGCCGCCCTTATGCGCTTGGCTGACTACTTGGAGCAAGAGACCGATGATACGTATCTGAAGGTCTACAGCCTGGGTGATGACTTTTGGAATAACGATGCCTACTGCGTGACGAGCGATCCCGAGCGCGTGCGCCGCGCCATGGAGTCGGGCGGCAACGCGTGGCTCAAGGGCGAAGAGGCCCCGTGCCGTCCTGTTGTCGATGATGCCCCGGTATACAAGGCGAATATCTGGAGCGCCCGCTCGCGCGAAGAGCTCGCTGAGCTGCGCGAGCGCATTGCCGCCGAGGTGCCGGAGCTCTCGCTTGTGTTTCCCAACAACCGAGTGCGCCTGCTCGACATTCTTCCAGCAGGTTGGGACAAGGGTTGCGCTGCGCTGGAGCTGGCGCGCACTTTGGACCTGACGTCCGACGAGGTGGCCGTATTTGGCGATTCCGATAACGACCTGCCCATGATCGATGCTGTTCCCAACTCCGTTGCAGTCGCCAATGCCAACGAGGCTGTCACGGCTGCCGCGCGCTGGCATATCGGCGCTGCGACAGACGATGCGGTTGCCGGGGCTCTGCATCAGATTGCCGCCTGCGCCGCGACGGGGGAGATGCCGCCGTTTATGCGTCAGATGGATGCGACGGGTTTCGACGTCACGAACGTCTAGGGAGGCCATCATGAAGCTCCAGCAGCTCAGATATGTCGTCAAAGTTGCCGAATGCGGCAGCATCACCGAGGCCTCGCGCCGGCTCTTTGTGTCGCAGCCTTCGATTACCGCATCGATTCGCGATCTCGAAAACGAGATGGGCGTGCACATCTTTGAACGCACTAACAAGGGCGTCGTTGTGTCCGAGGAAGGCGAGACCTTCTTGGGCTATGCGCGCCAGGTACTCGACCAGGCCGACCTGCTCGAGGGCAAGTACAAGGGCGCATCCGAGCAGGTGCCGCACTTTAGTGTGAGCTGCCAGCATTATTCCTTTGCCGTTAACGCGTTTGTTGACGTGATTCGCGAGTTCGGTGCCGCGCGTTACGACTTTACCCTGCGCGAGGAGCAAACCCACGAGATTATCGAGGACGTCGCGCACATGAAAAGCGAGCTCGGCATCCTGTATCTGTCGGAGCACAATCGCGAGGTCATCGAGCGCATGCTGGCGGCCAACGAGCTCGTATTCGAGGGGCTCTTCTGCGCCACGCCGCACGTCTTTGTGTGTGCAGACCATCCGCTGGCGGATCACGCCAGCGTGACGCTCGAAGATCTCGAGGACTACCCGTTTTTGTCCTATGAGCAGGGCAGCTATAACTCGTTCTACTATTCTGAGGAGCTGACCTCGACCTTTGAGCGCCGCAAGAATATCCGCGTGCGTGACCGTGCGACGTTGTTCAACCTGGTCATGGGCCTCAACGGCTACACGGTGTGTTCGGGTGTGATCAGCCATGAACTTAACGGCCCCGGTATTATCTCGATTCCGCTCGATGTAGACGAGTACATGGAGATCGGCATTATCACGCGCAAGAACACGACACTTACGCGCTACGGGCAGGCCTATATCGACGCGATTCGTCAGCACATCTAGACTGCTGCATTCTGCACGGGTCAAATCTCTTTATGGCAGTCCAAACTGATATAGGAAGCATCTATATCAAACTGTTATAAACATATATTTTACGATGACCATATGAGCGCTCATACTCTGTCCCAGTAAAGCAACCAATGCAAAGGGAGATATCTATGAGCACTTCGATTCAACCGAACGCGCCGTTTCGCGCCGATATCGTCGGCAGTTTTCTTCGTCCGCAGGCCGTGAAGGACGCCCGTGCCGCCTACGCCGCGGGTACGCTCGATGACGACGGCGTTAAGGCCGTCGAGGATGAGGCCATTCGCGATTTGGTGGCAAAGCAGAAGGCGGCCGGCCTGCAGGTCATCACCGATGGCGAGTTTCGCCGCAGCTACTGGCACCTCGACTTTATGTGGGGGCTGAACGGCGTCGAGCGTCGCACCTCGCGTACGGGCTATATGTTCCACGACGAGGAGACCACGGCCGATACCGCCGTGGTGACCGGCCCCATCAGCGGCGAGAACCACCCCTTCGTCGAGCACTTTAAGTTTGTCAAGGCGCTTGAGGGCGAGGGCCACGTTGCACGCCAGACCATCCCGGCGCCGATTCAGACGTTCTCCGAAGTCACGCTCGACCGCTGCGATGGCCAGCAGGAGAGCCTGCGCGCTGTCTATAAGACCGATGAGGAACTTGCCGACGCCATTGCAGCTGCTTATCGCACGGTGATCGCCGACCTGTACGCAGCAGGCTGCCGCAACATCCAGTTTGATGACTGCACCTGGGGCATCTACTGCGATACCGATTTTGTCGCCAAAACCGGCATGAGCCCGGTCGACCTGCAAAAGGTGTGCGAGCTGGGCGTGGCGCTCAACAATGCCGCCATCGCGGGCAAGCCCGACGATCTGGTCATCAACACGCATGTATGCCGCGGCAACTACCACTCCACCTACGCTTTTGAGGGCGGCTACGACCCCGTCGCGCCGTACCTGTTTGCGCATGAGGATGTCGATGCGTTCTATCTGGAGTTCGACACGCCGCGCGCCGGTGGTTTTGAGCCGCTCAAGTACGTTGCACCCGGCAAGAAGGTCGTGCTGGGCTTGGTGACCACCAAGGCGGCAGAGCTCGAGAACGAGGACGTTATCGTCGAGCGCATCCGCGAAGCGGCAAAGTACGTGCCGCTCGAGAACCTGTATCTGTCTCCGCAGTGTGGCTTTGCCAGCTGCGAGATTGGCAACAAGCTGACCGAGGATGAGCAATGGGCAAAGATCGCGCTGGTCAAGCGCATTGCCGAGCGCGTTTGGAAATAGCGCTAGTGTTTGCAGGTGGCGGCGCGTGCGAGGCATAGTGTATCGCGTACAATGGTTCGGATCGTATCGTTCGGGCAGGTTATCCGATATGCCTGATCGCCCTTCCATTCGAAAGGACATCCATGTCCCAGTCCTCGACGCCCGCCGTCAGCGATGCCATCTACGACGCATCGTCGCTCGGCCGCCCGCGCATGTTTCTGCTCGGCCTACAGCACCTGTTTGCCATGTTTGGCGCCACCGTGCTGGTGCCCGTGCTCACCGGCCTCTCGGTATCGGCAACGCTTTTGTTTGCCGGCTTGGGCACGCTGCTGTTCCACTTCCTGTCGCGCGGTAAGGTGCCGGCATTTTTGGGCTCATCGTTTGCCTTTATTGCCGGTTATGCCGCAATCGCGCCCAACGGCGAGACCGAGCTTTTGCCCTACGCCTGCCTGGGCGTAGCTTGTGCCGGTCTGCTCTATCCGGTGCTGGCGGCGCTCTTCCGCGCGTTTGGCGCCAAGCGTGTCATGCGTTTCTTTCCGCCGGTGGTGACTGGCCCCATCGTCATTTCCATCGGCTTGATCCTGGCAAGTTCCGCTATTGCTAACTGCCAGACCAACTGGCTTGTGGCTGTCATTGGCGTTGCCGTTATCGTCATCTGCAACATCTGGGGCCGTGGCATGGTCAAGATCGTGCCGATTTTGCTGGGCGTTGTGGTGAGCTATGCCGTTGCGGCTGCGCTCGGCGAGGTTGATTTCTCGGGCGTTGCCGCCGCTCCGTGGGTCGGTCTGCCCATCGTGTGGGACAACACCGTGTTTGCACTCTTTGGGCCGCAGTTCGATAGCGGTCTTGCCACGACGGCCATCATCACCATCATGCCGCTGGCCTTCGCGACCATGATCGAGCATATCGGCGATATCTCTGCTATCGGTTCGACTTGCGAGTGCAACTACATTGCCGATCCCGGTCTGCATCGCACGCTGCTCGGCGACGGCCTTGCCACGATTCTGGCTTCGCTCTTTGGCGCTCCGGCCAACACTACGTATGGTGAGAACACCGGCGTGCTCGCCCTGACGCGCGTGTTCGACCCGCGCGTAATTCGAATTGCCGCGTGTTGCGCCATCGTGCTTTCGTTCTGCCCCAAGTTCGCGGCTGTCATTGCGGCCATGCCGGCGTGTGTGATCGGCGGTGTGTCGCTCGTGCTCTACGGCATGATCAGCGCTGTGGGCGTCCGCAACCTCATCGAGAACCAGGTCGATTTCCAGAACAACCGCAACGTGCTGGTTGCCGCGCTGGTGCTCGTGCTTTCGCTCGGCATCGCGTACAGCACCGCCGGCGCCATCGTGTTGGAGCTGGGCGGCGTGACGATTTCGCTGTCCGGCATTGCCGTGGGCTCACTGGTGGGCATTGTGCTCAACGCCATCCTGCCGGGTAACGACTTTGAGTTTGATGTCTCCGAGCTTGAGGAGGCTGCTGAGTAGCAGCTGCGTTCAGCTAAAACAAGATATGGTGCCCATGCGTATATGCGTGTGGGCACCATTTTTAATGTGTCAGTATCCAGTGGATGCCGCGGGCCATGCGTAAGTCGGTTTGGGCAAAGTGATTGCCGGGGTTGAGCTCCAGCGTTGTTGGAATGCCGCGCTCGACGAGCAACGCTTCCATCGCGCGTGTGTCGTCGAGTACATGCCGCATCATGCGGTTGGGCGTCTTGGTTTCCTTTTTGCCGAGTGACAGGTAGACGGCTTGCGGGCTGCCGGCAAAAGGGGCCGTGCTGGCACGGTCGACAAAGTCGGGAAACCATAGCGACCCCGATGCGCTCGCGGCGCGGTCAAAGGCGTCGGTTTGCCAGAGGGACCAGAGTGCGAAGAGGCCCGCGAGCGAGTAACCGGCAATGCCGCGCCGGGTGGGCGGCTGAGGAAGCGACGACTCGACCTGGGGGATTATCTGATTCAGCAGCTCATCAAGAAAATCGGCAGCTTGGCCGCCGAAAGGCTCGGCATCGCGTACGGTCCCGTCGCATGCCCAGGGGCTCAGCTCGCGATTCCAATCGAGCCCGCCAATGGTGACGAGGGCGAATGGCGGACAGTCGAGCTCTCGGCAACACTTATAAACCTCGCTGCCGTCGCCCACGACCACAGGAAGGTAGATGACAGGCGCGCTTTCCGTATGATTCGAATAAACGGTCATCTGCTTTTGATGCGCTTCCATGACGGGCTTCTCTCAGTGTTGTGATATCGGCAGCCCCAATTGTCGCACGCCAGCGTATGCCGGTTGGGCTAGACCAAAGACAATCTCGTGCATCCCCTGCGGACGCATATGGAAAACGCCACCGCCGGAGGGGAGCTCGGCGGTGGCGTTGTTAAACGGTGCTGGGGCTCGGGGCCTTCGCGGGAGCTGCCATGTGCGCAGAGGCGTCTAAGAACGCTTACGGCTCGCCATGGTGCCTGCGGCGATAGCGGCTGTTCCCGCAAGGACGGTTGCCACGATGGCCGCACCCGAGGTGTCGCCGGTTGCCGCGAGCACGCCGGTAGTCTTGGCTTTCGTGGTTGAAGCCGCAACGGCCTTGGTCGGCTTTGAGCCCTCAGGCTTGGGGTTCTGCTTGGACTCCGCGGGCTTGCTTTCTGCGGGCTTGGTCTCGTCGGGCTTGGGGTCTTCCGGCTTGGCTACCTCGGGAGGTGCGATGGTCGTACTTTTGGCGACTGCTTTGATATAGAGGGAGTCGACCGTGGCGTCGCCCGTGCCGATGGCTTGGCCTGCCTCGTAGATGCCGTCACGGAGCTTGCGATAGTCAATGACCTTGCCGCCTTCGGGCGTCTGGATGGCGGCGTTCTCAATCTTGATGGTGCCGATTGTCTTGCCGTCAGCGCTCATGGCACGGGCAAAGATTGCCGCTGTATCTCCTTCGGCCGTTACCTTGCTGCGGATGATCGAGATGACTGCGGGTGTGACGCCCTCGCTGGTCTGGGCGATGATGCCGATGTTCTCGCCTTGGGGTTCGCGCCTCGTCTCGCCATCTTGGTTTTCGCTGCAGGGGATGGGGCCGTCGCCGTTCTCGACATAGCGGGCTATGGCCTTGACAACGGAGTCGCTGATGTAGATGTGGCCGCCCTTCTCGTTGGGTCGATCGTTTCTGGTGGAGAATGCAGCCGAAACCTCGCCTTCCGCAAACGCGTCCACGGTGGAGCCGTTCTTGACGACGATGTCGTCCTGGTAGGTGAAGAGGGCGTTGGCACCACCGTATCTGCCTTTACTTGCACGGACCGTCACGTTTGCATGATCGAGGGTGATGCCCTTGTGGGCATAGACGCCATATTCAACACCGTTTACGTTGAGGGAGGCGTTTGTGGCTGCGAGGCTGCCCTTGGCCTCGACGGCAGCGTCTTTCTCGGAGCTTGCCTTGACCTGGCTGCCGTCCGAGATGTTGATATTGCCGCCGCTCCAAAGGGCCTCACCATCGGCTGAGCTTGCCTCGACCGTCCCGCCACCTTTGATGGTGAGGTTCTTGTCGGCTCCAATACCCTTGTCCTTGGTAGCCCTGGCGGTGACGGCTCCGCTGTCGTCAATCGTGATATTGCCGTTTGCCCTGATGCCATCCGATGCACCCGTGGCGTTGACGTTGCCCGAACCTTTGATAGCGAGATCACCTCCGGCATTGATGGCATCAAACCCAGTGCTCGTGGCGTTGACGGATCCGGCTCCGTCGATGTTGATATTACCCGTGGAGAGGATAGCGTCCTCAGTAGATGTCACGCTGAGCGTGCCGCCCTCGTCGCCTTGGATATTGAGCTCGGCATTCTCGTTAGTGCCATGAGAAACGTTGATGCTTTCGATCCATTCGGCAGTGACGATGTTGGTTCCCGAGTAATTCACGTTGAGCTTGCCTGCGGCCTGGATCTCGCCGCCGTTATAGTTGTTGAGCTTCAAGTCGTCGGCGCCGTCCCACGACCAGGTACCGGCCTCGTCGCTCGCCGCGGTGTTGTACTTGTTGCCGCCGACCTTGACCCATTCCGCTGCGAGCGAGACGCTCGGCATGAGCAGCGAGCTCACCGTGAGCGCGCACACGGCGCCCGCGACGATGCGGCGCGTCACGCGGCGCCAGCTGCCGTGCGCGAGTCCTATGCGATGGCGAACGTCGGGTTCGGCAACATGGGTTCCGGCGGTAGTGTCATTGCGTTTGGGGGTCGTGAACAAGGCTGCCATGGTTGCTCCCGTTCTCATAGGGCCTATACGACTAGATTCAGCGTATCTGCTGGATGTTGCCGGCGGTAGTGCCGTTTGGAGGGCAAAATGGCCAAAATGGGGGAGAAATAGGCCGCACGCCGGCGCAAGGACCGGCGCTAAAAGAAAAGCGCGGGGCCGCATGGCGACTCCGCGCCTTATTGTTCAGCTTTTGCAGCCTTGCCCTTACGCTACGAAGAAGTAGACGAGGAAGGCAAGGGCCGCGATCCACCCGTCCCGTGCGAAAAAGTGTTTACGAGCGCTTGCGGCTCACCACGGCGCCCGCGGCGATGGCGGCTGTTCCCGCAAGGGCGGCTGCCACGATGGCTGCGCTCGAGGCGTCGCCGGTTGCTGCGAGTTTGCCGGCGATCTTGGCTCCCGTGGCTGCAACTGCAACGGTCTTGGTCGTTTTCGTGCCCTCGGACTTGGAACCCTCGGGCTTGGTCTCGCCTGGCTTCTCCTCGGGTTTGATCTCCTCGGGAGGCGCGATGACCGTGCTCTTGGCGACAGCTTCGTTATAGGGGGAGTCGATCACAGCGTCGCCCGTGCCGATGGTTTGACCCACCACGTAGAAGATGCCGTCATCGAGTTCTTCCTTGTTGCGATAGCCAATGATCTTGCCGCCTGTGGGCGTCTGGATGGGAGCGCCTTCGATCTCGATGGTGCCGATTGTCTCGCCGTCCGCGCTCACGGCAAGGGCGAAGATTGCCGCCGTGTCTCCCTCAGCTGTGACCTTACTGCGGACAATCGAGATGGTCGCGGGCGTGATGCCCTCCTTGGTCCGGGCAAAGATGCCGATGTTCACGCCCCTATGCTCGGGAATGACCGCGCCGCTTTGGTCGTTGCTGTAGTGATCGGGGCCGTCGCTACCGGACTCGACATAGCGGGCTATAGCCTTGACAGCGGAGTCACTAATGTAGATGTGACCACCCGCTTCGTTGGGGTAGTAGTTTCTGGTGGAGATTGCGGTCGAGAACTGGCCTTCTGCGAACGCATCCACGATCGAGCCGTTCTTGATGACGATGTCGTCCTCGTCGGTGAAGAGGGCGCTGGCTTCATCGTTCCCTGCACTTGCACGGACCGTTACGGTTGCGCCATCTAACGTGATGCCCTTGTAGACATAGATGCCATACCCAACGCCACTTGCGTTGAGGGAAGCGTTCGTGACCGTGAGGCTGTTTTTACCGTCGATGGCGGCGTCTTCCTCGGAGCTTACCTTGACCTGGCTGCCACCCGAGATCTCGATGTTGCCGTCGGCCCAAATCGCATTGTCTTTGATAGAGCTTGCCTCTACCTTGCCGCCGCCCTTTATGATGAGGTTCTCGTTAGCATCGATACCCTGATCCTCGGTGGCCTTGGCGGTGACGGTTCCGCTGTTATCGATCGTGATGTTGCCGTCGGCCCTGATGCCATCCGAATCGCCCGTGGCGTTAACGTTTCCCGAGCCCTTGATGGTGACATCGCCCCCGGCATCGATGGCATCGTGCTCGGTGCTCGTGGCGTTGACAGTGCCAGCGCCGTCGATGTTGATGCTGCCGACGGAAGTGATGGCGTCACGAGAAGATGTCACGTTGAGCGTGCTGGACGCGTCGCCCTGAATATTAAGCTCGGCGTTCTCGTTCGCGCCATCCTTAACCTTGATGCCGCGGCCGTCGCCGTTAGTGACGATGTTGTTGCCCTCGTAGCTCACGTTGAGCTTGCCCGCTGCCTCGATCGCGCCGCCGTTATAGCCGTTGAGCTTCATATCGTCGGCGCCGTCCCAGCTCCAGGTGCCGGCGGCGTCTCCCGTGGGTCCCGCGGCCGCTTCGTGGCGGATGCCGCCGACGTCCACCCACTCGGCCGCGAGCGAGACGCTCGGCATGAGCAGCGAGCTCACCGTAAGCGCGCATACGGCGCCTACAACGATGCGGCGTGTCACGCGGCGCCAGCTGCCGTGTGCGAGCAGCGTGCGACGGCGCACGTCGGGCTCGACAAAATGGGCTCCAGAGGTTTTGTCATTGCGCTTGGGGGTCGTGAACAAGGCGGCCATGGTTACTCCCATCCTCATAGGGCCTATGCGATTACGCCCAGCATATCTGCAGGATGTAGCCGGCGGTAGTGCCGTTTGGAGGGCAAAATGTTCAAAACTTGGGAAGCAATATATCGCGCGCCCGTGCGTTGCCTGGCTTTAAAAGAAAAGCGCGGAGCCGCTCGATGCGACTCCGCGCTTTGGTGTTCTGCTTTGGCAGCTTTGCCGTTACGCTACAAAGAAGTAGACGAGGAAGGCAAGGGCTGCGATCCACATGAGCGGCTTGATCTTGGAGGCCTCGCCCTTAAAGAGCGCGACGATCACGTAGGCGATAAAGCCCAGGCCAATGCCGGCAGAGATGGAGTAGGTGAAGGGCACGCCGGCGACAATCATGAACGCCGGGAAACCCTGCGACACGTCGGACCAGTCGATCTCGGAGGCCTCGCTCATCATGAGGTAGCCGACGTAGACCAGAGCACCGCAGGTGGCGGCACTGGAAACGATGGTGACGATGGGGGAGAAGAACGCGGCGAGAATGAACAGCACGCCGGTGGTGACGGAGGTGAGGCCCGTGCGGCCACCGTCGGCAGCGCCAGAGGTGGACTCGACGAAGGTGGTGATGGAGGAGACGCCCATAAAGCCACCGGCAGCAGCGGCCACGGAGTCGACGACCAGGATGGGACGGATGTCCTCGACATTGCCGTCCTCGGTCAAGAACTCGCCCTGCTTGGCGACGGCCATCGCGGTGCCCATGGTGTCGAAGAAGTCACTCATGAGCAGCGAGAAGGCAACGACGAGCAGCATCGGGTCGGTCAGAACCTTCACGATGGCCATGTTGCCGTCTGCGGTGCTGGCAAACGGGGCGCCAAAGGTCGAGAAGTCGAGCGGTGCGATGAGGCCCTCGGGCGCATGGGTGACGCCCAGCGGGATACCGGCGATAACGGCGACGATGATGCCGATGAGCAGCGAACCCGGCACGTTGCGGGAAGCCAGGGCAACCGTCACGACGATGGAGATGATGCCGACGATAAAGGTGGGGGAGGCGATGTCGCCCAGGCCGACGAGCGTGCCGGCGCCAGCGGTGATGATGCCAGCGTCGCACAGGCCGATCATGGCGATGAACAGGCCCAAGCCAACCGAGATGGCGTGGCGCAGGACCACGGGGATGGCGTCCATAATGGCCTCGCGCAGGCCGCAAAGGACGAGCAGCAAGATGACGATACCCTCGAGGAAGATAACGCTCATGGCCACGTGCCAGTCACCGCCGCACATGGTGGTGGCGATGCCCGCGATCATGGCGTTGATGCCCAGGCCCGAAGCGCAGGCGAGCGGGCGGTTGGCGAAGATGCCCATGCAGATGGTCATGATGCCGGCGCCCAGGCAAGTGGCGCAGGCGAGCGCTCCCGCATCGATGCCGGCGCCCGAGAGCACCGCGGGGTTGACGGCAATGATGTAGGCCATCGCCAGGAACGTTGTCAGTCCAGCGCGAAGTTCGGTCCCGATTGTGGACTTGCGCTCGCTGACGTGAAATAGTTCGTCCATGCATACCCTTTCCTTGTTCGGCCCCGAGTTTAGGCCGATTGACACGAACGTTCTCACTATAGCCCCTTTACGACGCTGTTGTTCCTCGCATGTTGATGTTCGGCGCTTTGTAGCAGACGGACGGTATTTTTCGCATGAAAATGTGTGGGTACCGTATACTTAAGCGGTTACAACGACCCCTATGGAGGAACGTATGATTAAAGAGCTTTGCCACGACGAGGCTATCCTGTCCCAGCGTTGCGAGGTTGCGACCGTCGAGGACGAGTCGGTTGCTCAGGACCTGATCGATACCATTAAGTCGCTCGACGATGCCGGCTGCCTTGCCGCCAACCAGATTGGCGTTACCAAGAAGGTCTGCGTCTACCTGGACGACGCCGGCGAGCCCCACGTGCTCTACAACCCCCGTCTGGTGTTTGGCCTGGGCGCCAGCAAGATGGAGGAGAGCTGCCTGACGCACGAGGAGGTCACCAAGTCCACGCGCTATATCAAGTGCAAGGTCGCTTATGACGTGATCGTCGACGGCAAGATGCGCGAGCGCAAGCAGGACTTTGTGGGCTTCGAGGCGCAGATGATTCAACACATGATTGATCACTGTCTAGGAAAGTTGGTCTAAGGGGACCAAAGCACCGCACCTTGCCGCTCAATCGTCGCTCGCGTACCTTAAGTACGCTTCGCTCCTCTTTCGTGGCAATCTGCGGCACTTTGACCCCTTAGACGACCTGCGGGGTTAACTTGGTTGAGTTTATCCTGCTTGAATAGTCCGGGCGTGACATTGTTGTCATGTCCGGGCTTTTGTGTTTAGCGCCTTTTTGTTTGGAGACAATGAACTTAGCAAGAACGTAAAGCTAGGAGGCGCCATGTGTACGAGTATCCGATTTACCGATAATTCTGGTCACATGTATCTGGGCCGCAACCTCGACTGGAGCTTTGACTACGGCCAACAGGTTCGCGTGATGCCGCGCGGGTTTCACATCCCGTATTCGTTTATCGACGACGCGACGGCGGTACACGCGGTGATCGGTATGTGCATCGATTACAAGAACTACCCTATGTTCTTCGATTGCGGCAACGATGCGGGCCTCGCCGTGGCGGGTCTCAATTTCCCGGGTTATGCCGAGTATGCCGAGGGGCCGGTTGATGGAAAGACCAATATCGCGGCCTATGAGTTTCCCCTGTGGGTGGCAGCGACGTTCTCGACGGTCGATGAGGTCGAGGCCGCGCTGCGCGACACGGTGATTGTCGCCAAATCTGCCGGAGAGGGGCTGGGCGTGTCGCTGCTCCATTGGATTATCGGCGACAGCCAGCGCAGCATCGTGGTCGAGATGATGGCTGACGGCCTGCATGTATACGACGATCCGGTCGACACCCTTGCCAACCAGCCGACCTTCCCGTGGCACATGGAAAACCTGCGCACCTATATCACGGCCACAAGCGATTTTCCGCAGACGGCGACATGGCGTGGCGCCGAGCTCAAGCCCTATGGCGCGGGTGCCGGCATGCGCGGCATTCCGGGCGATTGCTATTCGCCGAGCCGTTTTGTAAAGGCGGCGTACCTCAATGCCAATTACCCGCAAAAGGAGAGCGAGACCGAAAACGTCGTCCGCATGTTCCGCTCGCTCGAGGGCGTGGTGATGATCGAGGGGGCGTCCAGGATGGGCGATGGCAAGTTCGAGAAGACTATCTACACCGGATGCTTTAGCGCGCGCACGGGCAATTATTACTACGCGATGTATGATGATCCGTCGATTCGCTACGTGAGCCTGATGGATGCCGAGGGCGCAAGCCCCGATAGGCTCGTGGTTCCCGAGCCGCGTCGTTCGTAGCCGTTAGCTTTACTGCAATGCAAAGCGGCCCTGCGTCTCTCGTTGAACTGCACCCCAAAACTTGGACGGCTTAAATAAGAACTACGCCGCAAGGGGCTGGTTCCGGAACTCCTCCGGGGTCAGCCCCTTCAGTTTAACCTGCCTCCGCCTCGTGTTCCAATGGGCGACGTACGCGTCCAGGTCCGCCTTGAAGGACTCGAAGTCGGGCCATGTCCTTCCCCGGAAGAACTCGTCCTTCATGTGGCCGAAGACCTGCTCGGTGGCGCCGTTGTCGATGCAGTTTCCCTTTCTGGACATGCTCTGGACGATCCCGGCGTCCTTCAGCCTCCCGCACCATGCGGCGTGCTGGTACTGCCAGCCCATGTCGCTGTGGAGCACCGGCGTCGCGCCCTCGGGCATCTTCGCCAGCAGCTGGTCGAGCAGCTCGGCCTGCTGCGCCATGTTCGGGCTGGTCGACGTCGACCACGCGACTATCTCCTTGCTGCCGAAGTCGTACACCGGAGCGAAGTAGGCCTTGCCCCAGGGCTGCTTGAACTCGGTGACGTCGGTGCCCATCTTCTGCCACGGCCCGTCGGCGGCGAAGTCGCGCCCGATGACGTTCTCGAACGTCTCGCCCACGACGCCCCTGTACGAGTTGTACCTGTGGTAGTCGGTCTCGCGGCGGATCCCGCAGCTGATGCCCATCTCGCGCATCATCTTCAGCACGGTCTTGCAGGCTATGCGCACGCCCTGCTCGGCGCGCAGGCACATGGCGATCTGCCTGTGGCCGCACCCGTTGGCGGTGCGCGAGAATATCTCGGCGGCGGCCTCCCAGAGCTCGGGCCTGGTGGGAGCCTTCGGGTGCGACAGCGCGTAGTAGTAGCTCGACCTCGCCGGGCCGGCGCACTCCAGCAGGCACCCCAGCCCGTACCCCTCTTCGCGCAGGGCGCCCACGGCCTCGACCTTCGCCCTGGTCAGAGTCCGTCCCTCTCGACCAGGGCACGCAATTTTTTTAGGTAGGCCACCTCGGTCTCGAGCCTTCGGCAGCGCTCCTCGAGCTCCTGCTCGCGCGTGCGCGGCCTCGCCTTGGAACCGCTCGGCCGGCCCTTGGGCTTGGGCCTGAGCGCCTCGGCGCCGCCCTCGCGGTAGAGCGCGCACCATCTCTTGAGCGGCGCCAGGGACATGACGCCGAACGCCTCCATGGCGTCCCGCTTGCCCATGCCGCCGTCGACCACGGCCGAGGCGGCGGCGACCTTCTGCTCATATGTGTACCTGGCCTGCTTGCCGTCCATGGATAGCAGCACCTCGCTTCCGAACGACCGGTATACGTAGAGCCATTGTCTCACGGTGTCGCGCGGGACCGACAGCGCCTTCGCCGCCGACTCGGAGCCGTGGCCTCGCTCGAAGAGCTCGATCGCCGCCTTCCTGGCCTCGATGTCGTGCTTCACCCTCAAGTCGACACGCATAAAAAGCCTCCCATTTCTCGTGTCCAAGAAATGGGAGGCAGTTCAGTGAGGTGCAGGGGCGCTGTCGTCGATGGGTGACGGCGCTAGAAGTTGGCGTCGTTGAGCTGTTCGCTCTCGAGGCCGTCGAGCTGTTGCTGTTCGGGCGTATCGGCGACGCTCTCGAGCAGCTCGGTGGGATCGACGTTCATGTCCCTACCGGCCTCGTTGCCATTGACCAAGTCGTCCGAGAAGATGTCGACTTCCATTTCCTCGGCCTCTTCGATCTGAACCTCGAGTGGCACCTGGGTGCGCACAAGTTTGACGGCCGGGCGCATGCGAGCAAAGAGCGGTACGTACTCAATGATGATGGCCGAGTTCTCGAGACCATACCAACGTGCCGGGCTTCCGCAGGCGCGGCGGACGGCGTACTTGATGGCCATGACGCGATGGTCGTTGCGGTTGATGTCCGTTTCGGGGGCAAGCATCTTGCGCAGCATACAAAAACGGAAGTCGCCCACGTTGCCGCGTGTCTCGTAGATGGAGTAGGTGTGATGCTGCGGCGGCAACTCACCCGATGCCATCAGGTCGCCAACGATCTGGCGCAGGTAGGCGTTGATGCGTTGATTGACCTTAAAGCCCAGGTCCAAGCGCACGCGGAATAGGAAGTCTGTGCCAAAGGTCTCGACGGAATACTCGTGCGTATAGGGCTCATCGGTGACATGCACGTTGATGAACCAGTATGCCTTGGCGCGCTTGGGATGCTTATCCAAGATGGAGTAGAGCACGTCGCGGTCGAGCGTGAGCGGGTCGGGACTGTTGGTAAGGAACACCAGATTGTCGGCGAGCACGGGGTAGGTCTTGTCGTTGCGCAGGCGGCCGAGCTGGTCAATGTACTTGGAGACGGGCAGCAGGATCGTCTGCGTGCGCTCGATGGCGGTGCCGCGGCGCCACACGTACATAAGGCCAAACAGCAACGAGGCCAAGAAGATCATCACATAGCCGCCGTCAAAGAACATGGTGAGGCACGAAGCGAAGAAGCACAGCTCAATGGCACCAAAGAGCAGGGCGAAGACGCAGGCGCCCAGCTTGTGTTTGAGGATGCCGGCGATGTAGCTCGTCAAAAGCGTCGTGGTCATGAGCATGGTCACGGTAATGGCGAGGCCGTAGGCGCTCTCCATGCGCTCGGAGTTTTGGAATAGCAGCACGATGAAGATACAGCCGACCCACATGATGTTGTTGACGAGCGGAATATAGAGTTGGCCCTTGGTGTCGCTGGGGTAGTGGATGCGCAGATGCGGCATGAGATTGAGACGGGTTGCCTCGGATACCAGCGAGAACGAGCCGGTGATGAGCGCCTGCGAGGCGATGATGGCCGCTACGGCCGAAAGCACGATGGCAAAGGGGCGCAGGGGCTCGGGGAGCATCATATAGAACGGGTTGACGATATCCATCGCGAGCATCTGGGGGTTGGAGTTATTGGCGAGCAGCCAAGCTCCTTGACCCAGATAGTTGAGGATAAGGGCCGCCTTAACAAACGGCCAGGATGCATAGATGTTAGCCTTGCCCACGTGGCCCATGTCCGAATAGAGCGCCTCGGCGCCGGTCGTCGACAGGAAGACGAAGCCGAGCACCATGATGCCCGAGTGGTTGATGGGCGAGAACAGGAACATGATGCCGCGGATGGGGTTGAGCGCGCGTAGGATGGACAGGTTGCCGAGCATGTTGAACAGGCCGGCGCCAGCCAAGAACAGGAACCACAGCGTCATGAGCGGGCCGAACAGCTTGCCGATCGACGAGGTGCCGGCGCGCTGCATGGCAAACAGGCCACAGATAATGATGATGGTGATGATGATGACGTTGGTCTGGCCGTCACCCAAAAGCGCATGGCCCCACTCGATAGTGCGCAAGCCCTCGATGGCCGTGGTAACCGTGACGGCGGGGGTGAGGATGCCGTCGGCGAGCAGCGCCGCGCCGCCGATCATGGCGGGAAGGATCAGCCACGGCGCCACTTTGCGCACCAAGCTAAACAGGGCGAAGATGCCGCCCTCGTTGTGGTTATCGGCCTTCATGGCGATAACCACGTACTTGACCGTGGTCACGAGCGTCATGGTCCAGATGACGAGCGAAAGCGCTCCTAAGATCATGTCCTCGCTGACGGTACCGATGCCGCCGTTGTTGGCGACGATTGATTTCATGGTGTACATGGGGCTCGTGCCGATGTCGCCGTAGACGACGCCGAGCGTAACGAGTAGCATGCCAGCGGAGAGGGGGATGGCTCCGTGCCCGCCTTGACCACGCTGATCTTGGGGGCTTGCCTCCAGTTTGTTATGTGCCACGTGGACTCCCTTGGACATCCGGTTATCCGTCTAGGACAGATAACCTTTATGCCGTCTTTATACATACAAGAGCAGTTTGGCACATCAGGTTATTTTAGACAATAATCCCCAGCTGAGGATTATTTATGTACGCAGGTAGCATTTCAAAGCAGGGGCTTTTAAGCACGTGCTGTCTGGGCTATGCCAGCCTTGGCGCCTGCGCTTTTGCCGGCGAATTCGCAAAAGAGCGCGCCGCCGATGATAAGCGCGGCGCCCATCAGGCGGACCGGTGTTATGACTTCGCCCAAAAGGACGGCCGAGAACACGACGGCCGAAAGCGGCTCGAGGTAGCCGACGACCGCAACGGTCTGGACGGGCAGCTTGGCGACAGCGCTAAAGTAGAGCAGGCAACCGATGCCGGTGTTGACGACGCCGAGCATAGCGACGGCGCGCCAATCAATATTGGCGGCGACGCCGGCGGACAGGAACGAGGGGGCGCCCTGCGTGATGAGCGTGAGGACCAGCGCGGTCACAAAGGCGGCGCTCACCTGGAGCGCGGAGTTCTCGAGGCCCTCGATGTGCGGCGCGCCCTTGCTGGCGATGACCATCAGCGCATAGCAAAATGCCGAGGCGATGCCGCAAGCGATACCCGCAATGGGCATATTGCCGCCTAGACCTTGTGCCGCAATGAGAAAAGCACCGCAGGCGACGGCGATAAAGCCGGCGATTTTGCTGCCGGTCAGCTTTTCGCCAAAGATGAGCGGGGAGAGCGCCATGACGATGATGGGGCCGCAGTAGTACAGCAGCGAGGATACGCCGACGCCAATCGTCTGGTAGGCGCGGAACAGAAAAATCCAGCTGGCGCCCAGCGCGGCTCCCGAGAGGAGGAGGGCTGCGGCTTCGCGGGGGCGGGATGGCGCCTGCAGCTTATGGCGTTGGGTGACGGCGAGGATGGTGACAAGCGAGAGTGCGCCCAAAAACGTGCGCAGTAGCACGATATCGGAGCTCGGCAGCGCAATGGCAGCGGCGATGATGCCGTTGGAGCCAAACAATAGCAATGCTGCTAAGTACGTAAACAGTCCGTTGTTCATGCGCTGAAATCCCCTCTATATCCGAGCATGTTCACTATGGGTGAACTGGCTATAGAAGAAAAGCGAATATAATTCATAGATAACATGACAAAAGCTCATGCATATGTGGAGGGGTGCCGTGGAAACGAATGTTCAAAAGATGCAGGTCCTACTCGAGACCGTGCGCGCCGGCAGTTTTACGCGCGCCGCCGAGCGGCTGAGCTATTCGCAGTCGGGCGTGAGCCGTATGGTGGCCGATCTTGAGGCCGACTGGGGCTTTAAAGTGCTTGATAGAAGCCGCGAGGGCGTAGTGCTTTCTGCCGACGGGCGGCAAGTTATGCCGGCTGTTGAGGCGTTATGCGAGGAATTCACTCGCTTGCAGCGACGGGTGGATGAGATGCGTGGGCTCATGCGCGGCAAAATCTGCATCGGTACATTTTCGAGCGTGGCGACCCACGTGCTGCCGCCGGTGATTGCGCGCTTTCGCGCCGATCACCCGGACGTCGATTACGAGCTGCTGATGGGTGATTACTCCGAGATTGAGCAATGGGTGGCGGAAGGTCGCTGCGACCTGGGCTTTATTCCGCGCGAACCACGCGGCGCCGGCATGGCGTCGCGGCCGTTGGTGCAAGATGAGTTGATGGCCGTGGTGCCAGCGGACTCCTCGCTTGCCACCGCGGAGGTCGTTTCCCTTGCCGATTTGGCCAACGAGCAGTTTATTCTGCTGGAACGCGGTAGCGACGACGAGATTACGCCGCTGTTTCGCCGCGCGGGCCTGGCGGTGCGCTCTAAGCTGTCGACCTGGGATGATTATGCGATTATGGCCATGGTCGAGGACGGTCTGGGCGTGAGCATTCTTCCGGCGCTCATCTTGCGCCGCTGCCAGTTCGATGTTGCCGTGCGCCCGCTCGAGGGGCATCCCCATCGGCAGATCAATGCGATATATCGCACGGCTGATGTTTCGCTTGCCGCCGCTCGATTCCTTGAATACCTCTAAACGTGTGCACGTTATTGTCCGCTTTGGGCAAATCTCGGAGTTCGGTACGTTTTCTTATGAAATTGAACTTTCGAATGAGGCACGGCGCTATACTGCTTGCTAAATTGAACTCTGGTTCAATTCGTGTTCTATAAATTGAACTTTGCCAGCAAGGAGGTTCTAGTGGCCCAAGAGACGTTTAGCGATCGCCTACGACAGACTATGTCCGATCGCGACGTTCGCCAGTCGGACGTAATCCGCGCATCGGAGATGCTCGGCAAAAAACTCGGCAAGAGTCAGATGAGCCAATATGTGAGCGGCAAGACGATCCCGCGGCGCGATGTGGCAGAGCTGCTCGCCCGCATTTTGGAGGTCGATGTTACCTGGCTGCTCGCCGGCGACGCCGATCAAGGCGAGGCATCATCACCCCGCAACGATTCCAAGCCCGAACCCCATCCCTCAGCTCAAATTCCAAGGAGCACCACCATGCGTACTTTTTCTAAATCCACCAAGCTTGATAACGTCCTGTATGACGTGCGCGGTCCCGTCGTCGACGAGGCTGCCCGTATGGAGGACGAGGGCGAGCGCATCCTCAAGCTCAATATCGGCAACCCGGCGCCCTTCGGTTTCCGCACGCCCGACGAGGTTATCAAGGACATGCGCCAGCAGCTGCCCGACTGCGAAGGCTATTCCAACTCGCGCGGCCTGTTCTCTGCGCGCAAGGCGATCATGCAGTATTCGCAGATCAAGGGCCTGCCCAATGTTCAGATGGAGCATATCTACACGGGCAACGGCGTGTCCGAACTCATTCAGCTTTCGATGAACGCTCTGCTCGACAATGGCGACGAGATTTTGATCCCCAGCCCCGACTATCCGCTCTGGACGGCGTGCGCAACCCTCGCCGGCGGTCATCCCGTGCACTATCTATGCGATGAGCAGGCGGATTGGTATCCCGACCTGGAGGATATGGAGTCCAAGATCACGAGCGCGACCAAGGCCCTCGTCATCATCAACCCCAACAACCCCACGGGCTCGGTCTACCCGCGCGAGGTGCTCGAGGGCATCGTCGAGGTTGCGCGCAGGCATCAGCTGATGATCTTTGCCGATGAGATCTACGACCGTCTGTGCATGGACGGCTACGAGCACGTCTCGATTGCCTCGCTCGCTCCCGATCTGCCCTGCGTTACCTTTAGCGGCCTTTCCAAGTCGCACATGATCGCGGGCTATCGTATTGGCTGGATGGTGCTTTCGGGCAACCAGCGCTGCATGAGCGACTTCATTATGGGTATCAACATGCTCTCTAACATGCGCCTGTGCTCCAACGTGCCGGCCCAGTCGATCGTCCAGACGGCGCTCGGTGGCCATCAGTCGGTCAACGACTACATCCGTCCCGGCGGTCGTGTCTACGAGCAGCGCAACTTTGTGTATGAGGCACTCAACAAGATCGATGGCATCTCGGTGGTCAAGCCGCGCGCGGCGTTCTATATCTTCCCCAAGATGGATGTTAAGAAGTTCAACATCACCGATGACGAGCAGTTTGCCCTCGACCTGCTGCACGAGAAGAAGATTCTGATCACGCGCGGCGGCGGCTTTAACTGGGCCGAGCCCGATCACTTCCGCATCGTGTACCTGCCGCGCATGGAAGTGCTCAAAGAGTCGCTCGAAGACCTCGCCGACTTCTTCGATCATTACCGTCAAAGCTAAGGGATAGAGGCTCTATACAATCGAAAGCTCCCTGCAGTTGCTTGGCTGCAGGGAGCTTTCTTGAATCGGTGGAACTAAATAACGATTCCGCAGCAGTGGTCGATTTCGTGCTGGATGATCTCGGCGGTGTAGCCCGAGAAGTTTTTGATGCGGTGGACAAAGTTCTCGTCCAAATACTCCACCTTAATGCGGCGATAGCGGGTACAGGGACGCTCGCCGGTCAGACACTATGACCCAATCCGAGGGCACTAAAAAGATAGGAGCCCCCGCTCGTGA
>CAUACA010000017.1 GCA_958427355.1 uncultured Collinsella sp. | reverse complement strand
AACAAAAGGGCGGCCAAGAACGTGTCTCGGCCGCCCTTCGGCGGTATTCCCCGGTATATACAGCTGTTTTAGCTACTCGGACTGCCCACCCTATTTGGCGTGCTTGGACGGAGCACTCAGAAAGCGGCCCGTCAAATAGTTCGCCGGGCCGGAAATATCGATCCCCAGCAGTACGTGTCCCAGCCACAGGAACGCCACGAGCACCAGCAGCGGGATAACGCACGAAGTCACGATCATCACGATGACGCCTTCGATGAGGTCGGTCACCTGCTGCACGATCTCGTCGGTCATCTGCTTGGCACCGCTGGTCACCGACGTAACAAGGCTCGAGGCCCCATCAGTCAACTGCTCGAGCACGTTTTTGGACTCCGTGGCCTCGGATTTTTTCTTGTTCGATTTTGAGCTGGTCTCGGCTGACTTGTCCGTGGTGTCGGCCGCGTCCGCAGCGTCCGCAGCCTTTTGCTCAGCTTGCTCAATACTTACGCGATACGTTTCATCGACCTTCTGCGACACCCAAACGCTTGCAGGCACCAACGCCATGCCGATCACGGCAACTACCAGCACGCGTGTCGCCACACGGCGCAGGACAGCGCTCGTGCTCCAGCGCCCGTGAATGCCGAGCGACACCGCAAAGAGCACCAACGCAAACGGGATTAAGATGCCCAAGCCAACCGACCACAAAATGGTTAGCAGGTATTTCTCGAGGTAGAGCACGGCAAGCACGATACCAAGGTTGCCTGAAAGCTGCGCGAGCTGCTCGGCAACCGGCGTTCCCGTATCACCCGGCAGCGCGGTAATGCCCGCAGACAGCGCCACGCACGAGGTCGTGAGCGCCAGTACGTTACCCTTCTTTTGGTCGATGACCTCGATGGTGGAGTCCCAAGTTTTGGTATCGGCGAAATGCGGACGAGCTACAAAGCCCGACAGCAGCGCCAGGACCACGAGCGCAACGATAAAGCCAATCTGCAGCTTTTTGTTTGCGCACACGACATCGGACAGACTGGGCTGCAGCTCGGTTACCGCCGTGTGCTCGGTTATCTGGACAGGACGCCCATGAGCCATCTCGTGCGCATCTTTCTTTTGAATCAATCCGTTGTCCGGCATTTGGATACCTCCTCATTCCGGCCTGTATTGCGGATGGAAGTATACCCACCGAGCAAAAATCGAACGGGAGGACGAACGGAGCGCACCAAGACTGTCCCCAATGACCAGTCGTTTAAGAACGTCCCCAATGACTATCTCGGGATGAGTTGCGGTGGAATAGGGATTGTTTTGCGCCCGCCGGCCCCTATTCAGTCCCTATTTCACCGCAACTTGGAGGAGGACAGAAAAAGCCCTGTCGCGGGTGCGGCAGGGCTTTTGGAAGGGAACTTGGTTGTGAGGGCTCGTTAGGCGAGCTTGGCCTCGAGCTCAGCGATGCGCTTGTAGGCATCGATGGTAAAGCGGGCCTGCTTCTCCAGGATCATAGTGGTCATGAGAGTGTCCTGAGCGTGAGCCATGATGAAGGTCATCTCCATCTCGCCACCGCCGGCCTCCTGCGAAAGCAGCTTGGTCTGCGTGTCGTGGGCGCCGATAAGTGCATCGCTGGCATCCTTGTGCAGCTGTTCGGCCTTCTCAAAGTCACCCTCGCGAGCAGCATCGAGCGCTGCAAGCAGATCGGTCTGGGCGTCACCTGCGTATGCGACAATCTCGAATCCAACCATCGAGATTTCTTCTTTGGTTGCCATATTGCGTTCCTTTCACATATGAACCAATGGAGAGCATCGCGTCCGGGCATACGCGCTGCGTTGTGTATGACAGAAACAATAACATTCAAACAAAAAAGAACAGCGCAAAACGTAATTTTGAGCTATGAACGGTCACTATTCGCCCGTGAACGGTTTTTAAACCAATCTGAACAATATCGAACACAATTAGCGGCAACCCAAACAGACCCGCGCCCTAGCGTACATCGCGCACCGTATCGCCCTCGACGAGCACGCCCGGAAACAGCATGTGCTCCACACCGGGTGCAGTGCCCTCGGCGCCGGCAATCTTGTCGACCGCCCACATGCCGACGCGTTTGTTGTCAAAGCGCACCGTGGTCAGGCGACGATCGGGCACGATATCGCCCAAACTATCGTCAACACCCACCACGCTTACGTCCTGGGGCACGCGCTTCCCGCGCGACTCGAGCCCACGGATGCAGCCATATGCCATGGCATCGTTGGAAGCATAAATGGCCGTACAGGTCGGATCGTCCGCCAGAGCCTGACCGGCAGCATATCCACTCTGCGCTGTCCAGTCGCCGCGCACGAGCTGCGGTGGCTCGATGCCATGCGCACGCAATGTCTCGCGCCAGCCTTCCTCGCGCCGCATGCCCGAAAGCGAGCGCTCGGGACACGAGATAAAGTGCACGGTCTTGTGCCCCTGCCCCAGCAAGTACTCGACCACTTGGCGCGAGCAATCGAACTGGTCGTTATCGACCGTTGAACAGAGCCGGTGCTCCAGCATGGTAACGAGCACCGTCTGCATACCGGGCAGCGGCTCAAAGGTGCCAAAGTCCGCCGGCATGCGGTTCATAATCACAACCATGCCGTCCACCGGCAGTGCGCTCATGCGCGACGATGCGCCCTCGAGGGTATACGGATGCCCGTCTACTTTAGTGAGAGTGATGGCATAGCCGTGCTTATCGGCGGCGGCGGCAAAGCCCTCCATACGGTCGAGGTTGCCGGTGCCGGTAATATTGAACATGGCGACGCCGACGGTCTTAAACTTACCGCGACGCAGCGATCGACCGGCAAAATTGGGGCGATACCCCAGCTCGCGCATGGCGGCACGCACGCGCTCCTTGGTCTCGGGGCGCACGCTGGGCGAATCGTGAACGGTGCGCGAGACCGTCTGTTCCGAGACGCCCGCGAGACGCGCCACATCCTTAACGGATACCGATTTTTTAACAGCGGCCATAGGTCGATCTTTCTATGTCAACGATGCCATTGGTGACACCCTACGCAGTCATTTTTAACGCCTTCAAGTATATCCAACGCCTCCCCCACCATACGCTCACCACCCAAAACCTACCGTTCACCGACATTTTTGCTTCCCCGAACAGCTTTTGTCGACCAAATGTTAACGTTGCCATTGTGCAAACACAGAGCCACCGGGCGGCTCAAACGTTTACGCGCAAGGAATCGACGGTCCACAGGCACAGGGGCCATCGGTTCGCGTCTTATTTTGTGTCGCAAAATGGCAACGTCAACATTTTGGCAACCAAACGTCAAAAGCTGCCATCGTTGCCAACCCACCGACTCTTAGGAGCTTTGCATGGAGCAACTCATCGCCATCATCGAAAAGGGGCAGCCCTTTTTCAACGCGATCGCCCGCAACAAGTACCTCAAGGCGATCCGCGACGGTTTTATCTCCGTCATCCCCATCATCATCTTCTCGTCCATCTTCTGCCTGGTAGCCTCGGTTCCCAATATCTGGGGTTTCTACTGGCCCGATGACATCAACAACGCCCTATGGAAGTGCTACAACTACTCCATGGGCATCCTGGCCATCGCCTGTGCCGCCACCACGGCCAAGCACTTCGCCGACGCTCAGAACCGCGATCTGCCCAAGAACAACCAGATCAACTTCATCTCGTGCATGTGCGCGGCCATCATCGGCTTCTTGCTCCTTTCGAGCGACACGATCGCCACGGACGCTGCCAGCGGCTTCAACACCACCTACCTTGGTTCCAAAGGCCTGCTGACCGCCTTTATCGCTGCGTTTGTGACCGGCATCATCTACAAGTTCTTCATTAAGCGCAACATCACCGTCAAGATGCCCGAGCAGGTTCCGCCCAACATCTCGCAGACCTTTAAGGACATCATCCCCTTCTCCGTCTGCATCACCGTCTTTTGGGTCTTTGACATCGCCTTCCGCGCTGCTTTTGGCTTCTGCTTTGCCCAGGGCGTCATCCAGGTGTTCCAGCCCCTGTTCACCGCTGCCGACGGCTACATCGGCCTCGCTGTGATCTACGGCGCTATGAGCCTCTTCTGGTTCGTGGGCGTCCACGGCCCCTCGATCGTCGAGCCCGCCATCGCCGCCGCCCTCGTTGCCAACATGACCGACAACCTGGCTGCGTTCCAGGCCGGCCAGCACGCTTCCGCTGTCCTGACCCAGGGTGCCCAGTACTTCGTCGTCTGCATGGGCGGCACCGGCGCCACGCTCGTCCTGGTCTTTATGTTCTGCTTCCTGGCCAAGTCTCAGGAGATGCGCGCCGTCGGTAAGGCCGCCATCGTCCCCGTCTGCTTTGCCGTCAACGAGCCGCTGCTGTTCGCCGCGCCCATCGTGCTCAACCCCGTCTTCTTTGTCCCGTTTGTCTTTGCCCCGATCGCCAACATCTGGATCCTCAAGATCTTTATCGACTTCTTGGGCATGAACGGCTTTATGTACACCCTGCCTTGGACCGTCCCCGGCCCCATCGGCACCATCATGGGCCTGGGCTTCCAGCCGCTCGCTTTTGTGATGCTCGCCCTTATCCTGGTCGTCGACTTCGTTCTGTACTACCCGTTCTTCCGTGCCTATGACGCCCAGAAGTGCGCCGAGGAGGCCGAGATCTCCCAGGAGGAGCTCGCCGCCAAGAACGCCGAGAAGGCCGCCAAGCTCAACGATGCCTTCCAGGGCAAGGCTGACGCCAAGAGCGTTGCCGCCGGCGCTGCTGCCGAGGCCGTGAAGGCCGACTCCCCCGCCGCTTCCGCAGCACCCGCTGCCGAGACAACGACCGCCAGCGACCTCAACGGCAAGCGCGTGCTCGTGCTCTGCCAGGGCGGCGGAACCTCGGGCCTGCTCGCCAACGCGCTGGCCAAGGCCGCCAAGGAGCGCGGCATTAACCTCGAGACCGCTGCCGAGGCCTATGGCAACCACGTGGACATGCTCCCCGACTTTGACCTGGTCGTCCTGGCCCCGCAGGCCGCAAGCTACCTGGCCGACCTGCAGAAGGACTGTGAGCGCGTGGGCAACAAGTGCGTCGCCTGCCGTGGCAAGCAGTACATCGAGCTCTCCCAGAACGGCGACAAGTCTCTCGCCTTCGTGAGTGAGCAACTTTCGAAGTAAGTAACGCCCAGGGCCAGCCGACCATCCAAGACCGGCTGGCCCTTCGATTTAGACGATTGGATCATCATGTCCGTTAATCCTGCTAGCGTCACCAACCCGCCCGCGCAGTTTCCCGAGGACTTTGTCTTTGGCGGCGCCACCGCTGCCTACCAGGTAGAGGGCGAGACCCGCACTCACGGTAAGGGCAAGGTTGCCTGGGACGACTTTCTGGAGGCCCAGGGGCGCTTCTCCCCCGATCCCGCTTCGGACTTCTACAACCAGTACCCTGTCGACCTGGAGCTGTGCGAGGAGTTCGGCATCAACGGCATTCGCCTCTCCATCGCCTGGAGCCGCATCTTCCCCAACGGCACCGGCGAAATCAACCCCGAGGGCGTCCAGTTCTACCACGATCTCTTCGCCGAGTGCCACAAGCACCACGTTGAGCCGTTCGTCACGCTGCATCACTTTGACACGCCGCTTCCCCTCTTTGAGAAGGGCGACTTCCTCAACCGCGAGACCATCGACGCCTTTGTGGACTTTGCCACCTTCTGCTTTAAGGAGTACGCCGACCAGGTGACCTACTGGTTCACCTTTAACGAGATCTGGGCCGACGCCTCCAACACCTACATCGAGGGCACCTTCCCCGGTGGCGTCAAGGCGCATCTGGCCGAGGCCTTCCAGTGCGAGCACAACATGATGCTCGCCCACGCCAAGGCCGTGCTGGCCTTCCACAACGGCGGCTTTAAGGGCAAAATCGGCGTCATCCAGTCGCTGGAGTTTAAGTACCCGCTCAACGAGAACGACCCCGCCGACATCAAAGCCGCCAACAACGAGCACGTGCTGCAAAACCAGTTTTTGCTCGACGCGACGTTCCGCGGCGAGTATGCCCCCGACACCCTCGAGTGCGCCAACCGCCTGGCTGCCGTCTCGGGCGGCACCATCGAGATCTTGGACGAGGACCTCGAGATTATGCGCGAGGCAGCGCTCTACAACGACTACCTGGGCGTTAACAACTATCAGTGCCGTTTTTTGAAGGCTTACGATGGCGAGAACGACCTGCACCACAACGGTACGGGCGAGAAGGGCACCGGTCGCTGGCGCGTCAAGGGCATTGGCGAGCATGTGAACAAGCCCGGCATCCCCACCACCGACTGGGACTGGATCATCTATCCCGAGGGTCTGTTCGATCTGCTCGTCTACATTAAGCAGCGCTACCCCAACTACAAGCAGATCTTCATCACCGAGAACGGCATGGGCTACAAGGACCCCTACAAGAACGGTTTTGTGGACGACCAGCCGCGCATCGACTACATCGAGCAGCACCTGCGTTGGCTGCTCAAGGCCATGGAGGTGGGCGTCAACGTGGGCGGCTACTTCCTGTGGAGCCTGCAGGATCAATTCTCCTGGACCAATGGCTACAACAAGCGTTACGGCTTCTTTTACGTTGACTTTGAAACCCAGAAGCGCACGCCCAAGGCAAGCGCCTACTGGTACAAGCACGTGGCGCAGACCCGTCGTCTGGACTAGTGGCTGGCGGGGTTGCCCGCTCACACAACCTGTCCCCATTTCTCAGCCGGGGGCGGCACGTCACACGGCGCGCCGCCCCCGGTCTTTTTGTTTTTGGGCTGGTCGGGAGCCGTTTGTCTCGATCTGTAACATCTAGCCGAGTTTTTTGGTCCTAGCTGTTACAGATTGAGACGAACAGGATTGCTCTTTCCGAAGAATCTAAATCTGTAACACGTAGCCCGCTTTTGACCGTCTACCTGTTACAAATCGAGACAAACGGAGTAGGACCTAACCCCGTATGTCCCTAACAGTCGAGCGTTCGACCAGCGTACTCGGCACATGAATCGCCTCGATAGACGAGCTCTCTCCAATCGCCGCCTCAAACGCAAGCTTACCGACACCGCGCAAATCAAATCGCAGCGTCGTCAGCCGATTGTGAGGAACAAGTCCCTCGAGTGCGTCGTCGATACCAACCACGCTCACGTCGTCGGGCACGGACAGGCCCGCGTTCTCGAGCGCGGCGATAACGCCCAGCGCCATCTGGTCATTTGCCGCAAGCACGGCAGTCGGCGCCTGCGACCCGCCGGCAAGCACCTCGGCCGCAATCCGCTCGCCCATGGCGTACCCACTGTCCGCACTCCAATCGCCACGCAGCATCGGAGCGGCATCGACATGAGCACGACCCAGCGTATCGCGCCAACCGGCCTCACGAAAACGCGAGGAAATCGAGTTTTCCGGACCCGCCACAAACCGCATATTCGAGTGACCATGTTCCAGCAGATAATTGGTCAACAGCTCGCACGAACCATACTGGTCGGAGTCGATCGTCGTGCAGCGCGGATGCGCATACATGGACAGGATGACCGTTCGCACTCCCGGCTGGGGAACAAACTCCTCAAAATCGGGAGCCATGCGGTTCATGTTGAGAATCATGCCGTCGACGGGTCGCTCGACCATGCGGCGCGAGGCATCGGCAAGTGTATAGGGCTTGTCGCCGCCCATCTCGATCATAGTGACGGCAAAATCGTGCTCGCGCGCCGCTTGCATGATACCCTCGAGCGTCGCCAGGTTACCGACACGTGTGATGTTGTACATGCACAGGCCAATAGAACGATACGACCCGCCGCGCAACGCCGCTCCAGCAAAATTGGGACGAAAGCCCAGCTCTTCCATGGCGGCCAGCACACGCTTGCGCGTCTTTTCCGTCACGTTGGGCATACCGTTGACCACGCGAGACACAGTCTGGCGGCTCACGCCAGCGAGCGCCGCAACCTCTGCCGCGCTCGCCGAATGACCATTCCTTGTCTGCTGAGCCATGCCTTCCACGCTAACCTGCTTCCCAACTATTCCCCGCGCCCATGGCGCATCGTACATACATTGATAACGTGCTCATGATACCCGAGCCATATACCACAACATGAAAACTTCTGTCAATCAAAACCGCTTACCGAACAAATACAACCGTTCGCGGCTGTTTGAAGTTGTTTTGTTTCTATACATCCCAGCCGGATGTTAACGTGCTCATTGTCAAATGTTCACGTGCTCATTTTGGTTCTAATCATTTTAAGATAGTGTTTATCGGGCTTTTTCACCGCTGAACGCTAACCAGGGAGCCTCCTGAGCGCAAACGCACAATATCGAACAGCGAGACGAGAGGGTGTATGCATATGTCTTTGCTAAACCGCGTACAGCAGCTGCCGAAGGGCTTTGTTTGGGGCGCCGCAACCGCCGCGTACCAAACGGAAGGTTCCACGAAGGTGGCAGGCAAGGGTAAGACCATGTGGGACGATTACCTTGTCGCCCAGGGTCGCTTTTTGCCCGACCCGGCCAGTGATTTCTACAACCGCTACGAGGAGGATATCCGCCTTTCTGCTGAGCATGGACTCAACGCCATTCGTGTGTCCATCGCCTGGACCCGCATCTTCCCCAACGGCGACGATGCCGAACCCCTCGCCGAGGGCGTTAAGCACTACCACGAGCTGTTCGCCTGCTGCAAAAAGTATGGCGTCGAGCCCTATGTGTCCCTGCATCACTTTGACTCCCCTGCCGCCCTGTTCAACCAGGGCGACTGGCTCAACCGCAAGACCGTCGACGCCTATGTGCGCTATGCCGAGTTCTGCTTCCGCGAGTTCCGCGAGGTCAAGAATTGGTTCACCATCAACGAGCTCATCAGCCTCTCGCACTCCCAATACATCCAAGGCAACTTCCCGCCCAACCATCACTTTGATGTGACGAGCGGCATCCAGAGCCAGCACAACGAGCTCGTTGCCCACGCCCGCGCCGTCAACCTGTATAAGGATCTTGACGAGACCGAGCACCTGGGCGGCCGCATTGGCATGGTCAACGTCCTGACGCCGGCATATCCTGCCACCGACTCGCCCGCCGACCAGCACGCCGCCGACCTGTACAACGCCTTCTACACCGACTTCATCATGGACGGCGCCTTCCTGGGCCACTACTCCGCGCGCACCCTCTCACTCATCAACGAGATTCTGCGTGCCAACAACGCCACGCTTACGGTTGAGGACAGCGACATGGAGGAGCTCGCCAAGGCGGCGCCCCGCAACGATATGTTCGGCCTCAACTACTATCAGTCGGCGTTTATCGCCGCCTACGATGGCGAGTCCACCAACAGCTTTAACGGCACCGGAGACAAGGGCACCTCGTGCTTTAAGTTTAAGGGCGTCGGGCAGCAGGTCGATATGCCGGGTATCCCCACCACCGACTGGGATTGGCTCATCTACCCGCAAGGCCTCTACGACACGCTCAAGCACATCAGCGCCACCTATCCCAACCTCCCCGTCATCTATATCACCGAAAACGGCCTGGGCCACAAGGACCCCGAGCCCGACGCAAACGGCATCGTCGCCGATCCCGAGCGCATCGACTTTGTCGACCAGCACATGGAGAAGGTGCTCCAGGCGCGCGCCGAGGGCGTCGACGTCCAGGGCTACTTTATCTGGAGCCTGCAGGACCAGTTCTCGTGGGCCAATGGCTATAACAAGCGCTACGGCCTGTTCTACATCGACTTCGACACGCAAAAACGCTACATCAAGCAGTCGGCACTCTGGTACAAGGAGCTCGCCGACACTATGGCGGACGCGCAGTAGCGCATCGCCTCGCTTTCCCCCGAGAAGGGAGCGGCCCTATGCGATACAAACCCAGCCGCTCCCCTCTCTCCCCCTGGGACCGACCCCGCCTGCACCCGGGCTTTTAGCAAGCGGGAGACCATATAGGTTTTCAACGTCCATGCCATTAAGATTTCATGCAAAGAGGAGCGTGAACTATGGAATCGATCGTTAAGTTCTTGGAGAAAGGTCAGCCGTACTTCGACAAGGTCTCTAAGAACATCTACCTTCAGGCCATTAAAGACGGCTTTTTGGCAGCAATGCCCATCATCCTGTCTTCTTCTGTCTTCCTGCTTATTTCGACCCTGCCGGGCGTTGTCGCCACGGTCGGCGGCTTTACGCTGCCCGACTGGTGGAACGTCGACGTCGTGAACTTCTGCAACAAGGTTTACAACTTCACGATGGGCGTCGTGGGCATCATGGTCGCCGGCACCACCGCAAGCGCGCTGACCGGCTCCAAGAACCGCCGCATGCCTGCCGGCAAGGCCATCAACGCCACGAGCACCATGGTCGCCGCCATGTGCGCTATGCTCATCTTGGCCGTTACCCAGACGAGTGCCAAGATCGACGGCGCCGATGTCTCGGTGTTCTTTACCGACAACATGGGCACCAAGGGCCTGCTGAGCTCCTTTGTCGCCGCATTTGCCACGGTCAACATCTATGCCTTCTGCATTAAGCGAGACATCACCATCAAGCTGCCCAAAGAAGTCCCCGGCGCCATCGCCCAGAACTTCCGCGACATCTTCGCCTTCAGCTTCTCCATCCTGTTTGTCGCCGTCATCGACGTTATCTGCCGCACCTGCTTGGCCGTCCCGTTTGCCAACGTCATCTCCACGCTGGTGAGCCCGCTGTTCGCCGCTGCCGATTCCTACGCCGGCCTCGCCCTCATCTGGTTCATGATCCCGCTGTTCTGGTTCATGGGCATCCACGGCCCCTCGGTCGTTAAGCCTGCCCTCAACGCCGCGCTGTTTGGCAACATCACCACCAACCTCGCCACGCTGCAGGCCGGCGGTCACCCCGCCCTCGCCCTGACCGAAAACTTCGGTAACTACATCGGCGAACTCGGCGGCACCGGTGCCACGTTCATTGTCCCGATCATCTTCCTGCTCTTTATGCGCTCCAAGCAGCTCAAGGCCGTCGGCAAAGCCTCTGTCGTGCCCGTGATGTTCGCCGTCAACGAGCCGCTGCTGTTCGCCGCGCCCATCATCCTCAACCCGTACTTCCTGATCCCGTTCCTGTTTGCCCCCGTGGCCAACGTCCTCATTGGTAAGTTCTTCATCGACTTTTTGGGCATGAACGGCTTTATCTATGCCATGCCGTGGGCACTCCCCGGACCGATCGGCACCTTCATCGACACCAACTTCCAGCCGATCTCTCTGGTCCTGGTTGTCGTCCTGCTGGTCGTTGACTTCTTGATCTACTACCCGTTCTGCAAGGCCTACGACAACGTCCTGTGCAAGCAGGAGGCCGAGACCCTGGCCGAAGAAGAGGCCGAGGAGACCAAGGCCGTCAAGACCGCTGCCGCCCCCGCCGTTGAGGCTCCTGTTGTCGAGACCGCTTCTGCCACTGAGGCCTCCGCAGCTCCGTCCGCCCTTAAGGGCAAGGATCTGAGGGTTCTGGTTCTGTGCGCTGGCGCCGGCACCTCTGCACTGCTCGCCAACGCGCTTAAGGAAGGCGCCGACGAGCTGGGCATCGACATTACCGCCAACGCCGGTGCCTACGGCAGCCACTACGCCATCATGGACCAGTACAACGTCATCGTCCTGGCTCCGCAGGTTCGCACCTATTACAACGAGATGAAGGCCGACACCGACCGCCTGGGCATCACGCTGCTGTCGCCCAAGGGCAAACAGTACATCGACCTCACTAAGGATCCCAAGGGTGCCGTCGCCTGGATCGAGGAAAACCTCGAGGCATAAGACGCTGACACCACCTGCCGCTTGCAGACAATAAATGGCCCGTGCATCGATGTGTGATGCGCGGGCCATTTTGTTTAGACCGCACCCGTCCTCCTGTTCATCTCAATCTGTAACATCTAGCCGAGTTTTTCGGTCCTAGCTGTTACAGATCGAGACAAACAGAACGCCCGAGCAGAAATATCTCAATCTGTAATATTTAGCTGAGTTTTTCGGTCCTAACTGTTACAGATTGAGACGAACGGGCCGAAAAACCCTACGCCCGCAGATCCCTTACGCTGGAACGCTCGACCAACACGCCCGAGACGAGCGTACGACTTCTGGAGCTCGGGGCTTCCAGACCTGCGACGACCTCGTTAAGCGCACGGATGCCCAGTTCGCGGTGGCGAAACTTCACCGACGTCAGAATCGAGTTGGGAATCGTCTTGCAGAGCTCATCGTCGAAGCCGATCACAGACACATCATTGGGCACACTGAACCCTTTGTCACGTAGAGCCATCATCACGCCGTTTGCCATGCAGTCGTTAGCAGCGAGGACCGCCGTGCAATCGGGTTTATCGGCAAGCACAAGGCCCGCGGCATAGCCACTATCCGCATTCCAATCGCCTTGCAGAGGCTCGGGCGGCTCAATGCCACGCGCCTCGAGTGCCGCACGCCAACCTTTCATACGGCACTGGCTCGACAGCGACTCTTTTTTACCAGAGACGAAGTACACGTTCTTGTGCCCGTGATTCAAGAAGTACTCGCACGCCATACGCGCGCCGCCCTCTTGGTCGTCACTGACGGTGGAGCAGGTAGGATGCTCCATCGGCGTAATAATCACCGTCTTGAGGTCTTTCGGCGCCTCAAAGGTATCAAAGTCATCGACCATCTGACGCAGGTTGAAGATCATGCCATCAACAGGCAGCTGCGACATCCTGCGCGCCGCGTCGGCAAGGGTCATCTTCTCCCCTGCGCACTTCTTAATCATCGTGAGCGCAAAGCCGCGTTCTTCGGCGGCATCGGCGATACCGTCAATCATGTCCACGGCACCGCCCGACAAGTGGAACATCACCACGCCGATGCACCCGTAACGGCCCAACTTGAGCGAACGCGCAGCAAAGTTGGCTCGAAACCCGAGCGCCTCCATGGCCGAGTGGACCTTATCGCGTGTCGACTCTCGCACGCTATCGGGCTCATTGATCACACGAGACACCGTCTTGAGAGAAACGCCCGCGGCAATCGCCACATCATTCATTGAGACATTTTTCTTGTCCATCGTTGCCACTGCTTCTCCACTCGGTTCTCTATCGCTTTTATTTTGCGTTCTAGCATACACTACCTGCCTGACTGATAAATCAGCCGTTTATCGGACGATATCGACCGTTCACCTGTAAATCCTTGTTGCTCTTCCAAAAATGTCTTACGTTGTCATTAACGAAATGACAACGTTGTCATTTCACAATGCCTTCCTTAAGCAGGAAGGTTTCCGGGCAGTCCTGACCATCCATCGACGACCAGTTCCATCCACATGCATCGCGCATCTAGTAGCGAAGGAGCTCTATGGACGCCATCGTAAAGATGCTCGAAAAGCATCAGCCGTTCTTCGAGAAGATCTCGAGAAACATCTACCTCCAGGCCATCAAAGACGGATTCCTTGGGTGCATGCCCATCGTCCTCACCTCTTCGATCTTCCTGCTGATCGCCACCCTTCCCGGCGTAGTTGGCATCACGCTGCCCCAGCCGCTCATCGACTGGTGCAACAAGCTGTACAACTTCACCATGGGCGTCATGGGCATCATGGTTGCCGGCACCACCGCCAAGAACTTTACGGCTTCCATGAACCGTCGCATGCCCGCCGGCAAGGTGCTCAACGACGGCTCCACCATGGTTGCCGCCCAGTGCAGCATGCTGCTGCTCGCTGTTACGCAGTTCACCACCAAGTTCAACGGCTCCGAGCTTTCTGTCTTCGATTGCACCAGCATGGGTACGCGCGGTCTGTTCTCGGCCTATATCGCCGCGTTCATTACCGTGTGGGTCTATAAGTTCTGCGTCTCGCGCGATCTGACCATTAAGCTGCCCAAGGAGGTTCCGGGCGCCATCGCACAGAACTTCCGCGACATCATCCCCTTTGGCGGCGCTGTCATCATTTGCGGCATCATCGATGTGGTTGTGCGCAACCTCATGGGCGTTCCGTTCTCCGAGCTGCTTATCAAACTGCTCTCCCCGCTCTTCACTGCGGCAGAGACCTACCCCGGACTCATCCTTATTCAGGCAGCCACCGCGTTCTTCTGGTTCATCGGTGTCCACGGCCCTTCGATTGTCCAGCCGGGCATCGACCCCATCCGTCTTGCCAACCAGGCCGAGAACCTGCAGGTTCTGCTGGCCGGTGGCCACCCCGCCCACTCCCTCACCTTTAACATGTCGCTCGTGGGTGAGTTCGGCGGCACCGGCGCCACGTTCATCGTTCCGCTTCTGCTGATTCTCTTTATGAAGTCCAAGCAGCTCAAAGCCGTCGGTAAGGCCTCGATTGTTCCTGTTGCCTTCGCCGTCAACGAACCGCTGCTCTTTGGCGCGCCCATGATCCTCAACCCCTACATGCTCATCCCCTTTGTTGCCGCCGGCTGCGTCAACGTAAGTGTTGCCAAGTTCTTTATCGACAACGTGGGCATGAACGGCTTCTCCTTCGTGGTGCCTTGGGCTACCCCTGCCCCCATCGGCATCTTCATCACCACGAACTTCCAGCTTATCGCCCTGGTATTTGTCGCGATCATCATCTTGCTGGACGCCATCATCTACCTGCCGTTCTTGAAGGCATACGATAAGCTGCTCTGCGACCAGGAAGCCGAGCGCGCCGCCGAGCTGGGTCTCGAGTCCGATGGTGCTGCCACCATCGCCGCCAGCACCTCTGCGCCCGCTGTCGAGCAGGCCACCGCTGCCGTCGAGCCGACCGCCGCTGCCGCTGACAGCAAGCCTGTCGCCGATCAGCCCGAGCCCGCTGCCGATGCATCCGCTAAGAAGGATGTCGACGGTCTGAAGGTCCTCGTCCTGTGCGCCGGCGCCGGCACCTCTGCCATGCTTGCCAACGCCATCAAGGAAGGTGCCGCGCAGACCGGAGAGAACATCGCTTCCTCCGCAGGCGCCTATGGCCAGCACACTGCCATCATGGATCAGTACGACGTTATCGTGCTTGCCCCGCAGGTCCGTAGCTACTACAACGACATGAAGGCCGACACCGATCGCCTGGGCATTAAGCTGCTCGCCCCGCGCGGTAAGGAATATATCGACCTTACTCGCGACCCCGCTGGCGCCATCAAGTGGCTCCGCGAGAACCTCGACTAGGTTCCTCCCTCTGTTGGTGCCCGGATCCCCAGTTCGGGCACCTCTCCCTATTCGAATCCCACAGAAAGGATGACTCATGACCAACCCCATGCAGTTCCCCGACGGCTTTGTGTTTGGCGGCGCCACCGCCGCTTACCAGGTTGAGGGCGAGACCCGCACGCACGGCAAGGGCAAAGTGCCCTGGGACGATTTCCTGGCAGCTCAGGGTCGCTTCTCCCCCGATCCCGCAAGCGATTTCTACAACAAGTACCCGGTCGATATCGACCTGTGCCAGCGCTTCGGCATCAACGGTATCCGCGTCTCCATCGCTTGGAGCCGCATCTTCCCCAACGGCACTGGCGAGATCAACCACGAGGGTGTCGCCTTCTATCATGAGCTTTTCGCCACCTGCAACAAAGCCGGCGTTATCCCCTATGTCACGCTCGATCACTTTGATACGCCCGAGGCCTTTTACCAGGACGGCGGCGAGGGCTTCCTGACGCGCACGACGATCGACGCCTTTGTCGAGTACGCCAAGTTCTGCTTTGCCGAGTTCACCGAGGTCAAGCACTGGTTCACGTTTAACGAGATTCCCGCAACCGCCGAGGGCAGCTTTATCGTCGGCAACTGGCCGCACGGCGAGAAGTATCGCCTGGACAAGGCCTTCCAGCTCATGCACAACATGATGGTGGCCCACGCCAAGGCCGTCGTCGCCTTCCATGAGGGCGGCTTTGAGGGTGAGATCGGCATTGTCCAGAACCTGGAGCCCAAGTATCCCCTCGATCCCAACAACGCCGCCGACTGCGAGGCAGCTCGCATGGCCGACGTCATCAACAACCGCTGGGTACTCGACGCCACCTTCCGCGGCCACTATGCAGCCGACACCATGGAGGCTGCGACCAAGCTGGCCCATATCGCCGGCGGCGAGCTCGACGTCCGCGACGAGGACATCGCCGCGCTGACCGCCGCGCTCCCCTACAACGATTGCCTGGGCGTCAACACCTACAAGTGCCAGTTCCTGCGTGCCGCCGAGGGCGAAAACGACATCAACCACAATGGCACCGGCGACAAGGGCTCCTCGCGCTGGTTCCTCAAGGGCGTGGGCGAGTCATGCGTGCGCGAAGGCGTACCCACCACCGATTGGGACTGGATTATCTATCCCGAGGGTCTCTACGACCTGCTGCTCCGCATTAAGAACGATTACCCCAACTACAAGAAGATCTACATCACCGAGAACGGCATGGGCTATAAGGACGACTTTGAGGACGGCTTTATCGACGACGCCCCTCGCATCGACTACATGCGTCAGCATCTCGCATGGATCCTCAAGGCAATCGACGGCGGCGTAAACGTCGACGGTTACTTCGTGTGGTCTCTGCAGGACCAGTTCTCCTGGACCAACGGCTATAACAAGCGCTATGGCCTGTTCTACATCGACTTTGAGACCCAGAAGCGCTATCCCAAGGCGAGCGCGTACTGGTACAAGAACGTCGCGGAGACCGGCCTGCTCATGGCCTAACTTTTGCCGCATACCCCCTGTCGGCCGCATGCGAATCCCTCCACGGGTTCGCATGCGGCCTTTTTGTTTTTGGTGAGCCCGTGCGGGCCGTTTATCTCGATCTGTAACATCTAGCAGGGATTTTCGGCCCTAGCTGTTACAGATCAAGACAAACAGAACGCCCGAGCAGAAATATCTCAATCTGTAACACATAGCCCACTTTCGACCGTCTACCTGTTACAGATCGAGACAATAAGATAGTCAAATCCGAACTTTCCAAGCAGTTATGAACCATGGTTTCCAGTTTTCGGTATCACGAACATACTTTCGGTATCATTTAATGATATTATGATATCGAAAGTATGTTCGTGATACCGAAAGGAGCCGCATGCGTCAGTTCGATTACACCACAGTCCCAGCGGAACTCGAAGCAACTCCAATCACCAACCTCCTCCTCTCGATACGCGAGCATAAAGGCCGTCAGCTTGCTCTGAGTCAAGTCAAACCCGAGCTTCTATCGTCCCTAATGGAGGAGGCTAAGATCCAAAGCACCCGATCCTCCAACGGACTTGAAGGAATTGTTACCACCCAAAAAAGACTCAAAGCGATCATGGCGTATTCCGCCAAGCCAAGCTCCCGTGCAGAGGAAGAAATCGCTGGATACCGAGATGTGCTGTCGCTTATTCACGAGCAACACGATTCCATTCCCGTAACGCCATCGGTCATTCTGCAGTTGCATCGTGACCTCATGGCGCACACGGCAATCTCGTATGGAGGCCATTGGAAAGATGGCGATAACGAAATCGTCTCCATTGACGATCAAGGTAATCGATTTGTGCGCTTTAGGCCCCCTTCGGCTCTAGCAACCCCGGGACTTATTAAAGAAGCCTGCCAGTCCCTCAACGATGCTTTATCTCGCCAAGTTTGCGATCCCCTCCTTATATCGCTCCGCTTTATCTTCGATTTTGTTAGCATTCATCCCTTCAACGATGGCAATGGCAGGATGAGTCGGCTCCTTACAACGCTGCTGCTCGAAAAGACTGGATACGACGTTGCGCGTTACATCAGCATCGAGCGACTTATTGAAGACAACAAAGCGCTTTACTACAACGCCCTCGCTGCAAGCTCCACTGGATGGAATGAAAATCAAAACACCGAAGTACCCTTTATCCGTTTCATGCTCGGAACAACCCTGGCCGCCTACCGACAGCTCGAGCAGCGTACCTTAATTGAATCAAGCACTCGTCCCATGTCGAAGCAAGCGCGCATCGCTGTTCTATTTCAACAGAGACCCGGCGTCATTAAGAAATCCGACATCCGGTCCAACTGCCCCGATATCAGCGAGGTAACCGTTAAACGAACCCTCGGTCAGCTTGTTAGTTGCAGCGCAATCGAAAAAACAGGAGCGGGTCGTTCGACGGGCTACATACTCAAAGACGCCCATGCTCTAGAACTATTCTTACAAGCCACAATACCCGATGGCGAGGCCGCAATAACAAAAGAGTCTCCAAAGGATAAACTCCTTGAACGTGTAAACCACGCCGAGGATGAAAGCAGAGAAGGGCTCTATGAAGACTACGATTCATTCTCAATGGACATAAAGACGAAATACGGAGTCTAGTCATATCTCAGAATAGCCTCATCCTTGTTGCCCAAAGTCATTTACGCGTCATTTTAAAGCGGTACCCCTGCGCCGGCAGGGGGGGGCAGAAGTATCGCCTGCCGATCTTGCTGGAGTCGGCGATGAGGTAGCGCGTATCGGCCTTGCTAAAGGCGAGCTGCTGGATGCGGCCCTCGTCCATGTTGGACGTGGACACGTCGCCGTCCAGAATGCCGTTGGCACCGATAAACGCCGTGTCAATCCCTAGTGCGCGCAGGGCATCCTCGGCCATGGGGCCCACAAAGGCGGCGGTGCGGCGACGGTACATGCCGCCCACCAGGCACAGCTCGCAATCCTCGCGCGCCTCGAGCAGGCTAAAGGCCGAAAGCGAATTGGTCACATAGATAGAAGGCAGTTTGTCGGTGACTCGGAGAGCGCCAATGCGATCTCACGACGGTTGCGCTCATTGTCTCAATTAGATACCCAACGAAATACGGCCCCGCAGCTCAATAAGCTGCGGGGCCGTACCATATACCGACGAATCAACGACGAAGTGCATCCACTATTTGGCCAGCTCCTGAACGATCCAGTCAATTGCACCTTCGGGATCGTTGGTAAGGTCGATATACTCCTTGCCCCTTGTGGTGAGCAGTTTAATTCCAAGGCGATCAGTATCGGCCTTCATAGCGTCATAGTACATGCGTGCCTGGGGCGCCAGAACAATCACGTTGTACTGATCCATCGTCTCATAGTGGCTTCCGTACGCACCGGACTGAGAAACCAAATCGATACCCTTAGCAGCGGCACCTTCGCGAAGAGCATTTGCCAAGAGAGTCGAAGTGCCGGCACCCTGGCAAAGCACAAGCACGCGGATCTGCTCCGCCTTGTCCTTTACCGCCTCGAGAGCTTTTGCGACATTTTCCTGTGCGGCAATAGCATCTGCATCCGAGTTTCCTGCAGTCTCCTTTGCAGACTCTTCCAAACAAAGCTGATGGTCATACGCCTTGCAGAACGGATAGTAAATCACAAAGTCAACGACCAACAGCACTGCCATCAATACGAGAGAACGCAGATCGAGACCCGTGGTGAGGAACGCACCAATTGGGCCGGGAAGCGCCCACGGCATGGTATACATGGGGGCGTTCATTCCAATGACGTCAATGAAAAATTTACCGATAATGGCGTTGACCATAGGAGCCACTAGGAAGGGCACGAACATATAGGGATTGAGAACAATCGGCATACCGAAGATAACGGGCTCGTTAACTCCAAAAATCACCGGGATAATCGATGCCTTGCCCATGGCTTTAAGCTGCTTGGAGCGCATAAACATGATCAGGATAATAGGAACGATGAACGTGCAGCCAGAACCGCCCAGACCGCCGATGAAGCTTGTAAAGTCCTGCGTGAGAGCAATTGACGGGTGTCCACCTGCTTGGAAAACCTCAAGATTGGTAACGGTATTGCCGTAGAGCGCAGCATTGATCGGACTCATGACAACCGAAGCACCGTGGATACCCATAAATTGGAAAAGCGCGACCGCGCCTTCGATAAGCGCCATGCCAGGATAGGTGTCGACCGCGGAGAACAGCGGCGAGATGAGAGCGGATACCAAATTGGCGAACGGCACAGCAAGCAGCTTGCGGCTCGCAAGATCGATAAAAGCGCACGCAAGGATCGAAAACCCAAATGCAAAGATATCGCGAAAACTCTGCGCAATAGAGCCAGGGACCTCTTTGGGAAGCTTGATCGTCACATTATGGCTAATGCACACCTTATAGATATTAACGGTCAAGAATGCGGCTACGAACGCAGCGAGAAAACCCTTGGTTCCCATATAGCCGGTTTCAAAAACAGATGTATCTGCTCCGCCAATCGAGACAACATCGTTCGTCACCGATAGCAAGAGCATGCCGCACATGGCACAAACCATGCACGAGGTGGGGTTGAGAGATTTACCCGAAGGCATGCGACGGTTCATCGACATGGCAAGTGAGCTCGCCGTGGTGCCGGCCACCATAATGCCAAGAAGTCCCATGGTATATGCATAGATTTTATTGAAGAAATCCAGCACCTCAGACGGAAGCGTGATGCCTACATAGGCAGGGAGCGTCGAAAGAAGAAGGAACAGGCTCGAGAACAGCACAATTGGCATATTCGAGAGAAAGCCATCCTTAATCGCCACCAGATAAATGTTCCTCGAGATTTTGTCGAAGAGGGGCTGGTGTTTTTCAAGGAATTTGACGATAGCGTCCATAACACATCCTTTCATGATTCCCGGGCACACAACGATTTATCCGGACTCAACCGTCGTCGTCCCCGTTTGTATCCACTTATGTAAGTGAATACGTTCTTGTGCGAAATGTAATATCATTTGCGCGATTTGTCATAACCAATTCTTTTTCCGCTTTGTCGATATGTCAAGAATTCAAATACTTATTCGGTGAACGGTAGTTGATTAATTTAAGGTTTTCCCAGCTATGGGCTATTTTTTCCGAGCAGTACAATAAGTTTGCAACCGTTCAACGATTGGATATAACATATTGAATATATTGTTGTAACAATATTAGAGACAATGTCACAAGCCTGTCGTTCTAGTCAAAGGAAGTAACAATGCCCAAACGATTACTGAACATGTCCGCATCCGATTTTGCCGCCACGTCACCCATGGATCTAAAACAGGCAATTCTGGCTTCCGAGGGACGTACCATCATGGCGGAAAACGTACCCTCTTCCCAATTTCTCGGCGGCGTTACTAATGCAGAAATCGAACGTGCCGCAGGTGCCGACCTGCTTCTGTTTAACGCGCTCGATGTGTTCGATCCAGTTATTGCCGGTATTCCAGATGATCTCAATGAAAACCCGGTCACTTGGGTGAAGCGAGCATGCGGAAGGCCCATTGGCGTCAATCTGGAGCCAGTTGATAACGAGGCAGAGATGTCTGAATCCCGAACGGAAATCCCCATGGGTCGTCGCGTCTCTCCCAAGACCTTAGAAAAGGCTAACGAACTCGGATTTGATTTTATCTGCCTGACGGGCAACCCTGGAACCGGCGTCTCCAACGATGCAATCGCCCATTCGATTAAACTCTCCAAAGAGCATTTCAATGGCCTGGTCATAGCCGGAAAAATGCATGGAGCGGGCGTTGCAGAACCTGTCATGACGCTCGAAATTGCGCGCAAGTTTGTTGACCTCGGCGTCGATATCCTTCTCGTGCCAGCCCCCTACACCGTCCCTTGCTTCCAAGAAGCAGACCTGCGCGCCATCGTAGACTTTGTACGATCCCACAACGTAGGCAAGTCAATTGAAGAGAAGGTTCTCGTCATGGCGGCAAACGGGACGAGTCAAGACTCCTGCGACAGCGAGACCATTAAGAAAATAGGCCTTGCAGCAAAAGCAGCCGGCGCTGACCTCCAACATATCGGGGACTCCATGAACGGTATTTGCCTACCCCAGAATATCTTCACGCTCGGACAAGCCCTTCGTGGATACAGGCATCAGATCGTCATGCTGAGCCGCTCTGTGATACGTTAAGGTTACCTTGCCCACGTTACATCCCGACTGAGGCAACCATCAGGTATAACCAACATGCAAACTGAGGCTCTAATGCTCGATACACACGAAAAACGGCCACTCTATTTACAGCTCACCGACGCGCTGCTCAAGCAGATCGTCGATGAATATGAAGCAGACGATAAACTTCCAACAGAAATGGAACTCTGCGACGAATACGCCGTAAGCAGAACAACCGTCCGACTTGCCATGAGTGAGCTGGAGCGTCGTGGAAGTATCTATCGAATCCAAGGTAAGGGATCGTTTGTTGCACCGAAACGCGTTAGCGAGCTCAATTCACTTTTAGACTTTGACTTTGCAAGCCATTGCGATGGCGTTGATCCGGATGCCATCACCAAACATTTCGGCGGCCTCACATCAGGTCGTCCAATTTCCGTAATGATGCTCCAACAATTTGGATGTCAAAGTCGCGATGAAATTCAGCGTCTTGAATTGACCTACGAACTTGAAGGCAGCTTCATAGGCGCTGATACGTTCTTCATTTCAAAGTCGCGCGTTCCGAATAACCAGTTAGATTTTCAGGCATTTAGCAGAATCATGGACGACTTGTCCAAGTCTATCCAATCTGTTAGGGAAAGCTATAGAGCACGTCTGCTTAGCGATTCCGAAGCCAGTAATTATGGTGTTGCAAAACTTCCGGTCATCGAACTGACTCATTATGCTTACGACTCCGGAGGCAAACTAATCTCAATTGTCTGCCGCACCGTCTTAACTGGGCGAATCCCTTATCAAAACTTTATTTTCAAGTCCTAATGTTCTTTTTCTTTTGTCTCGATCTGTAACACGTAGCCGAGTTTTTAAGTCCTAACCGTTACAGATCGAGACAAACAAGGTAGACCCCGCCGAATTGTCTCAATCTGTAACACTAAGACCGGTTTTGGACGTCTAGATGTTACAGATTGAGATGAATGCACAGGTCAATATCCCCAATCTAAATCTGTAACAACTAGCTGAATTATTCGGTCCTAGCTGTTATAGATCGAGACAAACGGAATAGGCCGGGTCAAAAATCTCAATCTGCAACATCTGGTTGGTGGTTTCACCCCTACCTGTTACAGGTTGAGACGATTTGATAGTGGAATCCTCATTTGCGCGTCATATCGCGTAGCGCTGACGCGCTGGTTTCCACAATGACAGGAGGTAAAAGTCCTCCCGCATCGCCTGTTGGCAATCCCGTAGCGCTAGCTAGCAAATGACCTGCGTGTGCTCCTCGATGGCGACACGATCCTCGGCGGCGATACCCGGCTCGCACACCACGGCGTCCAAACTGTCCAGGCGGCAGAAGGTGTAGAAGTCGCGCTTGCCGATCTTGCTGGAGTCGGCGATGAGGTAGCGTGAATCGGCCTTGCTAAAGGCGAGCTGCTGGATGCGGCCCTCTTCCATGTTAGACGTAGACACGTCGCCGTCCAGAATGCCGTTTGCGCCGATAAAGGCTGCGTCGATCCCCAGTGCGCGCAAGGTGTCCTCGGCCGTGGGGCCCACAAAGGCGGCAGTGCGGCGACGGTACATACCGCCCACGAGACACAGCTCGCAGTCTTCGCGCGCCTCGAGCAGATTAAACACCGAAAGCGAATTAGTCACGATGCGTAGGCGGCACGCCGGCAGCATCGAGGCCATCTGCTCAACTGTAGTGCCCGTCCCCAAAAAGATGGTCGAGCCCTCCTCGATGAGCCCAACGGCGCGGCGCGCGATCTGCAGCTTTTCCTCGGCATGCTTAGTGCGCTTTTCACTGTGCGAATACTCATGGCGCAACATAGCGTGCGGGCGACTCTGCGCACTACGGGCGCCGCCGTGCACGCGCTCGATCTCGCCCAGGCTTGCAAGCTCCTCAAGGTCGCGACGGATCGTCATGTCCGAGACACCTAACGCATCCGAAATCTCCTTAACCGAAACCGTGCCCTGCTCATCGAGCAGCTGACGAACCTTATCCTGTCGCTCTGCCTTAATCACGATGAATCCTCGCCGTTCTATGCGTGCATATCATTCAAACAGTAACGAACAAATTGTATCAGACCCATGCGCGTCAAAAATGAACGCCCGCACAGCTCCAATCATCACTTTTTTGAGAAAAATACCCCCTGCTTTAGTGGGGTGTAGTGATAATCTCGCCTGTTCGCGCTACAGTTTGTCGGAAATACCTCGATGTTAGGAACCAAATGATCACTTCCGAGCTTTTCGGCACCGCGCCGTGCGGTACCCCCGTTCATCGTTACACCCTCAACGGGCCCGAGATCTGCGTTCGCATTATGGACTATGGCGCCACCGTGCTTGGTGTCGACGTGCCCGACATTCCCGGCAACGTGCGCGATGTGGTGCTGGGCTTCGATAAGCTCGAGGATTACTTTGACAACCCCGCCTGCTTTGGCGCGACCATCGGCCCCGTGGCAAACCGCACCGCGGGCGCCACGATCACCATCGCCGGCACGGACTGGCATATGCCCGCCAACGAGGGCGCCAACAACCTGCACAGCGATCTTGAGCACGGTCTGCATAAACGCGTGTGGGACGTTGAGCTCGACGAGGCCCATAACGCCGTGCGCATGACCACCTCGCTTGAGGATGGCGAACTGGGCCTTCCCGGCAACCGCACCTTTACGGCCGTGTTTACCGTTACACGCACCGGCGTCTTTCGCATCGAGTATGGCTGCGAGAGCGACCGCGCCACCTACGTGTCCATGACCAACCACACGTACTTTAACCTTGCCGGCCATAACGCCGGCATGGACTGCGAGCACTTCTTTGTTGCCAACGCTGCCCACTACCTGCCCATCAACGAGCAGAACATCCCCACCGGCGAGATCGCTCCGGTCGAAGGCACGCCGTTTGACTTCCGTGAGCTGCGCCCCGTCGCTCCTGGCATGGAAGCCGACGACCCGCAGATTAAGCAGGCCCGTGGCTACGATCACTGCCTGTGCATCGATGGCTATCAGTACGGCCGTAATCTGCGCCGCGCGATGCACGTCGAGGAGATGTGGACCGGTCGTGAGTTGGATTACTACACCACCGCCCCGGGCGTGCAGCTCTACACCGGCAACTGGCTGGGCGACGAGCACGCCAAGGACGATGCCAACTATGGCTGGGGCGCCGGCTTTGCCCTCGAGGCAGAGATGTACCCTGACACGCCGCACCAGCCGCTGTTCCCGCAGGGCATTGTGGGCCCGGGTCACCCCTACAGCAATGTGATCGAATACCACTTTATGAGGCACTAAGCCCACAGCGCGACATATCGCACAGCAGCGCCCGCCGGCACCACCGCCGACGGGCGCTTTGCTACCTAGTCATTGGGGACGTTCTTAAATGACTAGTTGGATGGGGTCGGGATTGGAGCTGGGGAGGTAGCGAATTTCTAGTTCTATGCCGAGCTTTTGCAGCTCTTTGAGGGAGGCGACATCTGCGCCGTCTACGGCGACTGCGGGCGTTATGGGGTGCTTGCCCTCCCCCGCCTGCATATGGCCAATGCTGATCTTGGTGATCGGCACACCACCCTTAACCAGCGCGAGTGCATCCGTGGGCGACGCCACCATGATGAGAATCCTTTGGCGCGGCGTTGCGGTATGAATGATGTCGACAGTCCTTTGCACCGAGAAAAACCGCGTCCAGACACCCTCGGGTGTCGCCACCCTCATAGGGGCCCACTTGCGCGAATCAGCCGCAATCTCATCGTTGACGATTAAAACAAGGTTGGAACCCACGACTTCGTTCCACAGCTCAACGTCTTGCCCGTAAATAAACCGGTCATCGATGCGTGTGAGAAGAATCTTGGGTTGAGCCATCGCCACCCCATTCTGTTTGAGACCCGTAAGAGCAAGACATCACGTCTCCAATATTAGTGCATTTAAAGTGAGAAAAGCCGTCAGAACACTTGCGCGGATGTGCGATGTCCCGTATTATAGACAGCCGTTGACGCCTCAGTTGCGTCATCACATGGCCGCCAGCGTAGCTCAGTTGGTAGAGCACCGCTCTCGTAAAGCGGGGGTCACCGGTTCGAGCCCGGTCGCTGGCTCCATTGCACAAGATAGCCGCCTTCGGGCGGCTTTTTTGTTGCCGATTTCGAGCGCGCATCCGCCAATCCAAGCACAACGCCGTCGGCAACTCCCCTACTCAACAACAAGCCCCGCCAACCGCAATCCCCAAGGGGACCGCGATCAGCGGGGCTCAAACGCGTTCCCCAAGGGAAATCACGCTAGCTCACGAGCAGTGCGCTACTCCTCCCAGTAAGCGTCTGCAAGCAGCTTAAAGCAGATCTTCTTGACCGGCTGCGCGCCATCGCCCGGGAACTCGAGCGTGGGCATGTGAGGCTCGCCGGCAACGAACAGCGCAAACTTATCGTCAGCAAGATCGCCGGCAATCGAGGCGTCGGAATCGACCAGATCGTAGTCGTCCTTCTCGTCAAACTCCTGGACCAGCGTCAGGCTGCCCGTGGCAACCTTAAAGGCCTCGCGACCCTCAATGTCGATCTGCAGGTCGTGATAGCGCTGATGCGTCTCATAGTGAGCCTCGGCCTCGGGACGCGTCGTAGGAGCCATGACGTTCGCAAAGACCTTGTCGCCCAGAATCGGATGGCTGCCGACCTCGAGCTCCGCCGGATCGTTCTCCTCGAGCCAATCAATCAGCACGTCGAGGCCCTTGAGCATTCCGCGGTACTCCTCGATATCGCCCAGTGCACCGTAAATCATCTAAATCCCCTCTCGGATCGTTCCTTTGGCGGCTACTCGATAAACGCGTTACCGACGCTGTTGCCACCCACATACGTCTCGACCAGGGTAAGGTCGGGATTGAACACGACAAAGTCGGCGTCGCGCCCCGGCATAATGCTACCGCACTTGTCGTCAACATGAGCTAGCAAGCGATGCCGGAGCCGTCGCCCAAACTCTTACAGCTCAGTCACGACAACGCCGTTGTAGACCTCGTCCCAACGGTCCATGACCAGATGGCCGGTCATGGGATCCATGGCGTTGAGCTTGCCGCAGGTGTTGGCGGTACGCAGCACCGTCTCGTCGTCTGCGCCAGCAGCGATGGCATGTGCGAAGCCTGCGATAGTGGAGTCACCAGAGCCCGTGGCGTTAACGGCAGGGATATCGGGCGTCTTTGCGCGGAACGCACGGCCATTGTGGAAGCCAACGGAGCCGGCAGCGCCCATGGACACGACGACCCAGGGGATATCGGAGAAACGGGCGTCAGAGGCGAGCGCGGCACGGAGCTCGTCCACATCGTCGGTGGTAAAGCTCGTGCCCAGAAGGCCGTTGATCTCGGTCAGGTTAGGCTTGACCAGCTCGGGCTTAATTTCGGACTTAAGGGCGGCCTCGAGCGAAGCGCCCGAGGTATCGAGCAGCACCTTGGCGCCGGCGTTCTCGGCAATGCCCGTGATCTTGGCATAGTAGTCTGCCTCGACACCGCGGGGCAGAGAACCCGAAATGGTGACAACGTCGGCCTTGCCCGCAAGCTCAGTAAATTTGGCGGTAAAGGCATCGAGCTCCTCGGGGGCAATTGTCGGGCCGCTCTCGAGCAGCTCGGTCTGGTTGCCGGCGTGGAGAATGTTGAGGCAAATTCGAGTCTCGCCCTTGATGGGCACAAAGTCGTTGTTAATACCGTTGGCGTCCATGAGCTCAGCCATGTAGGCGCCCATGTGGCCGCCGAGTAGACCGGTTGCCACAACGTCGTCGCCCAGCTGACCCAGCACACGGGCCACGTTGAGGCCCTTGCCGCCGGCGGTCTTTTCGGGCGTCACGCGGTTGACGTCGTCGATAATGAGCTCATCGAGCTGATAGCGCGTATCGACAGACGGGTTCATCGTAACGGTGAGGATCATTTTTAGCTCCTTATCTCGCAGGCTCCTTGTGCCTCGCGATACGAGTCGACAAAACGGAATTACAGAATCTCAATCGTGAACGAGCGTACGATGGTCTCCTTGGGCTTGGCGACAAGGCAGCCGCGCTTATGCTCAAGTACGTCGTCCTCATCGGAGCAGGTCGAGAGGCCGCCCCAGGGTTCAACTGCAACAAAATCGCCCTCGGGCTTACTCCACACAATGAGATACGGGAAGCCCTCAAAGCTCAGGCGGACGCCCTTGTCCTCCCCCTTCTTAGAAAGCGTAACCTGACGGCTCTCGAGCACGTCAAAGATGGTCTCCGCAAAATCGAAGAGCTCGTGCGACAGGGGCAGCGTCTTTCCCACCATGGGGTTCTTGGAGCGGTTTGCCACGTCAATCAAGCCAGTCGAGGGAACGGCGGTGCAGAGCTCCGCAGCCTCGTCTTTCTCAAAGCGCAACTCGTAGTCCGTATAGGCCTCGCCCTCATCGAGCGGACACCTAAAGCCGGGATGACCGCCGATAAAGAACGGCATGTCCTCGGTCCCCTCGTTGGTCACCTCATAGGAGACGCGCACGGCGGTATCCTCGAGCGTATAACGAGCGACAAGCTTAAACGGGTACGGATAATCGCTCAGCAGCGCGGCGTTATCCTCCGAAGCCAGGCACATCGCCAGCTCGTTCTCGCCTTGGCTCAGCAGCTTCCACTCCTGTTTGCGCGCAAACCCGTGGCGAGCGAGCTTTACATGATGCCCGGCAAACGTCATGGCGCTGTTGTCGCGCAAGCCTCCGCAAATCGGGAAGCAAATCGGTGCCTGGCCAGACCACACGGCGGGATCGCCCTGCCACAGATACTCGCGACCTCCGGCCTCAATCGAGGTAAACGAACCGCCAGCCGTGGACACCTTAATAGAAATCGAATCGTTGGAGAGAGCGTATTCCATTGCCCATCCTTTCGAACAACTGCTTTTTTGCTCGCAAGAACCCGTCTCGGCCCTGACCAAAGGACAAACCCGCACGTTCATCGACGCGTCCGGTATCCCAGCCATGTAACGGGGTACCATACAGACATTGATGCAATTACAGCTGAAAGGCCTTCTTATGCGAACCATCATCCTCTACGCCTCGCGCCATCACGGCAATACGAAAAAGCTCGTGGACGCCATCGTCGAGGCACACCCCGAGATCGATACCCTCGACGTCAAGGCGCTTGGCAAAAACGAGTATCCCAACCTGCACGAATATCATCTGATCGGTGTCGCCACGGGAATCTATTACTCCGAGATCGACAAGGACATGGCACGCGTGCTCACGAACGTGCTGCAGCCGCAGGACAAGGTGTTTGGCCTTATGACCTACGGTGGCAAAAACAAGTGGTACGGCAAGGATATCGATGGCATCTGCCGCATGAGGCAGGCCATCTTTATGGGTGTCTACGGCTGCCCCGGCTTTGATACGTGGGGGCCGTTCAAGCTCGCCGGCGGTGTCCAAAAGGGACACCCGACCGCCGAGGAAATTAAGGGCGCCGTCGACTTCTTCGACAAGATCGAAGACGAGTATGGCGACATCATCGTCGAAGAGTACGCCAAGCGTGAGAAGCGTCTAGCCTACGAAAAGGAGCATCCTGCGGGAGGTCTTGTGGCCGGCGTCAAGCGCACGGCAAAGAAGATCGCTAACAAGCTGTAACTGTGAAGGTGCTTTTGAGCGTTTAACCCATACGGCGGGTCCGAGCAGATTCGGGCCCGCCGTCTTTTTCTATCGTTACTCGGTAAAGGCGTTGCCGACGCTCTGGCCGCCAACATACGTCTCGACGAGGGTGAGCTCATGGTCGAACACGACAAAGTCGGCGTCGCGACCCGGCATGATGCTGCCGCACTTATCCTCGATGTGCGCGGAGCGTGCCGGCACCTCGGTTGCCATGCGAATGGCGATATCGGCGCTGGCGATGCCCCAGTCGACGATGTTCTTGACGCCCTGGGCAAGCGTGAGCACCGAGCCGGCAATGCTCTTGCCGTCAGCGAGCCAGCACAGGTTGTCCTTCATGATGACGTCCATGCCACCACTGGTGTAGCTGCCCTCGGGCATGCCGCCGCAACCCAGGCAGTCGGTGATGAGCACCGTGTGCTGCCAGCCCTTTGCCTGCAGCAGTGCCTTGATGGCGGCAGGGTTTACGTGCTTGCCGTCACAGATGATCTCGGCGTAGGTCTCGGGCGTGGACATGGCAGCGCCCACGACACCGGGCTCACGGTGATGCAGCCCGCGCTGACCGTTATAGGTATGCGTAAAGCAGCTGGCACCGGCGTTGATGGCGGCGATGCACTCATCGTAGGTGGCGTCGGAGTGACCGATGCTGGTCACCACACCCTTGGCGTTCAGAGCAGCCGCATAAGCAGCGGCACCGTCGCGCTCGGCCGCCATGGCGCTCTTAACGATGCGACCACCCGCAGCCTCCTGCCACTGATCGAAGACCTCCTCGGAGGGATCGATAAGATAAGCGGGGTTCTGCGCACCCACGTGCTTCATGGTAAAGAAGGGGCCCTCCAGGTAGATGCCCTGAATGCGAGCACCGCAGAAGTCGGGGCCGCGACCCTCGTCCGCCTGAGCGATGGCGGCGCAGGCGTCCTTGATCTGCTCGACGCCATCGGTGAACGTCGTGGGCAGCCAGCTGGTGGTGCCGCGACGGGCGAGCTCGGTCGAGCTGATATCGATGCCCTCGGGATCGTTATCGGTAGTTGAGTGGTTGTAGAAGCCATGGATGTGAGTATCGACCATACCCGGTGCGATCCACGATCCCGTGTAGTCCTTAATCTCGCAAGAGGGCTCGTCGGCCTGCCAGACGCCAAAGACGCCATCCTCGACCATAAGATAGCCGCCCAGTTGCGGGCCTGCCGGCAAGAAGAACTTGTCAGCCTTAATTGCGTACGTGCTCATATGCACTCCTTGCTTCTAAAGCAGTTGACTGTAGTGATGCTTATACCCAGCTCACGGAAAACAAAAAGCGCCCGCCCGCCGTTATGAGCGGACGGGCGCCCTTACAGGGGGACGCGATTAAGCGGTGAAGGGGTGAATCGTCACGCCCTTAACCACGCGGTTGACCGTGCCGGTGGGGCTCGGCGTATCGGGCGTGTTGCCCACGCGCACGGAGTTGAGCAGGCTGATAGCCTGGGCAAACATCACGAACGGCAGAGCAAGGTAGCCCTCGGGAAGTGCCTCGTAGCCCTTAAAGGTGAAGGACTCACCCTCATAGACGGTGGCACCTTCCTGCTGAACGGCGATGGTGTGCTGAGCGATTTCGTCGCCACCGATCTCGTTGAGGATGTCGATGTCGTACTGACGGGTGTAGGCGTCGTTGTTGACGAACACGAAGACGAGCGTCTTATCGTCGACGAAGGACTTAGGTCCGTGACGATAGCCCATGGAGGTGTCGTAGGAAGTAGCGACCAGACCGTGAGCGAGCTCGAGGATCTTGAGCTGGCTCTCCTGGGCAAGGCCACCGAAGGAGCCAGAACCCAAGTAGGTCACGCGGTTGAAGTCGCCAGCCAGGTAATCGGCGATCTCGGGCTCACGGGAGATGACCTCCTCGCCCATCTTGGCAATCGTCTCGACCCACTCGGCCTTCTGCTCGTCAGAGGCAGTGTCGAAAATAAGGGTAGAGAGCAGGGTCATGCAGGAATAAGAACCGGTCATGGCGAAGCCCTTGTCGTTGGCGCGCGGAATGAGCAGCGTCAGCGCGTTGGGATCATCGGCAGATTCGACGGCGAGCTTGCCCTCGGGAGCGCAAGTGATGTTGAGGAACTTGACGTTGTGGACGAGCTCCTTGGCAACGGCAACGGCGGCAAGGCTCTCGGGGCTGTTGCCAGAGCGGGCAAAGGAAACCACGAGCGTGGGATCCTCGGCGCGCAGGAAGTCGCGCGGGGCGCTCACGATGTCGGTCGTGGCGATGGGCTTAAAGTCGTAGAGATCAGTGTTGCCAGCGTGACGCAGGTACGGGGCGCAGGTATCGCCAACGTAGTCGGACGTACCGGCACCGGTGAAGACAACGGACAGACGGCCCTCGCCCATAGCGCGAGCCTCGGCCAGGAAGGCCTCGATGGCCTCCTTGTTCTCGCGATAGATGTTGAGCGTATCACGCCAAAGCTCGGGCTGCTGAGCAATCTCGGCCGTGGTGATCTGGGCGCCGAGCTCGGTGAGCTCCTCGACACTCTTCTCGAACATTTTTAATACCTCTCTCTAGAAGTAATCCTCTGACGTGCAATTATACACTTCGGTTGGTTATCTGGTAGTAACCAGTTAAATGCAAAGAATCATCATATGGAAACGATGCGAGCACTAGTCGCTACGCTGATGGTAAACCTTGTATTTAAACTGATCGGCACGAGCAACCGAGAGTGTGTACTCCACAACCTCGTTTGACTCGTTATACGTAGTCCTGACCAAATCGAGCACAGGCGAGCCCTCGACAATTCCCAAAAGGTGGGCGTCGGTGGGACGGGCTATGCTCGCATAGAACTCCTCTTCGGCCACGCGTATCTTTTGCTGAAAGTCTTGCTCAATCACATCGTAAAGCGGCTTACGCTCCAGCAGCGGTCGCTTTAGGGACAGAAATTGACGAACTGGTAGATAGCTGCGTTCGACCATCATGGGCATGTTGTCGGCAGAACGAAGCCGCTTAAGCTTAAAAATGCGATCACCGATACGCAATCCCATATGCTCGGCCAGATTTTTATCGGCCTCCATCTCGCAAAACTCGAGAATCGTGGTCTCGGGGTCGCGACCCATCGCGCGCATCTGCTCGGTAAAGCTGTAGGACTGCATGAGATTGGTTGCCTTTGCCGAACGGTCGGTCACAAAGGTACCGCGACCGTGCTGCCGAACCACCAGTCCTAAACGCTCCAGTTCCTGCAGAGCCAGGCGTACCGTAGTGCGCGAGAGACCATAGCGCTCCGAAAGTTCGCGCTCGGAAGGAATCATGTCACCGGCGCGATATTCATGGTCGATCTTTTCGGTCAGAATATCGACCAGCTGATCGTACAGCGGTTGCTTACGCGCTCCGATCGCCATCCTATCCTCCCTTTTGCTCGAATTCGGCTAACTACCTAGGGTGTTTAGCATTATCTGTCTGCCACACCCGAATCATCAAGAAAACAAAAGCCGCGCGCTCTTTCGAGCACGCGGCTTTTAACATACACATGGCTTAAGGGGTCGGGGTGTGAGCCGCGTAGGGACACACCCCTCAAGCTAGAGCCTTACCAGATGCTCGGCCAGAGACCAAGCGGACCAGCGCCCAGGATGCCAAGGACGAAGAGCAGGAGAATGCCCTTGGTCGGGGTCCAGCTGTGCTTAGCGAACATGTAGTAAAGCAGCAGCGTAAGCATAAGCGGGACGAGCTTCGGGACGATGGTGTTGAGGGTGTCGGCAACAGAGAAGTTGACCGGATCCTCGGTGACGGTAGCGTAGGTCACGGACTCCATGCCGTTGCCCAGATCGGCGACGCCGCACTTGACCTCGTTGCCGTCGGCATCGGTGGCGGTGAGGGCGTTGCCGTCCTCATCGGTCATGGCGATGGTACCGGCCTCAGCGGTCTCGGTATCGATGCCCTCCATACCGGTGAAGTTCTCGGCCTCCTTCTCGGAGACGATCACGGTAGTAGGGGCAAGGCCACGGGTGGTGCCGTTGGGGATCTGGAGGTTGATCTGGGTGCCACCCATGGTGACGACCAGGCAACCGACGACGAAGACGCCCATGATGGAAGCGGCACGCGTGAAGGCCTGCATGTTGGCGGTCAGAGCGTCAATAGCGCTGGTGCCAAGCTTGTAGGACCAGTTCATGAGCCAGAAGCGCAGAGCGAACTGGACGGCGTTGAAGATCACCAGGAAGATGATCGGCGCAGCGGCGTTGCCGTTGATGGCCATGTTGGAGGTGATGCCGGCCGTGATAGGCACGAGCGTCAGCCAGAACAGGGCGTCACCGATACCACCGAGCGGGCCCATTGCGGCGACGCGGACGGCGCGGATCGTGGGGATGTCAACCTTGTTCTGCTCGAGCGAAAGCACGATGCCCATAACAAAGGTGACAAGGAACGGGTGGGTGTTGAAGAACTCCAGGTTGTGGCTCATGGAAGCCGCGAGGTCGTTCTTGTTGGTGTGGATCTTCTCCAGACCGGGGATGATGGAGTAGAGCCAGCCAGCGGCCTGCATACGCTCGTAGTTGAACGAGGCCTGCAGGAAGCAGGAGCGCCAAGCCATCTTGTTGAGGGTCTTCTGGTCGAGCTGCGGAGCAGGAGTGAGATCCTCGTAGTGCTCCGGGATCACATACTCATTAGATGCCATCTTCGAAGTCACCTCCGTCAGAAACAGCTGCACCCTTCAGCTCGGTCTGCTGCTGGAAGTCCCAGAAAGCGATGCCGAAGCCGATGAGAGCGAGGATGAGCAGAGCAGGGGTTGCCAGCGAATCGTTGGCAACGGTGATGAGCGCGAGGCCAAAGCCCATGAGGAAGAAGCCCCACATATCGCGGTTCATCATAACCTTGAGCAGGACGGCGAAGCCGACGAAGCGCATCATGCCGCCTGCAGCGGAGAGACCGGTCTGCAGCCAAGTCGGGATGGCGGAAGCGATGGTCTGACCGATGGTAGCGCCAGCGATGAAGAACAGGGTGACGACGACAGCGAAGATCAGGCCGAGCAGAGCCATGGCGAAGTAGTTCAGACGCTCGATACCCTTGGTGTCCGCGTTGTGAGCCATGTTATCGGCCGTGGACATAAGCGGGGACATAAGCGTGAAGACCAGGGTAACGCCAAGCTGGCCAAGCAGAGCGAACGGAATGGCGAGGCCGACTGCCGCGTTGGGCTCGAGGCCCGTGGCGATAGCGAGAATGGCTGCCATGATGCCGCCGATGACGGCGTTAGGCGGCTGAGCGCCTCCGATCGGCATGTTGCCGATCGTCATGAGCTGATAGGTACCACCCACGAGAAGACCGGTGTTGAGGTCGTCAAGGATAAGACCGATGACGGCGCCGGTGACGATGGGCTGATAGAGAGACTCGAGGAAGTCAAACTGGTCGATTGCCGCGATGAACGTGACAACGAAGACCAGAGCGATCTGGATGATCGAGTATTCCATCTTGCTCCTCCTTTCAAAATGTATGTACGCACTTTGGATATCACGTACAGAACGTCAGGGTTTCACTCCTGACAACGTGGATCACGAGGATTACGAGAAGAGCTTGCTCGTGTCCTCAACAGGCGTGCTCGGAACGCGCCTGATCTCCAACTCCACCCCCAATTCCTGCAGCTCTTTAAACGCAGCGACATCCTCGTCGTTAACTGCGACGGAGGTGGCGACTTGGCGCTTTCCTTCCGACATGTGCATGTTGCCGATGTTTACCTTCTTTATAGGCACACCGCCCTTGACGAGCGTAAGCACGTCTTCCGGTGTTTCGGCCACGATGAAGATCTTCTGGCGCGGGCTCGCCTTGCCAATGACGTCGATGGTCTTCTGCAGGGAGAAGAAACGCGTAGCGACGCCGGCGGGAGCGGCCATCTTCATGAGGTTCTGGCGCATGGTGTTGGACGCCACGTCGTCGTTGGCGACGAGGATGAGGTTGGAGCCCAGAGTGGAGTTCCACTGGGTGGCAACCTGACCATGAACCAGTCGGTTATCGATGCGGGTAAGAAGAATGTTGGGTTCTGCCATGTTGATCAGCTTCCTTTCGTAATTTGCTGACGACAGTTACTTGATCTCCTGAATCGCGTAACGCGAAACATCTACGACGGCTCCGGATCGGACTTTGATCTGGACCTTCTCGCCTTCGATGCCTTTGACGGTTCCGTAGATACCGCCGGCGAAAAGAACCTCCTGACCCGGCTTGAGCTCGGTGTGCAGCTCCTTGAAGTACTTCTGCTTCTTCTTCATGTTGATTTGCGACCAGATGGTGTAAATCAAACCCATGATGACAAGCAGGCCCAAAAGAGCGACCGAGGAGCTCAGGACGTTGGCTCCGAAATCGGCCATTAGATGCCGTCCTCGTCGCCGAAGATATCCTCTTCGTCGGAGCCGGCAACGGATGCGACCGTCTGGGCGGTGACGCCCGCCTGGCCAACGGTCACGGCCTGCTCGCCAAGCTCGGCGAGCGTGGCATTGCCGCGGAGGAACAGAAGCTCAATAACCATGGGGAGGTTAGTGCCAGTCAGAACCTCGACGTTGTCGACATCCTGGGCAATCATCATCGACTGGTTGAACGGGGTGCCGCCAAGCAGGTCGGTAAAGACGAGCACGCCATCGCACTCCTCGCGCATGGCGGTAATAGCGGCGCGGAGATCCTCACCGTAGGAAGCAGCCTGGTCGCCCTCGAAAGGAACGACGGTAAAAGCGGGCTGGTCGCCGGCAACCATAGCGATAGCGCTTGCAAGGCCGGGTGCGAACTGTCCATGACCGGTAAGAATAAAGCCAACCATTCAAATTTCCCTTCCGAAGGTGTGTACGATCTGAGTCCGATGATTTTCGGAAGCCAGCGGGCGATCGCCCTTAAAGCTTCTTGGAAAGCGTTCTTTGAAGACCAGTGGTTTCTAAACTGGTAGTAACCACGTGACGTGTTGTTGCCACTATATCACCACAGAAGAGGTCGCTTTCGTTGATTCATACGGTAAAACGTTTTTGCACCGCTCACGGTGATAAATCGACCGTTTACCGCTCGTTAACACTTCTACCTGCGGTTTTGAAACCGTTTCGAAACGCTTTGGCAAAAGTTCGGGACTTTTCCTGTGCCTAAACAACGCAGGGCGGCTAAAAATAGCGTAAAGAAAAATTGCAGGTCATTGTGAAGATTTGTGAATTGGTCTTTTTGACTTAATACCAGTTAGAACCCAGTTTTGAGATTATCGGTGAACGGTAGTTTTCGACCGTTCACCGGTTACTTGCAATCGTTTGCAGTTGTTTTCCCATATGAATCGGGGAAACGCGATGGAGCGCTTGCGCGATCACGGGAAGTTTTGACATTTGTCCTCATCCCCCGAACGCCAAACTCCGGCATCCAAAATGAGCTAATAGCTCACGCTAATCGTTTTCAATCATTACTTACTCAGTATACGTAATTATTTATCGTTTATCGTTAATTCTGATATGATGCAAGTATCATCCAAAACGCCGATTGGAGGGGTCATGGTCCATCGAAACGCATCTATATCGAATGAAACCATCAGCCGCGAACAGACGATAGCCAAACTGAGGAAGCTCGCTCGCATCTGCAAATGGGCCACAATCTGCATTACCACCGCGCTCGCTCTGGGACTCCTCGCAGTCATTGCGATTGATCTTCTACTCATATTGCCTGGCCTCTCCCAAGGGTCGTGTCTCCAATCCGTAGAACTTCAAGCCGGCGAGGGCCCATGCCTTGCTATCGTCGGTACCGATGCGCAGGCCCCACTTATGCTCGTCGCACACGATGGTCACACTGCCATAGGAAGCCTCTTGATGACATGTCTCGCGCTTACCATCGCGCTAAGCGTGCGCAGGCTTTTCTTCAACATTGAAAAGGAAGGCAGGCCCTTTGATCTTGAATGTAACCAGACACTTCGTCGAGTAGGACATTTATTCCTTATCGGCGGCGTTGCCGTGAGGCTTCTTGGCGCCGTAATCACGGGAATGATACTCTCAGGATTTGGCGGCAGCTTTACGGATGCGTTCGCCGACCAGTTATTCGAGCCCTCCATGCTCTTTGCAGGCCTGATTATTTGCCTGATTGCCAGCATCTTCCGCTACGGGTATATCCTGCAAAAACAAGATGACGAGTTGCTCTAGGGGGAATCCATGATTATTCTGCGGCTTGACCGCATGCTCGCCGAACGCAAGATCTCATCCAAAGAGCTTGCGGAACGTGTGGGCATCTCCCAGGTCAATATGTCACGCATTAAGACCGGCAAGGTTTCTGCCATACGTTTTTCAACTCTTGACGCGATATGCCGGGCACTCGATTGCCAACCGGGCGATGTACTGGAATATATATCCGACGATGAAGCCGATAGCCTTTTTGGACTTAGAGATGAATAGCCATAATTAAGCCGCCAATCACGCCTTCAACGCAAATTGCCCGCCAGAACGACTTCCGTACTGGCGGGCAATTTGCTTTCTATCAGCTAGATGCTCGATGAGCCGTGCAACTCTTTACGCAAACAGGCCGTAGATGCTGATGTTAGCCTTGGCGTAGAGGCCGTTAGCATACTCGGTCCACTTGGAGCTAGCGCCTGAGGCCTGCGAGGAATACTGCTGGTAGGCGGTGTAATAGGCGGTCATGGCCTGCTTATAGGTAGCGCTATCGGCCGTAAAGGCATCATCGGCAAAGGCCTTGGCATAGGTGCTGTCGGCGTCCTTCCAAGTGCCCTTCTCGCTATCCCACTCGTCGCCGGCAAGGTTGATGATGTAGTCGGCGTAGTCCTTGCTCGCGGTCTCCTCGTTGCCGTCAGAAGGCTCGGTCGGGGCGGTCGGCATGCTTGCGGAGCTATCGCCCACCTTCTTCTTGTAGAGCTTCTGCAGCGTCGCGGACTGACGGACGATCTGCTTGGCCTGGTCCTTGGACACGCCGTACTGCGTGGCCATGGTCTTGTAGTCGGAGGTGCCGATGGAATCCTCGGCGTACTTCTTCATCTCCTTGGAAGAGACGGTGATGCCCTCGTCCTCGGCAGCATCGAGCAGAATCTTGTTGCGCACGTAGGACAGGATGACGTCGGCAGAGGGAGCGGTGTAGTTGCCATCGCCATCCTTGACGGTATCGAGGCTGTACTGGCTCTCGATGGCCTCACGCGCGGTGATGTCGCTCTTCTTGCCGTTGTAGCTGTAGCTTGCCACGGTCGAATCGAGCTGGTCCTCGGTGAGGGTCGCCGAGCCGACGCCCTTGCCGCCAAAGCCTCCATTGCCGATAAAGAAGCCGACCATCGCAGCGATCACGACTGCAACCACGAAGGCGGCAATCATCGTCTTCTTGTGCTTGGATGCATGGTCGTCTTCGTCGGAACCCAGGATATCGTCGTCCTCGTCTTGCTCCTCGGGCATCAGATTCTCGTCAGCGGCATCCGCGGCAATCTGAGCCTCCAGACGGGCGTCCTCCTCCTCGGCCGTCGTACCGGCGGCAATATGTTCGGCAGACGTACCGGCGACCAGGTCGATCTTCTCGTCCTCATCACCGTCGGGGCCTTCGCCGCGCTCGATGATCTGGATGCCGTCGATCTCGTCCTTCTCGTCCTTCTTTTGAATCAGACCCATATCAGTTACTCCTTGTTAGGAAACATAGTCCGCAATAGAATACGCCCGACAGAGCGCCGGGCGTATTGATTCTCAGGTTATACGCAAACACTTAAGTACTATTTAGGCGTTTGCAGTGTGCATGCCTTAGGCCAGGTGCGCGATAACGGCATCGGCAAAGGCCTGCGTGCCCACAGCGCCCTCAACGGAGCCGGTCTGGGCACGACGCACGTCACCGGTAACCTGCTCGCCCTCGTCGAGCGTGGCAGATACGGCGGCGCGAATACGATTGGCGGCATCGTTCTCGCCCAGGTGATCGAGCATCATCGCAGCAGAGAGGATCTCGGCCGTGGGGTTGGCGATATCCTGGCCCGCGATATCGGGCGCGGAGCCGTGCGTAGCCTCAAAGATGGCACAGTCGGCACCGATGTTGGAGCCGGGGGCCATCCCTAAGCCACCCACGAGGCCGGCGCACAGGTCGCTCACGATATCTCCGTACAGGTTGGGCAGCACCAGGACATCGAAGTCGTTGGGGTTCTGGACTAGGCCCATGCAGGTGGCATCGACAATCTTGTCGTTGAACTCGATATCGGGATAGTTGGCGGCCACCTCGCGCGCAACGCGCAGGAACAGGCCATCGGTCGCCTTCATGATGTTGGCCTTATGCACGGCCGTCACCTTTTTGCGGCCGCAGCGGCGGGCATACTCAAAGGCATACTCCACAATGCGGCGGCTCTTGGCGATGGAGATGGGCTTGATCGAGATGGCGGAATCCGCGGCGAAGGTCTTCTGGCCCGAGCGCTCGACGAGCTGCGAGAGCTCCTCGACCTCGGCAGCGCCCTCATCGAACTCGATGCCGGCGTAGAGGTCCTCGGTGTTCTCGCGCACGATGACCAGGTCGACGTCGCGGAAGCGCGAGCCGTCGCCCGGCTGCGACAGGCAGGGGCGCACGCAGGCATACAGGTCGAAGTGTTTGCGCAGGGCGACGTTAACGCTGCGGAAACCCGTACCGACCGGCGTGGTGATGGGGCCCTTGATGGCAACCTTGGTCTCGGCGACCGCATCGAGCACGTGCTGGGGCAGTGGCGTGCCAAACTCGTCCATGACGCCGGCACCGGCCTCCTGGACGTTCCAGTTGATCTGGACACCGGTGGCCTCGACCACGCGGCGCATGGCCTGCGTAATCTCGGGACCGATACCGTCACCGGGGATCAGGACTACATCGTGCGCCATAATCTGTTACTCCTCGTCTTCGGCGTCGTCAGATTTTTTAACGCTAGCACGCTTCTTCTTTTTGGAGAGATCCAGGCCAAAACGTTTAACAAGCATTTCGCAAATCTCGCTCGAACGGGCCTTGAGATAGCTGCCCTTGCCGTTCTCGGCGTCGAACTTAAGGCGCAGCGCGAGCTTCTCGGCGACCTCGGCGTCGATCTCGCCCTGGCCAAACTCGTACAGGCAACCGAGCATGTCGCGATACTCGAGGTCGCCGTGGTAGCACTGGATGGCCTCGTCCAGGATGGGCCAAGCCTCGCGCGAACGCTCGACGCTCGTGGCGCCCCACACGCACAGCAGGCGGAAGGCGGCATAGCGCAGCGTGGAGGAAATCTCGTCGAACAGCGCGGTCTCGGCGCCCTCAAAGGCATCGCCCAGCTGCTCGGGGCAGGTGGTGGCGAGCGCCGCCAGGGCATCGAGGGCCTCCCAGCGGGTCTGAGCCTCGGGGCGGTCAAGTGCCTCGATCAGCGCGGGCACGCAGGGCACGACGCACTGCGGATCGCGCTCGGCAAGCAGGTGCAGCACGCGGGCGGCAAACTGACGGATGCGGCGCGTGGGGCAGCCGAGCTCCTTGACCAGACGGTCGACGGCGTTCTCGTTCTCCTCTGCCAGCTGAAGCTGTGCCAGCTCCTCATCGGTGAGCTGTTCTTCCTTGTTTTCTGCCATAGTTACCTCTTCTTACTATTTCTTAGCGTGCTTGCCAGCACCCTTGCTGTCATCGGTGACCGAGATGAGCTGTCGGTCGGCTGCACCATTGTGACGCGCACGGCGACGCTCCTCGGCGTCGCCCGCGTCAGCGGCAGCACGGTGAGCCTTGTTGACATTAAAGACCTCGTCGTGCTTGCGCCACGGGCCGACGGACTCGCCAAAGCTCATCTTAAGACCAGCGATAAAGCCGCCGAGCCAGCCGATCGGCGCAAACTGCACCAGCGGGAACAACGAGAACACCCAGGTCAGCAGGACGACTGCCGCCGCTCCTGCAAAGTTGGCAATCCAGTAGTCGCGCTTGGTGATGACGCGCTTTTCGCACGCCCACTGGCCGCACAAAAAGCCGATGTAGATCGCAAAAAGAAAGAGCGCCAGCGCTAGCACCACGAACGTCCAGCTCATGGGCGCTACTCCCCGTGATGGTGGCCGCAGCAGCACTCGTGGCCGTCGTCATGGCCGTAGCCGCCACAGCACTCGTGGTCCTCGCCATGGTGGTGGCCACAACCGCACTCGTGGTCGTCGCCATGCTCGCCGCAACCGCAGCCTTCCTCGTGAGCACCGTGCTCCTCGGGACGATACTGCGACCAGTCCAGACCGGCGGCGATGGCATCGGCCTCCTCCTTATAGAGAACCGTGATGGCCTGGGTACCCAACTTGGCGCCGCCGATGGCGTCGAGCATGTCATAGAGCGTAAAGGCCACGTCGGCGCCGGGCAGCGCAAGCTCGCGGTCGTCGGCATAGGCGAGCGCCAAGCGCAGGTCCTTGATGAAGTGCTCGACCATAAAGCCGGGCTTGTAGTCGCCGTCGAGCGCCTTAGGCGCCAGGCTCTCCATGGCACCGGACTTGCCGGTGCCGCCCAGGATCATCTGTCGAGTCTTCTCCAGGTCAAGGCCGCTCAGTTCGGCAAATGCCATGGCGTCTGCCATGCCGACCATGCAGGCGCCCAGCGACACCTGGTTGGCGAGCTTGGCAGCCTGGCCCTTGCCGGCGCCGTCGAAGCAGCAGATGTTGGCCGCAAAGGCGGCAAGGATGTCGCGAACCGGCGCGATGTCGTTCTCGGTAGCGCCCACGATAGCCGTGAGCGTGCCGGCGATAGCGCCCGACTCGCCGCCGGTGACGGGGCAGTCAAACGCCATGCGACCAGAAACCTGGGCGGCCTCGGCAATGTCACGGGCGAGCTCGGGCGAGCTCGTGGTAAGGTCGATCAAGACCGCACCCGGCTTAGTGCAAGCCAGCAGGCCGTCGCCAGCCAGGTAGAGCTCCTCGACCTCGGAGGGATAGCCCACCATGGTAAAGACGACATCGGCGTTCGCCGCGGCATCGGCCGGCGTATCTGCCCAGACGGCGCCGCGCTCGATAAGCGCCGCCGCCTTGGACTTGGTGCGGTTGTTGACCGTGACGGGATAGCCGGCGTCCAGAATGTGGCCGGCGATGGGGGCACCCATGATTCCGGTGCCAATGAATGCGACGGAGAGCTTGTTTGCCATGAAACCTTTCCTTTTGGGTTGGGTGTTGTTACCAGGTTGAATACTCGGTGCCAGCGTTTGGGCTGTGAGTCGAGGGCGATTACGGACGCAGCGCTTGCCTACTGACCGCGCACGCGGCGGGCGATACGGTCGGAAAGCGACGCCTTGTCGGCGCGGTTCTTACCCCAAAACGCGCAGCCCACCATGCCGGGGCCCACGTGCGAGCCGATGGTGGGACCCACGGAGCCGCGAATGATCGTGACGTCGGCGCAACCCTCCTCCTTGCGGATGGCGGCTTCGAGCCAGTCACCATCCTTTTCGGCATCGGCCGTCATGATGGCGATGGGCATGGTGCGATCGGGCACGTAGTTCTCGCGGAACGACTTGAGGATGGACTTGAGCGCCTTCTTGCGGCCGCGGTTGACGCCGATCAGCGACAGCGAGCCGGCCAGGTCGTAGGAGAGCTCGGGCTTGACATCGAGCTTTGCCGTGAGCTGCGCCGCCGCGGGCGGAATGCGGCCGCCGGCAGCCAGTGCGTCGAAGCTCTCGAGCGTAAAGTAGCCGTGGACGTAGGTCTTTGCCTCGTTTGCCCAATCGACCAGCTGCTTGGCGGTCAGTCCCGCCGAACGCTGGCGCACGGCCTCGAGCGCCAAGAGCGCGCCGGTCGCACAGGGCAGAGCGTTGTCGACCACGTAAAGCTCAAAATCGGGATACTCGGCGCGCACGGCATCTGCCGCCTGGCACGCGGAGTTGTAGCTCGACGACAGCGCCGAGGTAAAGCACAGGTAGACCGTGGGCGTGCCCTCTTTGGCGCACTCGGTAAAGAACTCGATATAGCGACCGAGCGACACGGCGGAGGTAGACACGCGAGCGCCGGCGCGCATGCGGTCGTAGAACTCCTTAGGGCTCATGCTCGACCAGATATCGTCCGTGCGCTCCTCGCCATCGATAATGAAGGGGAAACCCAGGATATCGACATCGAGGTTCGCGGCGACCTCGGGGCTAAAGTCGCAGCAGGTATCGACGACGATGCGGCAGCGGTCAGAATGGCCGGTAGATGCAGCCTTGTCCATCAAAGCGACTCCTTACGTAAAAAGGCGGCCATCCGCATGGGATGGCCGCCAACCGTTAACTCATGCAAGTTAACGTATTTTACTCGTCAAGTGTTTCGATACGGGGCTTGATGATGCCATATCCACCATTCTTACGGTGATACACCACATTGATGAGGCCAGTCGTCGCGTTCTCGAACACGTAGAAGTCGTGGCCCAGCAGATCGGTCTGCACCAGCGCCTGCTCCTCAGTCATCGGGGTGACATCGATGACCTTCTCGCGGACGAGCAGGTCGTCCTCCTCCTCGGGCAGCAGCAGGTCGGCCAGATCCTCGACGCGCTCGACCGGCGCGACATCCGCTGCGCTGGCACCGCCCTGGCGGTTGTCCACGACCTTGGTCTTGAACTTGCGCAGCTGGCGGGTGACCTTATCGGCGGAGAGGTCGATGGCGGCGTACATATCCGCACCGTGCTCGGCAACGCGAATCACCGAACCGCGGGCACGAACCGTAACCTCGACGATTGCCGGGTTGGGGTTCGAGGGGTTCTTCTCATAGCGAAGTACAACGTCGACCGTCATGGGCTCGATATCGAAAACCTTGAGCGCCTCGCCGATCTTCTCATCCACATGCGCACGCAGAGCATCGGTTACCGTCGTCTTGCGTCCAGAAACCTTGATATCCATACGTGGCTCCAATCTGCCTCGGGGACTTACTGTACTGGCTATGTACCCATTGCCGTGCATTTAATCACGCGGATTCCTAAAGACCCGAATAACGATTGCTTGATACCGCATACCGAAGTCTCGCACTTTTCTGTGGCAAAGTGCGCTATAGGAGGGGGCCGGCGGCTTTGTATTTGGTCCCGAAAATTGGCTTTGACCTGCTGATTTTATTGGGATGAAAAAGCCGGGCTCCCCCATCGGGGAAGTCCGGCAGTGCGTGTTGAAACCGTGAAGAGGTGTCCTTTCCAACGTATAGGAGACACCACCCCTAGCAATAACTAGCTATTGAGTTTGTTAATGTCGTCGTCGGTGATGGTGCCTTCCTGGCTGGACGATTTGTCCTCGGAGGATGCGGTCTCATTGTTGGAATCGGAGGACTCGCTGCCGGAGGACGTGGTCTCACTGGACTCAGAGTCGCCCGGCTGCACGTTAGCGCCCGAAACCGTCTTAGTGGTGAGGTCGTAGGGCATCGTGCCATACCAGACAGAGTGGACCGCCTCGAGCGTGCCGTCGGCCGTAATACCGTCGAGGGCATCGCTCACGGCACGGCACAGTTCGTCATTGGACGAGAGGCCCGCAACACCAAGCGTCGAGGGCGCCTCGAGCGCACCGGCATAGGAGACCTCGCTCATCAGGCGTGCAAGGTAGCCGCCGGCCGTGGAGTCGCAGATCACATAGTCGACCTCGCCGGACTCGAGCGCCTCAAAGCACTCGTTGATGTTGGAGTAGGTCTTTTGGTTGGCGGTGATGCTCTGCTTAGCAAGCGCCTCCTGCGAGGCCGAGGACGTCTGAACGCCCAGGGTGGACGTGTTAAGGGTATCGGTGGAAACGCTTAGCGACCCACCATCGCTAGTTTTACCGAACACGGAAGTGGCATCGTACAGGCAGGTACCGAGCGAGCTAATGTCCCCGTCCGTGGAGTTAATCTCGCCGATAAAGATATCGGCCTTTTTGTCGCCGAGCGCGGAATCTGCCGAAGACGCATCGACAAAGGCGACCTTAAGGCCCATGCGGCTTGCGAGAGCGCGGGCGGCGTCAACCGCATACCCCGTGAGCTCGCCGTCGGCGTCCTGCATGGCCTGCGGCGCATCGGAAGTATCGAGGGCGACCGTCAGGGTTCCGGGAGTGACCAGGGCATCGTCCGACACCGCCGGCGTGACGGTCTCGTACTCGATCTGGTCGATCGTGGGAGTCGTGAACGTAGACAGCGGATTGAACGCGCATCCGCTCAGGCCCAAAACGGCAATGACCGCTGCGGTCCCAGCACCCAACCGAGCCGCGTGCATCAAGCTGCCCCTCACCATGTCCACTACCCTGCCTTCTGTGTCGTATACAATCCGTGCGTTGCGCGGAATATCAGGTTGTTCCCACCAGCTGACCTGGTATTTGACCCCACACTTGCGCACCGGGGTGTTTGCTCGGGAGGCCGCAGCCACCTTCACGACTGACCCGCTCGCCCGCGAGGCGGTATTGCCCCAAAGAAAGTAGAACGGACGGTGCGGCTTACATCTAGGACGCGCCATGATCGCGCCGCGCGCACGCGGTCGCTTACGTGGATCCCTTTGACCGCGTCTGTCTTGGACTAGGACGGGCATTTCGTCCGTCCGCAACCACAGCCTGGTAGGAACGAAGCGCATTATAGCTAAGTTCAAGCTAAAGTTTAAGGTTAGGGGCGTCATTCGCATCTCGAGTACAGATTTTGCGGGTCGGAGCGGACCATTCGTGCCCCTATGAAGCCCGGAGCTCCCCTACGGGGAGCTCCGGGGCACCCGTCTCAGGGTGCCGTGTGCAAAAAACGGCAAATATGAGTACTGTTACCAATTTAGTAGCAGCGTATTACCGCCTCACGAGCCCTTTTTGAGTTCCGCACAGCCTGCTTGGCGCCAAGATATTCCACATTCGTTTATTATCTCTTCGCTGAATCCAGATTATCGGCCCAAGTTTCTTTGTTTTTGCTGTCACTAATCTAGTAACAGTACTCATATTTGCCGTTTTTTGCACAGAGCATATAAACAGACCCCCTATAAAGCCATAGTTTTACGCTGGTTTGAGCCCAAAGCACGCTCGGAGCGTATTCAGCAGAGCATCTTGCCTCTTTCGACGAGCCTCTACGCGATTCTGATATCGCTTACCCATACGCTGGTGGATGCGCCATGCGAGTGCTTCCATCGCTTCCATGTCACAGAGCATTTCGTTGTTGACCGTCGCGACCTCGATTCCCATAGTAATCAAGCCCGTGTTGCGCTTTTCATCATGGATACGTCCCCTCCGAGAAGAATGGCCCAGCTCACCGTTGTATTCCAGGTCAAACCGAGCTGCTTCCTGATACGCATCGCAAACTGCATGCGGCATCCCCGAGATTGCCTGCGCACGGTCATCGAACTCGATCTTGTAGTCGGTCTTAAAAGGACCGCAGGCAAATCCGCCATAGGAAAACGGAAGCGAAAACAGGGCGAGCATGATGCACTCCATGGGTGAGCGCAGGTTTTCCGAAAGATAGGGACACAGACGCTGCAGCTGCTTGGCCGCGTTCCCCTTGCATACCGCGAGGTAATCTGCCAGACGATCGGGCGTCAGCACCGGCTCAACCTCAAAGTAGCCCACATCTGCTGGCTGGTCCTTGTCCTTTGCAAGTTTATTCGTAACAGGCGAGGTGTAGGGAGGCAGATACTTCCCGCGGTCACTCAGCGAAATCTTAGAGCACAGCTCCTGAGCCAGGGCAAATGCCTGGATGCAGCCGACCTCGCGCGCAACGGCAACACAAAGGGCCTCAGGAGATAGACTGTACACCCCCGGTTCCACCTCTAGAATCGAGCCGGCGGGCAACCCGGAGCATACGGACCAGCTCACGCCAAGAATGCGGCGGCGCTGCGCCGCAGATCCCACCAGTAAGCAAAGATCTTCTTGCACCTCGCCGCTTGCGGCCCCAATCCGCACCAAGTCGGGAAGATAGATGTCCTCGGTCGAGGGCGACGACGTGCGCAGCACACGGCGCTCTTCATCGGGATCGAGGTCCCTCCAGCTGATGTAACCCATTTGTCGGCGCTCGGCGCGCATCATGCGTAGCGCCGAGGCGCCTGTTAGGATTACGGAAGCCGCTAGCTGTTCGCCTGTCGGCTCGTTGCACCGCTCAATCTTCACTGCCACAAAACCACCCCTACCAAACACGTGCGATAGCAAGGCCATCGACTGCTGCGGCGCCGGCGCGCTTGAGTTCCGCCGAAGCCGCGGCCATCGTCGCACCCGTGGTGATAACGTCGTCGATAAGCAGCAGGCGCTTGCCCCGCACATCCTCAACCGTCTCGTACATGCCTTGGGCACGCTCGCGGCGCTCCTCACGACCGAGTTCGCGCTGGTCGCCATGCCCGTACTTGACGAGAGCATCGAGCAGGGGAACACCCGACAGTTCGCAAAATGGGCGCGCGATAGCCTCCATATGATCAAAACCACGCCGCCGAAACGCTGCCGCCGTCGCAGGCACAAACACCACCGCATCCGCACCGGACAGCACACCTCCTAAGCGTTCGGGCGCTACGACCTGGGCATGCAGGGCGGTGTCGTAGAGCAGCTCCGCCAGATACGGAGCCAGACGTCGCTCGCCCGCATCCTTGTACGCTTTAATGATGCGCGGCAGCGGATGCGCATAGACGGCGCACGCCAGGCAGCGGTCGAGCGCCTCCGCCATTGCCGAGGACGTGCCCTCGACCGAACACTCAGTGCACAGCAAATCCCCAAACGGGGCGCCGCATCGGGTACAGCTATGACGTGGGTCGATGAGCGTGAACGCAGCCAGGCAGTCTTGGCAAATAAGCGCACCGGCGCGCTCGCAGCCGGCACATCGTGTTGGCGACAATGCCTCGAGCGCCTCGCGTGCCACCCGCTCGGCAAACGGTAGCAATTCGTCCGCAAACGGTAGGGCACCGGCACCCTGCAGACGGCTCAATATGTTCAGATGGCTCTTCAAGACACAACCCTCCCTACGTTCGGTCGCAGGGAGGGTTGTTGATTCGGCGCTATGATACCCCGATGTGCTCGGGGCAAGGCGGGCTAAATCCGCTCGCGGGCGTTATTCGCCGGCGGGCGGTTGTGGTGCGGACGAAGACGGGGTCGAGCCCTCGCCACCATCCTGGCGCGGCTTGCGGGAACGGCGACGGCGACGGCGCTTTTGGCCTTGGCCGGCCGAGCCCTCGCCTCCACGGTCCTCATGCGAATCGCGCTCGTCGCGAGCGGCGCCACGCGAAGCCTTGGCAGCCGCTCCCCCGCCATCTCCGGGACGACGGCGCGTGACCTTGACCTCGCCATCCGAGACCTGATCGGCCACGGAGGGCACTGAGGGCTTCTGTTGCGCGCCCGAGGAATGGCGACGGCGCGGACGCGGCGCGCGCTCCTCCTCGCCACGTGACTTGCCGCCCTTGTCGGCAGGCGCATCGGAGACCGAGGGGCCCTTGGAAGCGGCACCAGCCTCGCGAGCAGCTGCGGCGCGGAAGGCGTCCTCGCGCTCCTCGCTCGACAGATGACGGCGACGACGGCGTGTGGGGTTCATGCCACCGCCGCGATTCTGCTGCTGGGGCTGCTGAGCCTCGCGCTCGCGGGAAGCGTTCTTGCCTGCGGGAGCGACCTCGCCGGCATCGCCCGAACCCGAGCGTTTGCGACGACGACGGCCACCGGCGGCCTCCTCGGCCTCGGGTGCCTCAACCTTACCACGGCCCTTTCCGCGGCCACGGCCCTCGCCCTGCCCCTGACCGGCGCGAGCATCGGATTCGGCATCGCGACGACGGCGCTTGGGCATCGACGTGCCGGCCAGACGGTCGGCACTCGACAGACCATCGCCCACGTCGACGCCGTTCTCGCGATCGAGTTCCATGAGCGCCAGGCGCATCTCGGGCGATTCGATGCGCTCGAGCACATCGCGTGTCACGCAATCGGGGCGGCAGTTGCAGCCCTGCTCGGCAGCCTTCTTTTTGCAGCCCTCCGAGCACGTCATATCGGCCAGGTTGACCTTAAAGACTTTGCCGTTCTCCAGGCGCAGCACCAGCTGCTCACGCGGCGTGTCATATTCCTGAATACGCGCCTTGCCAAGCGGCGTATCGATGAGCGTCTTCTTTTTGGGCGCACGGCTCTTAAAGTCCTTGTACGCCTCGAACTCATAACGCAGGCAGCACATCAGGCGGCCGCACACGCCGCTGATCTTGGACGAGTTGAGCGGCAGGTCCTGCTCTTTTGCCATGCGAATCGAGACGGGCTCAAACTGTCCGCCAAAGCGCGTGCAACAGAGCTCCTGGCCGCACTGGGCATAGCCGCCCACCAGGCGAGTCTCGTCGCGCACGCCGATCTGGCGCATGTCGACGCGAATGTGCAGCGTCGAGGACAGGTCCTTGACGAGCTGACGAAAATCGACGCGCTCCTCGGCCGCAAAGTAGAACACGGCCTTCTCGCCGCCAAACAGGTACTCGACGCCGACCGGCTTCATCTCGAGGTCGAGCTCCTTGACCAGGCGGCGGAAGTCGACCATGGCCTCGTCGCCCTGGATGGCCAGGTCGTCGGCAAGCTGCAGGTCGATGTCGCTCGCCACACGCAGCACGGGCTTGAGCGGCTGACCGATCTCATCTTGCGGCACCTCGAAGGGATCGGCCGTGACCAGGCCGATCTCGGTTCCGCGCTCGGTGGAGCAAATGGCATAATCGGCCTCGAGGATATCCAGATCCTGCGGATCGAACCACAGGTCGCGCGAGGCGTAGGTAAACTTAACGGGTACGACTAACGGCATTTCAGTGCCTTCCTGATATCGAACAACATGACCTCGATGGCCAGCTGGGGAGTAACGTTTCTGGCGATGTTGCGCTCGGCGGTCGCGACTGCCTCGAGCGCCCGGGTGGCACCCGCAACATTGGTCGCGGCGGCAAGCCGCCCGATCGTGTCGCGCACGTCTTCGTTCACCACGTCGGCCGCCTCGTCCTGAAGCGTCAGCAGCACGTCGCGCATGAGCGTCCGCGCGCTCGCCAGCGCTTCCATGATACCCGAACGCTCGCGCGCGTTGAGTTCGCGCTTGTTGCGGTCCTCAAGCTGCTTCAATGCTCCACGCGACAGGTAGTCGGCGTTTTGCTCGAGCACCTTTTCCTGCGTGGACTTGACCTCGGCGAGCGGCGCCTTAACGGCGACGATGAGTGACTTGGCGCGGCTGAGCACGTCGGCCTCGTCGGCGACGATAAGCGAATCGATGGCGCGAACCATCTGACGGCGGGCGTCCTGGCGCTCGGCGCTCTTGAGGAACTCGATGCCACGCGTGGGGCTTCCCGCTACGGCGACGGCCATGCGGCAACGCGCAGGGTCCTGCCCGGTGGCGCGGCTCACGGCCTGCGCGGCGACGGCGGGCGATACCAGCCGAAACGGCACGCACTGGCAGCGGCTCACGATGGTGGGCAACATCACGTCTGCCGAGGTGCCCAGCAGGATGAACATAACGCCCTCGGGCGGCTCCTCGAGCGTTTTGAGCAGCGCGTTGGCGGTGTTGGCGCGCAGCTGCTCGGCACGGTCGATGATGTAGACCTTTGCCTTGGCGCGGATGGGCGCCAGCGGCACGTCGTCGAGCAGCTCGCGGGTCTGGGCGATGAGGTAGCCCGTGGCGCTCTCGGGCGTGCAATAGTGCACGTCGGGATGCGTATGCCGAGCAACGCGTACGCAGCTGTCGCATGCGCCGCAGCCGTCCTGCTCGCACAGGAAGGCTTGGGCGAGCGCCCACGCGGCGTCGAGCTTACCCGCGCCGGGCGCGCCCAAAAACAGGTAGGCGTGCGATGCGCGACCGCTGGCGACGGCATTGGTCAAAAAGTCGCGCACGCG
>CAUACA010000016.1 GCA_958427355.1 uncultured Collinsella sp. | reverse complement strand
GTGCCCTACCGGGAGTAGCCCCGACGGTTGACAAAACTATAGGAACACCCAATGAGTGGACAAAACTATAGGAATACCCAATGAGTGCCTTCGACAAAGAGCGTCCCCCGCGATTAGTCGTTTAAGAACGTCCCCAACGACTGGTCAAAAATGGGCCATGTGTCCCAGTTGTGGAGACTCCTTGAGCCGTCTGGGTATCGCGAAGGATCGCGCACTCCCCCATCATCAAAAGTGACACACGCTACCAGTTGATGGGAGGCAACCATGGGCTTCTTTGACAAGATGTTCGAGAAGAAAGAGTGCGCGATTTGCGGTACCGAGCTGGGACTTCTAGGTAAGACAAAAATCAATGAAGGCTACCTGTGCAAAGAGTGCGCCGGCAAGCTCTCCCCCTACTTTCACGGCTATCGCTCCAGCACCGCGGACGATATCCGTGAGCAACTCGCCTACCGCGAGGCCAACGCCGAGCGCCTGTCTTCGTTCAACCCCACGCGCACGCTTTCTGCCGGGCGCACCAATATTATGCTCGATGAGGACGCGGGCCTGCTGATCATCACTTCGCAGAGCCGCTGGCGCGACGCCAATCCCGACATCATCGAGTTCTCGCAGGTACTCGGCTGCGATATGGATATCGACGAGCATCGCACCGAGATCTATCGCGAGACCAAGGACGGCGAGCGCGAGAGCTACAACCCGCCGCGCTACGACCTGGATTACGACTTTAACCTGACCATCCACGTCAACACGCCGTACTTCACCGAGATCAACCTGCGCGTGAACGACTCCACCATCGATCAGCGCGGCTCCATCGAATATCGCGAGGCCAAGCGCCAGGCAACCGAAGTCCGCGACGCGCTGGTGCAGCTGCGCCAGGAGACACGCGACAGCGTCGTGGCCGCCAAGGCCCCCAAGACCGCGGTCACCTGCCCCTTCTGCGGTGCAACCACCATTCCCGATGCCAGTGGGCGCTGCGAATACTGCGGCGGCGCCATCGGCGCATAGCCTCCGGCACGGAAAGGACCGATCATGGCCTTTGAGAGCGTCAACTATCAGTGCCCCGCGTGTGGCGGTCCCCTTCACTTTGCCAGTGCCGAGCAAAAGCTCGTCTGCGACTACTGCGATTCGCGTTTTGAAGTCGAAGAAGTCGAGGCCCTCTATCGCGAGCGCCAGGACAAGGCAGATGCCAAAGCCGATGCCGCGGCCGCGGCCCCCAAGCCTGCTGTCGACGATGCCGTGCAGGAGCTGGCTCAAAACGCCGGCTACATCTGCTCATCGTGCGGTGCCGAGCTGGTCTCGGACGGCACTGTCGCCGTTACCACCTGCCCATACTGCGGCAACTCCGCCGTGGCACCCGGCCAGCTCTCGGGCGACTTCTCACCCGACCTGGTGATTCCGTTTAAGCTCGGGCGCGACGATGTCATGGCCGCGCTCAAAGACCACTACAAGGGCAAGATCCTGCTGCCCAAGAGCTTTGTCACCGACAACCACATCGACGAGGTCCAAGGCGTTTACGTGCCGTTTTGGCTCTACGGCGCCCGCGTTGACGGCGAAGTGTACTTTGACGCGACCAACGAGACCGTGACCGAGGAATCCGACCGCACCGTCACGACCACCGACCACTACGATGCCTACCGCAAGGGAAATATCTCGTTTAAGCGCGTGCCCGTCGACGGATCGTCCAAGATGCCCGACGGCCACATGGACGCCATCGAGCCGTTTGACTACGACGCACTGCGCCCGTTCTCGGTCGCATATATGCCCGGTTACATCGCCAACCGCTACGACGAGGATTGCGAGACCTGCAAGGCGCGTGCCGAGCGCCGCATGGAGGAGAGCACGATCTCGGCCCTGCGCGAGACCGTCGTCGACGAATATGACGATGCCACGGTCGAAAGCAAGCAGCTCGACTACACCTGGGAAGACAGCGACTACGCCCTGTTCCCCGTGTGGATGCTTTCCACCTCGTGGAACGGCAAGAGTTATCTGTTTGCCATGAACGGCCAGACCGGTCGCATGGTCGGCGAGCTCCCCTGCTCCAAGCCCAAGCTCGCCATCGCCTCGGTGCTGTTCTTTGTGATCGGGTTTGTCCTCTCCCAGATTCTCTTTATGGGTGGGAATGCCTTCGATCCGGATTACCTCACCTTTGATGTCGAGGGCATCCTCATCAACATCGTCGCGCCGCTGATCATCGTAATCATCGCAGACGCGCTGCTGGTGGGCCAGCTCAAGACGGCCAACGAGGCCACCCACGCCGATTGCTACTGTGGCGAGCTCGACCTGACCGAGAAGCACGACACCTTCAGCCACACCGAGACCACCGTTGTCATGAAGGACAACAAGGACGATTAGCCATTCTGACCAATACCACCCGGCCTTTGACGAGAAAGGAAGATCACCATGGGACTCTTGAAAGCTGGATTGGGCGCTGCCGGCGGCGTCATGGCCGACCAGTGGAAGGAATTTATCTATTGCGAATCGATGCCCGCTGACGTCTTGGCCTGCAAGGGCAGTAAGCGCACCGGCGGCCGCAGCTCCAACACGCGCGGCGAGGACAACGTCATCTCCAACGGCTCCGTCATCGCCGTCAACGACGGCCAGGGCATGCTCGTGGTGCAAAACGGCAAGATCATCGAGGTCGCGCTGGAGCCCGGCGAGTTCGTCTTTGACACCGGCAGCGAGCCAAGCGTCTTCAGTGGCAACCTGGGCGACTCCATCAAGGAGACGTTTGCCAATATCGGCAGCCGCTTTACTTTTGGCGGCGATGCAGGCAAGGACCAGCGCGTCTACTTCATCAACACCAAGGAGATCATTGGCAACAAGTACGGCACCGCCTCGCCCGTGCCCTTCCGCGTGGTCGACAACAATATCGGTCTGGACGTCGACATTTCCGTTCGCTGCAACGGCGAGTATTCGTACCGCATCACCAACCCGCTGCTGTTCTACACCAATGTGTGTGGCAACGTGACCGATAGCTACACGCGCGACAAGATCGACAGCCAGCTTAAGTCCGAGCTGCTCACCGCTCTGCAGCCCGCCTTTGCCAAGATCTCGGAGATGGGCATCCGCTACAGTGCCATCCCCGGCCACACCACCGAGCTCGCCCGCGCGCTCAACGAGGTCCTCTCGGCCGACTGGCGCGACCTGCGCGGCGTCGAGATCGTGAGCTTTGGCGTCAACTCCATCGCCGCCTCGCAAGAAGACGAGCAGATGATCAAGGACCTGCAGAAGGCCGCGGTCATGCGCGATCCCACCATGGCAGCTGCCAACATCGCCAGCGCCCAGAGCGACGCGATGCGCGCGGCAGCCGCCAACCCCAACGGCGCGATGGCCGGCTTTATGGGCATGGGCATGGCAGGCGGCATGGGCGGCATGAATGCCAGCCAGCTGTTCGCCGCCGGCCAGGCACAGCAGCAGGCCGCCCCGCAGCCGACTCCGGCACCCGCCCCGGCTCCTGCCGCCGCGCCTGCGGCCGGCGCATGGACCTGCAGCTGCGGCGCCACCAACACCGGCAAGTTCTGCTCCGAGTGCGGAAGTCCCGCACCCGCCCCGGCACCGGCAAAGTGGTTCTGCCCCAACTGCGGTAGCGAAAACGGCGGCAAGTTCTGCAGCAACTGCGGAACGCCTCGGCCCTAGCCCCTCTATCTGGTAATTGGCGGGGGATCCGCCACCCCCGCATTTGCTTCTATGGGTTTTCACACAAGAAGGAGGACACCATGAAGACAACGTTCAAAAAGTCCGTACTCGCATTTCTGACATGCGTCCTGGCGCTCGCCTTTGCCCTGACGGGCTGCAGCGGCGGCGGCAAAGACCCCAAGGCCAACTTCGTCGGCAGCTGGGAGCTCTCGGGTGGAACCCTGGAGGGCGAAGAGCTGACCGATGAGTACATGAAGATGCTCGAGGATTGGGGTGTCCACTGCGTCCTGATTCTCGATGAGGACGGTACAGGCGCCCTCGATCTGTTCCTTGAAGTCGTCGACCTTAAATGGGAGGCAAAGGACGCCACCACCGTAACCATCACCGCCGAAGACGAGTCGCACGATATGAAGCTCAAGGACGGCAAACTCATCCTCGAAGAAGATGACGGCAATCTTGTCTTTACCAAGTCCGACAAGGACCTGTCCGGTACGGTGAAGAAGGATCGCGAGGCGGCCGAGAAGGAAGAGGAGATCGATGAGGCCGTCGAAGACGACGATGTCCAGAACGTCGAAATCTCCCCCGCCGTCACCGTCGCCGATGACGATCTGTGCACCATCACCATCACCGAGAAGTTCAAGGACGACTGGGGCGACATCGGCTTTGTCGTCAACATCACCAACAAGAGCGACAAGGACCTGACCTTCTACGCTCCTTCCGGCAAGACCAACGTCAACGGCACCATGAAGGAACCCTGGTTCTCGGCTCACCTGATGCCCGGCACCAACGCCACCGAGGAGTTCACGTTCTCGAGCGGCGAGCTTGACAGCCTTGACGACCTGGTCAACACGACCATCGGCATCGACGCCTACCTGACCGATTCCTACGAGGACGTCGCTTCCTACACCGCGACCATCGCGTAGCGACAGACACCGACAGCCGCGGATTGGCGGACATATCCGCGCACACCAGGCGGGGCCGCAGGAGTTGATCCTGCGGCCCCGTCGTTTTTATGCCGATGCGTAACGAGCGCTAGCGCTCCATGTTGGGAACGATGCTGCCCTCCGTTACTGCGCGCACGGCCAAGCGCATGATGTTGTCGTAGCCGGTCTTATTGAGAATCTCCGAGATGCGGCGTTTGATGGTGCCCTCGCTCATAAACAGCTCGGCCGCGATCTCGCGGCGGCTTTTACCCTCGCAGGCAAGGCGCAAGATCGACAGCTCGACATCGTCGAGGGCCGCCGTGCCCGAGAAGATGCTCTCGGGCGGCTTGGGAAACGTGCAGTAACCCGCCAGCGTGGAGCGCATCACGGCGAATAGCTCGTCGATACCAACGTTCTTGTACACAAAGCTGTCGACACCCGCCTCGCGCGCCTGGTCCACAAAGGTGATTTCGGGCATACCCGTCATGATAATGACGCGGCACTCGGGCAGTTGTTCTTTGATGCGCGCCGCCGCCACGATGCCGTTGGAATCATGCTCGGTACATACGTCCATCAGTATCATGTCCGGGCGCTCCTTAAGCACAACGTCCAAGGCATCCGAGGCGTCGGCGATCGCGGCAACAACCGTCATGTCGGGCTGGTCGCCAACGGAGCGCGCCAGGCTCTCGCGCAGGATGGCCTGGTCTTCGACTATAAGGACGCGGATCATGAACTTCTCCTTTGGACCGTGGCGTTGGAGGCGAGCGGGATGGACACCGTAAGTGTGAAGGGCGGGGCGGTGTGGACTTCCAGGCTGCCGCCCAGATTCTGTGCGACATGCCTCATACCAGGGATACCCGTTCCCTCGCGATACGATACGGGTGCAGGCGCGCCGTCGTTAGAAACGGTCATCCGCGCAACAGCACCGTCTTCCGACGTCTCCTGCCGCAGGCGCACATGGACCTGATGGGCCTGTGCATGCTTGGTGGCATTGGTCGAGGCTTCGCGGATAATCTGCAGAAAGGCTGCGGCGACACGCGCGTCGCTTGGCAGCTCGCCCTCCACATCGATCTGCACGCTCACCAGGCCAAAGGCATGGACGATATCGCCCAGTTGCTCTGCCGGTTCGGTGTCGCCCCCGCTGCGCAGATCGGCAGCGATTGAGCGCAGCAGCGGGTCGATCTGCTCGAGTGACTCGTCATCCAGGCGCCCCTCCTCCAGATAACGATGGAGGATGGACAGGCGCTGCCCGATCACGTCGTGCACGCGAGCGCGCATACGCAGATAGGCCGCATTGTCAGCAACTTTTTTGACTTCTTCGATCTGGGCTTGGAGCTCTTGGCCCGCAAGCTCAAGCAGGTGGTTGGCTTGCGCCAGGCGATCATGAGCATGCGCATACTCTGTTACATCCAGGCCGATAATGCGCTCGAAGAGGCGGCCCGAAACCATAACGTCATCGTGCACAAACAAGCGAATCTCGGCGGGAGAAACCTCGACCACCGCCCGCGCCTCACCAAAGCGGTCCAGATTAATCCGCACACGGTTCCTGCTGCTTTCGGGCATTTGCATGCTGAGTTTGCGCAAGTCGTTCCATGTACCGCTCATATCGCCTAGGTCGGTGGGCATATGAAGCTCCACCAGGTTTTTTCGCATGCAGCGGTTCATGAGCAGCGGACGGCCCCTCGGGTCCAGATACAGGATGCCCACGGGAATCACGTTGATGGTTTCGATCGTCGAGAACGCGGTGATATCCTCCTGGCGGTTGCGGACATCCATCAAGAGCGCCGCAATGGAGCGGAACAGGAAGAACGCTCCCTCTGCGATAAGGACCGTGGTCCACGCCGAGCCCATGGCAAAAACCACCGGCGGCGTCACGGCGGCAACGAGCAACAGTTCGGCCAGCATGACGGGGCGACGATAACGCACCATAAGCACCACGCCGTAGGCAAAGATTGCGGCATTGAGCCACAGCGCTCCGCCCATTGCCCTGGCACAAACGTCAAGCGGCGCCACCAGATATGAGCCAGACGACGCGAACAAGATGAGCGCCGAAATAACTAGGTGAAGCACAAGGCTCGCCTCGTAGGCACAAATCACCTTACGGTTATAGGACGAGCGGCGCGATGCGATGAGCGGGACGTGGATCGTCTGCAGACACGCAGCCAGGGCAAAGACAACATCGAGCGCAACGATTTGGGGAAGAATAAGCGAAATCTGCATCGTCACTCACCCGCCCTCGGCATCAAGACGATCATGCGCAGCTGGCCGGGCTCGCCCTCAAGGCGGTATGCCACGTTGCGCCCTTGCAGAGCGCTATCGAGCTCTTGCGCAGCGGGCGTCTGCGAAAGATCTGCATCATCGTTGGAAAAAAGCGTGGCGCGTAGCTCGACACTGCATCGGTCATGGTCGCCCAAGTGATACATAAGCGCCGGATGGTCGGTGGTGTAGGCAAAAAACGCAAAGTCATACACGCAGTCGTACAGGGCGCTTACCGTACTGGCGTGCAACGGGCGCCGTATGGCGGTAATCGAGGCGCAATCGATATCGATGGTGCGCAGGTCGCTTGCGAGCTCGTTGGCAATGAGCTGAATGCGGTCGCGATCAAAACCGCTCTCCCCGTGCTGTGCCAACGTGAGCGACCCCTTGCGCTTGCAATAGGCGACGAGCATCTTGGCGCGCTGCAGCATGCGGTAACGCTCGTGCGAAGACGATTCATCGGTCAACGGCGGCAGCGAGCTCAGCAGGTCGTACATCCCTTCGAGCGCGCGGGCAAGCGCCTGGTCCACGTCTTGGACCAGCAAGGTCTCGGCCTCTTGGTCTGCCAGGTGCGTCTTAAGGTCGTAGTCGGCGGCGAGCAGCTCATTTTGACGCTGCAGCTCCATACGACGATGTGCCAGTTCACGGTTAAGCTCGTTGAGATCCGACACGTCTTGGGCAAGCAGGGCCGATCCGCCCAGCAGTGGAAAGGCACGGTACATCACATCGGGATCGGACGCCACGGCAAAGGCATGGGCGCGGCCGTGCGCCTGGGTCCGCAACTCCTCGCACACGCCCGCCGGCATCGGCTTCGACACCGGCGTGGCATAGACTTCCTGCAGGTCGCGCGTTAGAACTTTGAGGTCAAGCGGCAAGGTGTCGAAGATGCCGGCGATGTCGTGATATGACGGAATGACACCGCAATCGAGACAGATTTCCATCGCCACCACACACAAGACGCAATAGACGAGCGAGAAGTTGAGCCTCCATGCCCAGGGCACACGCAACGCATATGAGATGGCAAAGAACGCACCGCCCAGCAGCACGAGCGCCGCCGTGCCCGAGAAACGTTGGATGCGAAAGGACGAGGACCGGCCCACCAGGATAAAAAAGGCCACAAAGTTAAAGGCCGTCCACACGAGGACGGCGAAATAACCCCAGCCGTACGTGTAATCGTTGCTCCAGGTGTCGCTTGTACGGTCAAAGTGGAAGACCTGCTGGTGAAAATCGTTGGTGAGCACAAATCCGATAAGCAGGATAGCCACAATCCACAGCGCAGCGCAGTAGCGGCGACCCAGGCGGTGTTGCTCCAGGCCCGCAAGGCGCAGACCACACAACTGGTAGAGCAGCGGAATGAGTGTCATGGGCACGTAGTACAGGTACCACAGCACGGTGGCATAGAACGGCGTGAACGACTTGTACTTGAGAATGACTTCGATCATCCACAGGGCGCAGATGGTGGCGACGGCAACAAGGCGGCGGCGCAGCACATAGTCCAAACAGCGCAGATAGACCGATACGCCCCAGATCGAAAATATAATTGCGGCGACAAGCAGCGGGAGAGAGCTCGAGTGGGCGAGCGCATCCACGACCTCTTCGGACACCCCGCCATAGGCTGGCACGGCGTTAGAAAGTTTGGGGTCGAAGGCGAACAGTGCCGGCAAGACTGCCAAAAGCATGAGGAACATCGCGGTGATGACACCGGCGATAGCAAAGACGCGGTGGCGGTACACCTGATGTGTTATGCCAACAAGGAATCGCGGCATGGCGAAGAGCCTGCCGCCCCTGGGATCCGCCACGGGTGCGGATCGGGCGGCCGCGTTGCCGATATGTCGCTCGCGGGTACCCATAGTGCTTTTAGTGTACCGACAGATGGGTCGAAAAAGCGGGCCGCATGTCCCAAAATCCGCAGACGGCAAGGCGCCCGGCAGCCTCCCCCGTCTGGCACTTCCCGATATCCGCCCGCCCCAAACCACCGCAAAGGAGACAGGCACCTTTGTGGTGGTTTGGGGCGATGCGCTAGTCCACGGTGATGTCGAGATTTTTGCCGATGAGGCCTACGTAGCCGCCTTCGGCTGCCTTGGGGCTGTCAGCATGGCAGAGGACCCACTTGTCGGCCTTCCAGTAGCAGTAGCTGTCGCCGGCCGCAGGCATGTCGGCCGCGACCTCGGGGCGCGGGCCGTTGGTGCCGGCGGGCAGCGCCACCATCACCTGGAAGCCACCGTCGTCGACCATGCACGGCGTGTAGTGGAGCGTGGTGTTGAAGACTTCGACGACCGTACCCGCCGGCACGCGAAACGCCTTGACGCACGCGGTGTCGAGCTTGCCGTCCTCGATCTCCCAGCGATGCGCCACGAGCAGAATAAAGTCGCGCGCGCCCAGGTTGAACTCGCTCGCGCGGTGGTACTCCAGGCAGTTGAGACGCGTGTTGTGGCCGTTGCACCAGCCCAGCTGGAACGGACGGCCACCAAACATGAGAAAGCCAAGCTTGTCGGCATCCTTGACGTCCTCGAGCTCCGGCGCACTTGCAACGTACTTGCTGCCCTCGGGAATGGGCGTGGCAGAGAGCGCCTCGAGCACGGGCGACGTAAGCTCGGACGGAACGTTATCCCAAACGTTGCCATAGGACTTGAACTCGGGATCGTTGACAGAGTAGATATGCATGTTCGCTCCTGTTCGTTTATGTGACAGTATGAACATTCTAGAACAAACATAAGCGATTTTAAACACTCGTCCCGACCACTCAGCAAAAAGGCACCCCCGCATAAGCGAAGGCGCCCAATGCGCGCGTTTTGGGCGATAAAGCCCTTACGCCTGCTGATAGTGCAGGTGCTTCTCGTCGATATCGGCCAGGTCGCGGTCGAGATAGCGGCGCGCAAGCCAGTTGGCCATGGGGAGGTTCTGGTCCAGGTAGTTACCGCATTCCTCGGGAGCGGCACCGGGGACATCGCCCTCAAAGCCGGCGACAAACTCGAACAGCTCACGCACGAGCGGCAGGATCTCCTCGCTCGTCACCTCGCCAAACACAACCAGGTAAAAGCCCGTGCGGCAGCCCATGGGGCCAAAGTAGACAATGCGGCCCGACCACTCGGCATGATTGCGAAGGAACGTCGCGCCCAGGTGCTCGATGGTGTGGCACTCGGCCGTGTTCATGACCGGCTCCTTGTTGGGCGTGGTCAGGCGCAGGTCAAACGTGGTGACGGCGGCACCGGTCGCCGGATCGCGGTCGATGCGGCTCACATACACGCCGGGCTCAAGCAGCAGATGATCAACGGAAAAGCTGGCGATGCGCTCCATGGCAGATCCTCTCGATAGTCAAATTGGGACGGGGCTCTTTTAGCTGGTTCGATTGGTCGCACCAATCATACCAGTCAAAAAAGCCCCGTCCCAAATGAGCTACCCGGGACGGGGATCAATGAGTTTTAAATCCCCGTCCCAGAAAAATCATTCTAGGTAATCTAGAAGGACTTTTCCGCTCTGGGGTCTGGCGCCGTTCCGACTAGATCTCGCGCACGCTTTGGCGCTCGACAAAGTAGGTCGACACGGCCGTCTTGCAGGTATAGCTCTTGGGGTTGCGGATGTTGCCCACCAGGCGACGCACCGCGATCTCGCCCACCTCGTGCTTGGGAACATGCACCGTGGTGAGCGGCGGGTTGGAGAAGGCGCCCAAAGACAGGTCGTCAAAGCCGATGATCGAGACATCCTCGGGCACGCGAATACCGTGCTCGTTGAACGCGCGCATGGCGCCCACGGCGAGCACGTCGTTCTCGGCAAAGAAAGCCGTCGGCAGATCGTCGCGCGAGACGTTGTCGAGCCACACGCCCATGTCGTGATAAGCGCCCTCGAGCGTGGTACCCAGCGTGACGTGCCATGCCGGGTTGGCCTCAAGATCCGCGTCCTCAAGCGCTTGGCGATAGCCGCGCTCGCGGTCCTTAAAGTTGCGGATCCGAAGGTCGCCCGCCAGATAGCCGATTTGCCTGTGGCCTTTCTCGATAAGGTAATCCACGGCACGCAGCACCGAATCGGTGTTGGCGATGACTACGGCATCGAAGTACTGGCGATCGCTCCAGCCGTCGAGCACAATCAGGTGGGCGGCAGCGTCGGCGAACAGGGCGTAGTCCTCCTCGCCCAGCTCGGTACCCATCAGCACGATGGCGGCCGACGGGTCGGCGATCAGGCCCTCGACCTGCGGGCGCACGGCGTCCAGGTCGCTAAAGTCGAGCGAGACAAAGCTCGTGCTCATGCCGTGGCGACGCGCCTGGCGCTCCACGCCCTCGATGACCGCGGGATGGAAGGTGCTCTCGTCCAGGATGGCGCCCGTCTTGCGCGCAAGCACAAACTGGATGCTCTCGAGCTGCGTCGACTGCTGATAGCCAAGCGACTGCGCGCACTCCAGGATGACCTTGGCGGTCTCCTCGCTCACGCTGCGCTTGCGGTTGAGCGCGTTGGACACGGTTGCGGGCGAAAAGCCGGTAATGCGGCTGATCTCGCGGACGCTTGCTTTAGCCATCGTTCCCCCTAGCATCGGTCGCGGCCGAGCATCGTGGCTTGACCGCCCCGTGGCTCGGCAACTAAACGACCGCAAATTCAATCTAAACAGAATAGTAAATGTTTAATAGCTAGTTTAGCCTGTTGTCAAGCGAAGTGGCACGACTATTCCCCCAACGGGCGCATTTGTCCATCTTAACGTTATTACGCAAGGTCTTCGCCATTGCTTGCTATTACGCGTCGGTACCATTCGAAGCTTTTCTTTTTACGTCTCTCAAACGAGCCCGCACCGCTATCGTCTCGATCGACATAGATAAACCCGTAGCGCTTACGCATCTGTCCTGTGGCGACCGAAACCAAATCGATCGGGCCCCAACAGGTATATCCCATGAGTTCCACCCCGTCGAGCTCGACGGTCTCCCTCATCGCCTCGATGTGGGCCCGCAGGTATTCAACTCGATAGTCGTCTTCTATTTCACCCGAATCTTCCGGCACATCAGGAGCACCCAAACCGTTTTCGACGATGAACAGCGGCTTTTGATAGCGATCCCAGATTTCATTCATGGTGACGCGCAGCCCTTTGGGGTCGATAAACCTCCCCCAAGGCTCCTGTTTTAGATACGGATTAGGCGCCGAGCGAAGAAGGTTCGAATCGAACTGACCTTCCGCATGCGCTTTTGCGACGCGCGTCGAGTAATACGAAAACGAGACGAAATCGACCAGGTTTGCAGCCAGTACTTCGCGGTCATCATCCCGATAGGGCACCTCAAAACCATGGCGGGCGTATTCCTTGAGAACATAGCTCGGGTACGCACCGCGCACCTGGACGTCGGCAAACATGTAATGGCTGCGATTCTCAGCCTGCGCAGCCAGCACATCGTCCGGATCACATGTAGCCGGATAGAAGACACCTGCGTTGAGCATGCAACCGATCTTCGCCCCAGGGCACAGTTCATGACACGCCCCGACCGCACGGGCGCTCGCAACCAATACATGGTGCACGGCCGTGTGAACCGTTGCATAGCGATTCTCCCCTTGCTCGAAGATGATCCCCGCCGCCATAAAGCACGCCTGCGTCATGATGTTGATCTCGTTAAAGGTCAGCCAATAATTGACCAATCCCCGATAGCGCTCGAACACGGTACGCGAATATCGCTCGAACAGGTCGACCAACCTGCGATCGCGCCATCCGCCATACGCATCGACGAGATGCATGGGGACATCATAGTGGTTGAGCGTCACCAAAGGCTCAATGTCATGCGCGCGACACGTCCTAAAAACATCCTCGTAAAAGGCAAGGCCTTCTTCATTGGGCTCGGCTTCGTCTCCTTTGGGAAAAATGCGGCTCCAGGCGATTGATAAGCGCAGGCATTTAAAACCCATCTGGGCAAACAGTTCAATATCCTGCTTGTACCTATGGTAAAAATCAATGCCCTTGCGAGCGGGATAGAAGCTGTCGGGTGCCAACGCACGCGGATCAAGGTCTCCCCGCATGACGTCCATGCGTTGATCGCCAAACGGCAGCATGTCGGAATTGGCTAAACCGCGACCGCCTTCGTTCCATCCTCCCTCGCACTGGTTTGCAGCCAGAGCCCCGCCCCATAAAAAATCTTCTCTAAACATTATGGTGTCGTCCTTTCTATCAAATTCCCGGCCCACACTGTCGAACGCAACGGACTCGGCAAGTGCCGCGCAACAGCACAGTACCGTTGCGCGGCCAAGGGGTCGGACCGCGCAACGGCTGGGGAGCATATTTGTGCAGTAGCCTCTTATGCCTCGACGGATTCAACGGCCTCAGAATCGCCGCTCTTGGACTTCAACGGCATCTTCTCCTGTCCTTCAAATCCAAAAACCATCGCCAACGCAAACGTCACGGCACCGCCAGCAAGACACCCGATGGTGCCAGGGATGATATCCTGAGCAAACATGAGCACGTTCATCCATGGGAAACCAACGCCAGTGAAGATATAGACGTTGGCATGAAGAAGGCTTACCAGCAGACCACCGACAGCACCACCAATCATGTTCCAGGCAAGAGCCTTCTTGTCGCGAAACAGGATGCCGTAGATGATGGGCTCACTCACGCGACCGAAGGCATAGGTGATGAACAAGTTCCAGCCCGTGGCTCGACTCTCCTTGTCCTTAGCGCGCAGGCCATAGGCGAGCGCGATGGCAAGCGTGGTGTAGGCTACAACCGCGGCGCCGGGGTATAAGATGGCGTCGTAACCGTTCTGGAGCGCGGCGGGCAATATGGCGGTATAGATCGGCACGTGCATGCCGGTGGCGATGATCAGATTCCAGAATGCGCCGATAACCGCGGTCGCAGCGGGACCGGCAACAGAGGCGAGCCAAATGATGAAATCGGCCACAAGGCCCATGACAAATTGGACGGCAGGGCCGCAGAGGCACAGCGCGACCGGCAACATCACGAGCACCGTACCCACGGGTACGATCAGAACGCGCAACATATCAGGCGAGATCTTCTTAAAGAAGCGCTCAATATAGGACTGGGCCCAGGTGATCAAGATGACCGGAAGAACAGCCTGGGTGTAGTTGACGAGCTGCATGGGGATGCCGAAGACGCTGAAAGGCTTTCCGTCCTCAACAATAGCGAGCATGTCGGGATAAATCATCACAACAGCGATGAGCAGTGCCAGCACAGGACTCGTTTTGAACTTCTTAGCCGAGCTATAGGCGGCAAACACCGGGAAGTAGTAATACGCCGCATCGCCCACCAGGGAAAGGATCCGATACAGGTCGCTCGTTTCGGACATAAAACCGGCGCCTTCGGGCCCAAACAGAATAACGAGCATCTTGAAGATACCGGCGACACAAAAGATCGGAAGGATCGGGGTGATAGCGCCGCTCACGGCATCGAGCAGCTGATTGAAGAGGTGCTTGGGCGCCAAGCGCTCCTTCCAGCTAAGCTGAGGGCCATCGAGTTCCTCGTCAATCGATACCGTGACCTCGAATCCGCCCTGCTTACAAACCTCGTCGTAGACCTTGTCGACCGTGGGCCCGACCACCAGCTGCACCTGCCCTCCGGCGTGCACGACGCTGATGATAGACGAGATGTCCTCAAGCTTCTCATCATTCGAGAGGCTTTCATCCTTGAGGCTGAAGCGCAGGCGCGTCATGCAATGCGTAACCGAAGCCACGTTTTCCGCCCCGCCCACAGTGGAGAGAATCTGCTCTGCCACCTTTTTGTAATTTGCCATCATTGGCTCCTTTGCACAATCTTGGCTTACTGTTCGAATCGGCAAAGGTCATGCCCCGAATGGCTACGGGTTACAATCCTTTTTTGGAGATGATCCGATTGAGATGGATCATCAGATAGAGTTCCTCCTCCTCGGAGAGCGTGGCGTCCCACGTTTCACGACAATAGGAACCGATATGCTTCACGCACTCTGCCAACTGCGGAAACTCCTCACGAAAGTTCTTGTACATCTGCATGTTGGCGCTGTTCAGCGACTCGCCGGCTTGAATGTGCTTGAACAGGTACCGCAGATGCGTGGCGAAGCGGGTGAAATCAAAGGAATCGCGGTCGACAATAATGCGGAAATCGCTTTCGAGAATCTCGATAACGTCCTCGAGCATATCGTCGAACTGCTTTGTGGGCTCGGCCGTGGCTTTGACGGCTTCAACAACCCGTGCGTTCACGAGATTCATCGCAATACTGGCAATCTCATCCTTGGGAAGCCGCTCTCCGAGCTCCTTCTCGAGTCGCATGACGATAAACTGGGCAGCCTTGTATTCCTTCGGATACGTCTCCCGCACTTCATAGGCAAGAGGCATCGCGATGCGGACCCCCTTTTGGGCTCGCGCAACGGCAAACGACAGGTGATCAGCCATGAACAGCGTCGCATTGGTCGAGAGGTCGTAGGGCAGTTCGTTGGCAACGATGTCCATAACTTTCGCCGCAAACATCACGATATCCGAGGGAAGATCCCTCATGACATCTTGTCCTTTAGGATCAATGTCGTAAAACGTATGCTCGATTTTAGAAAGAGGGAGCTCTCGAGGAAAATCTCCGCCGAAACCGACGCCCCTGCCCATGGCGATGACATCTCGCCCCTGTCCGTCACGGCAAAGAACCGCGTTGTTGTTAAGCTTTTTAATTGCAAGCATGGTGAACCTCCTTTCAAGAACACTCACAGAAAAAGGCATGATAGCCAATAGCAGTGCTATTGCGGTCATGCCTTACGTAACAATCCGTGTTGTATTGCTCTTGGGCATGCCTCCACACAGGAGTAACAATCCAAGATGCAAAATGCATTATAGCGCTCTCCCCGCCCCGGGGACCATCGGGCTGGCGAACGGTAGATGTCGGCCCGCCAGCGGCCACATCGAGCAGATGGGCGTGCTTCGATCCCGAGCCTAGCCTAGGACACGGGCCATACGTGTCTTGAACTCGGACAGGAAGCGCGGAGCATCCACGGTCAGTGCCACAAGCGTGCTCTTGTCCGGATCGGACAGGCGGCGCTCATCGCAGATGGTGCGACCGCGGTACTCGCCCAGCAGATCAACACGCAGGTTGCAGCCGAGCGCACCTACGAGCGTGGGGTCGATCGCCACGGCAACGGCCAGCGGATCGTGCAGCGCACAACCACCCAGGTAGGGTGCGTTCATCTCGTACGAGCCAATGTAGTGCTCGACCATGCTCGCAAATGCGCAGCCCGCCATGGTGCCCGAGCCCGTCCAGCCGGCAATGTCGCGGCGTGTGAGCACCACGCGATGCGTCACGTCCAGACCCACCATGGTGAGCTTACGGCCCGAGCGCAGCACCGCGTCGGCTGCCTCGGGGTCGCTCGCCATATTGGCCTCGGCGCCCGCGCTCACGTTGCCGGGCACGGTAAGGGCGCCACCCATCACGACCACGCGGCCGATGGACATCATCGCCGCCGTATCGCGCTCCAGGGCGAGCGCCAGGTTGGAGAGCGGGCCAGTCGCTACGTAGACCAGATCGGGACCATAGGTGCGCGCAGCATCGATCAGATAATCGACCGCAGCGTTGCCGTCGGCCGAGGTCGCCCCCACCGGCTCGTAGGGCGACGCGGGCACGCTCGCGCCGCCGATGCCGTTCTTGCCGTGAATGAGCGCGGTGGACGCCGGCGGCGTATAGGGCTCAGTCGCCTGCAGAGGACGGTCGGCACCCAGGTACACCGGAACCTCGGGGCGACCCAGCAGATCGAGCACCGCCAGGCAATTGTGCGCCGATTGCTCGACGCGCACGTTACCAAAGCACGTGGTGATGCCCACGAGCTCCACCTCGGGGCTCGCGATGGCATAGGCCAGCGCCATCGCATCGTCAACACCCATATCCAGATCAAGGATCAGCTTCTTGATTGCCATTGTTCTACTCCGCTTCTCCGTCTTTATCGTTTAACCAAACCAATGTTCAACTTCGGCGCGCGTGGGAATCGATTGCTGAGCGCCCAGGCGCGACACCGTCACTGCCGAGGCGCGAGCACCCGCGGCCATGCACTCAAAGAGCGGCAAGCCCTCTAGGCGAGCCGCCGCCAACGCGCCGATAAACGTATCGCCGGCGGCCGTGGTATCGACTACCGTACTCGAAAGTGCCGGCATGCGCAGCAGCTCACCGCCATCGCCGAGCGTAACCGAGCCGGCACCGCCCAACGTGATGACCGCAGCTCCGGCACCCTTGTCGAGCAGCGCATTGAGCGCGGTGACGCAACTCGCGTCATCCGTGGGCAGAATGCCCGTCAGCACCTGGCACTCGGTCTCGTTGGGGCAGACCAAGTCGACCGCAGGCCAGACCTCCGCAGGCAGCTCGCAGGCGGGCGCTGGATTAAAGACCGTATAGAACCCCAGCTCGTGAGCGCAAACAAGCGCCTCGGCCGTCGCTGCAAGGTCACATTCGCCCTGGGCGATAAAGACGCTTCCGGCAGCCGGGGCAATCTCGCTGGCGTCGCCGTCGAGCTCATGAGCCACCAGACGCCTCAGCGCGCAGGCAACGTCCGCGCCCGCAAGCGCATGGTTGGCGCCCGGTGACAGTACGATGCGGTTGTCGCCCTCGCAGCGAATGATGGTCGCCGTTCCCGTCTCCACGTCATCGCGATGCACTACAAAGTCACAGTCCACGCCGGCGTCTTGGAGCCCCACCACGAGCGACGCGCCGAACGCGTCGCGACCGACCGCGCCGATCATGTGCGTGCACGCGCCCATACGCGCGGCAGCTACGGCCTGATTGGCGCCCTTGCCGCCGGCGTTGGTGATAAACCCGCTGCCGCCGACGGTCTCGCCCGCGCGCGGTATGCGCTCGCACGCCACCGAAAGGTCCATGTTCATGCTGCCGAACACCGCAACGATGCCGCGATCTGCCATGGAAACCTCCTCATCTGCGGGCTTTGCACCCACCGTCGACCGTCGATTGCGCGCCTTCGCACCTCTATAACTTTAGTTCACTTTGATGTGAACGCACCCTTGAGGTTGCGCCAGCAGCAAGCATTCACAGGAGCAGGCAGCTACAATGAATACGTGCTGATTATTCTCGTCATTGGATGATGTTTTATGGAACAATTCCCACCATCGAGCCCACGCGGACCGCGCCGCGCGCTCGATAACCAGGCGCCGCACGAACGCCCGCGCGCCGACCGCCGCACCGGCGAGTCGCGACGCGGCCCGGTCCCGCATCGAACGCCCACCAACAAGGACGCCCATGCAGCCAAGACCAACACCGGCGCCACACGCTCGTCCGCTGCCGACAAGCAGGCACCCGCTCGTCCCAAGTCCCGCTACATTCCTGCGCTCGATGGTCTGCGTACGCTCGCCGTCGTCGCGGTGGTGCTCTATCACCTCAACCTCACGTGGGCTCAGGGCGGCCTGCTTGGCGTCACGATTTTCTTTGTGCTTTCGGGCTATCTAATCACGCGCCTGCTGCTCAACGAAGTCGCCAAGACCGGCCGCATCGACCTTAAGAGCTTCTGGATTCGCCGCATCCGTCGCCTGGTCCCCGCCGTGGTAACGGTAGTGTTCGTAACCTGCGCGCTGTGCACCATCTTTAACCACGTGATGCTCACCAAGATGCGCCCCGACATCCTGCCGTCGCTGCTGTTCTTCAACAACTGGTGGCAGATTGCCCAAAACGTCTCGTACTTCAATGCCCTGGGCGACCCTTCGCCGCTCACGCACTTTTGGTCGCTTGCCATCGAGGAACAGTTCTACCTAATTTGGCCGCCTCTGCTGTTTGCCATGGTATCCATGCATGTGAGCAAGCCCAACACGCGCCGCGTGGTTCTGGGCCTTGCCGCGGTTTCCGCCCTCGCCATGATGGTGCTTTACAACCCTGCCGCCGACCCCAGCCGCGTGTACTACGGCACCGACACCCGCGTGTTCTCGCTGCTGCTGGGTGCCTGGATGGCCTTTATCCCCGATCGCGACCTGGCGCCGGTGCGTCTCGCACGTCGTTTGGGGCTCAATCGCCTGGCTGGTGCCGCCAAGCACGGCAAGAACGCCGAGGGCAAGCCTGGCGAGAAGGCCGACGAATCAGCCGAGACCGCCCCGGCACAGCCGAGCGCCCTCGTGCGCTTTTGGTCCTCGCCCTCATCCATCGATGTGTTGGGCGTCGTGGGTCTGGTTGGCCTTGCCGCCATGGTCGCGCTCACCAACGGCTACACCGCGTTCCAGTATCGCGGCGGCACGCTGTTATGCTCCATCCTCACGCTCATGGTCATCGCGGCCTGCGTGCAGCCCCAGGGAATGGTTGCCCGTGCGCTGTCCGCCGAGCCGCTCGTGTGGGTTGGCAAGCGCTCGTACAGCATCTACCTGTGGCACTATCCGCTGCTGTTGCTCATGAACCCGGTCGCCAACATCAACGATACGCCCTGGTGGCAGTACATCTTGCAGGTACTTGTGGTAGTCGCCGTAGCCGAGTGCTCTTATCGCTTTATCGAAACGCCGTTTAGGAAGGGCGCCTTCGGCCGCACCGTCACCGAATTCCGCAATGGAACCACCACACCCGCCAACTGGGCACGCGCGCACGTCCCTGTCTGCGCAGCCTGCGCTATCGTGTTGGTCGTCGCACTGGGCGGTCTGATCTTTGTGCCCGAGACGTCTGCGCTGAGCGGCGAGGGCGCCGAAGTTCTGAACAAGGAAGCCAAAAACACCGCGCCCACCGACCAGCAAGCGGCCGACGACACCGACAAGGACAACGACGGCTTCCCCGATGGCTCCTACGACCTGTTGATGATCGGCGACTCCGTGTCGCTGCGCGCCGTTGATTCCTTTGACGGCGTGTTCCCGCACAGCCATATCGATGCCGAAAAGGGCCGCCAGTTTGATGCGGGCCGCGCGACATTTGAGGGCTATATCCAGCAGAACCTTGCCGGCAAGATCGTGGTCTTTGCCCTGGGCACCAATGGTTTGGTAACTGATGACCAGATCGATGCCATCATGGCCGATGCCGGCGACAAGCGCATCGTCGCGTTTGTGAACACACGCAGTCCGCAGCCGTGGGTGGGTTCCACCAACCAGGCTATCGCCAACGCCGCCACGCGCTACAAGAATGTACGCGTTATCGACTGGTACGGGCACAGCGCCAACCGCAACGACCTATTCGATGGCGACGGCACGCACCTGTCGACTACCGGCGTGACCGAGTACCTCAACCTGATCCACGATGCAGTCAAGAAAGACCTGCCCGTGCACCCCGAGGACCACGTCAACGATCCGCAGCCGGCAGCCGTCAAGTCCGCCGCCGACGCACTCGTCAATGCCCTCGCCTACAAGCCACACAAGCTGGGCACCGACAAGTAACGCGCAGCAAAATCTGCGTACACCCGCAGGGGGCGTCGGCCGTGGCCGACGCCCCCTGCGGCAGTTAGGGGCGCTCCTTTTGTACCGCCACTTGGAGGCACTCCTGGCGTAGCCAATGAAGACCTCTCCGGATGAATTCCAAGCCGCTCCGCCGCTCCAGACATCGTTTCCGTGCCTCGCACCTGCCCCAAACAATCAAAACAAGCCCTTTTCGCCGCAACCTCAAAGGTCTGTGGGCAAAAAAGGGCAAATATGAGTACTGTTACCATTTTAGTCGCAGGCAAAACCATCCAAAATGACGTTCGGGCGACCCCTACAGCCCCCTAAAGCAGCCAACCTGACTGGTTTAAGGCGTATCGGAACCAATTTTAATGAACATAATATATGTTATGTTCATTATCTTCTTGGATGTAAATGCTGTTCACTTAGCAACAGTACTCATATTTGGTATTTTTTGCCCACTGACATATAACTAACGCCCTATAGCAGACAAAAAACAGGCCGCAGCCCATCGCTGCGGCCTGTTCGGAAGCAAAAGTAGACGCTACGCGCTGTAGCCCATCGCTTGCAGCACAAACATGACGACCGTCAGCACCGTAATCACGCCGATAGTCGCCCAAGTGAGCACGTTCCATACGCGGCCGTTGCGATTGGCGCCCATAATGTGGCGATCCGCCGCGATAACCACCTGGAATACCAAGACTACGGGCAGCAGCACGCCGTTGATGACCTGCGAGGTCATCATAATCTGGAACAAATCGACGCCAGGCATGAGCACCAACACGGCAGAAATGCCGATGATGGCCGTAATGATGCCGCGATAGACCGGGGCCTCGTCCCAGCTGCGGTCGGCACCGCGCTCCCAGCCAAATGCCTCGCAGATAGCGCTCGACGTAACGCCCGGCAGCACGCAGGCAGCCAAGAAGCTCGCCGCGACCAGGCCCGAGGCAAACAGTACCGTGGACCACTGACCCGCAATAGGCTCCAGCGCGCGGGCAGCATCGGCAGCATCGCTAATCTGAATGCCCGCCGGGAACAACACCGTACCGGTCGTGATGATAATAAAGCCGGCAATGACATCGGCAGCAAGCGAGCCGCTCACGGTATCGATGCGCTGCAGCACGATATCGTCCTCGCCCGCGTTCTTATCGACCACGTTGTTCTGCGCCAAGAAAATCATCCACGGCGCGATGGTGGTACCGATCGTTGCGACCACGAGCGACACGTAGCTGGGGTCATTTTGAATGTTAGGCACGACCAGGTCGACCGCGACCTCACCCCAGTTGGGGCCAGCCATAAACGCGGCGACAATATAGGTCACGAACACGCAGCTCACCAGCAGCAGAATCTTCTCGATGCGCTGGAAACTACCCGACATGGTAAGCATCCACACCAGCAGCGCTACCAACGGCACCGAGATGCTCGCCGGCACGCCAAAGAGAGCAAGGCCGCTGGCGATGCCCGCAAACTCCGAAATGGTCACAGCCGTGTTGGCAATCAACAGCGCCGCCATAGCAAGTACACTCTTGCGCACGCCAAAGCGCTCGCGAATGAGCGATGCCAGGCCCTTGCCCGTGACGCAGCCGCAGCGCGCCGCGGTCTCCTGCGTCACGATGAGCAGCACAGTCATGACGGGAAGCATCCAGAGCATCTTGTAGCCATAGCTGGCGCCCGCGCTGGAATACGTGGCGATGCCGCCAGCGTCATTGCCCGAAAGCGCCGCCAGAAGACCGGGGCCCATGGCGCCAAAGATGGCCGCGATGGTCAGCTTTTGCTTGGTGCTCGGCTTTTGCTTCGTATTTTGCACGCGACCACCTACCCCATGACCGACATGGTGAGCAGCACCGCAGCGGCGCAGTACGCTACGCACGAGATCATGACGGCAATAACGTTCATGGCGGTGCCCGACGTGTTGAGGTCATGCTCGTCACGCCAGAACAGCACCATCAGGTAAATCACGGCGCTCATGTTGCCAACCAGGCAAATGATGGCAGCGATATTAAAGCACCCGGTAAAGAGTTGCTCCTCAAACATGGGCGCATCGGGGAACGCAGCGGTGCGCACCAGCTGGGCGCACAGGTAGGTCACGAGTGACAGAATCAGGCCCATGCCCGTGCTCTGGAAGAAGAACCCCAGATACGGCTTGGGCTCGTCGTCGTGACCGTCATACTCCAAGAAGTAGTTCTTGACGAACGACACCATGCGCGAGGCAGCAAGCAGCACGAGCGGCATGGCGCACATGGGGAACACCACCAGATGCGCGGAGCCGAGCGCCGTCCCCAGCACCGTTGCCATGATGCACGAGGCAATGCCCCACACGACAACCCAGTACTGGCGATGCACAAACCAGCTGAGCACGTTCGTCGAGTCGTCCGACGCGCTATCGCCCGAGCCGACACCGGCGATCTGCAGGTCCTCCTGATGCTCCTCGGCGATAACGTCCATGGCGTCGTCGAAGGTCACGATGCCCAGGATATGACGGTTCTCGTCGCAGACAGGGATGGCAACCAGGTCGTACTTGGTCATCTCGTCCGTCACGTCTTCCTGGTCCTCGTCGGGCGACACGTAGACCAGGTCGCGATAGGCGAGCTGGCCCAGCGTGGCATCGCGGTCGGCCACGATCAACGTGCGCAGCGAGAGCACGCCGGTGAGCATGCCGCTCGGATCCTCGGTATAGACGTAATAGACACTCTCGAAGTCCTCATCGAGTTTGCGAATCGCCTCGATGGCATCGCCGACCGTCGCCGTGGCGGGCAGCGAGACAAACTCCGAGGTCATGATGCGGCCGGCGGTGTTGTCCTCATAGCCCAGCAGGTTACGAATCGCCTTCTCCTCCTTGACGCCCATCAGGCGCAGGAGCTTCTCGGCCTTCTCGTAATCGAGCTCGTCGATCAGGTCGGCGGCGTCGTCCGGGTCCATCATGGCCAGCATCGACGATGCGTCCGTGTCGGACAGGCCCTCGAGCATCTCGGTCATAAGCTCGTCGTCATCGAACTCCGAGATGGCCTCGGCGGCCTGGGCAGTATCGAGCTGTGCAAACACCTGCGCACGCAGGCGCGGGTCGAGCTGCTCGATAATGTCGGCGATGTCGGCAGGGTGCAGCTCGCCGAGCGTCTTATGCGACACCGAGAGTTGAATGTTCTTGGTCGAGCGATCGAGCAGGTCCATGTAGGACCAAGCGATGATGTCCTCACTGAGCGGCTTGCCCAGGTGCTTCATAAAGCCTTCGACGATATGCTCGAGTGCGGGGCTGATCGCGCGTAGCAGACCGCGGGCGCCCACTTCGGCGCCCAGCAGGCGCAGCTGATTTTCGCCCGACATGGAAAACTTGATGTCGTTTACGCGCACGACTTTCATGCCCTGCGTGTCGACAATCTGCTTGTTGAGCACGTCGCGGGCAAGCAAGAGTTCGGTCGGCTGCAGGTACGAAAAACGGATTTCGGTGGCCGACGTCTTAAGGTGTACACCCGTCTCGTCGATACGGTCGACCCATTTGCGCCAGCTGATCATAAACGGCGTCTTGCCGGGACCGCGGAACGCGAGCGACGTCACGTGCGGAAAAACTTCGCCGGTAGCAATACCAAAATCGTTCACCACGCCGAGCTTTTCTCCATCGACGTCCAAGACCGGCAATTTGAGCATCTCACTCAGATAATTCAATGGTGCTCCCCATCATTATTCCTCCGAACGCGGCCGCATGTGCGACGTCCGGGGGCTTCTGGATATGTATACGCATGCGCGGGCGGCACGCCGCTCGACGCTTACACCCCGTGCATGCGCAAAAAGCACCTGCATGGGGTCATCGACTGTATGGTCGAGGTTTGGATTTCACCTGTAACCTTTCTCTTGACCCTCATTAACCGCAGTAACTATAGCATCAGCATCGCCCTGCGGCATCGAATTTATGCGCTGCACATTGCAGGCATACCAAACGCTGACGCATCCGTGACATAGTCATTGGGGACGTTCCTAAATGACTACCCAATGACTACTCTGTGGTGTCGTCGTCCTCGGCAAGTTGGGGGAACACGGCGTCCTTGGGCATGGTGACCTTCGTCAGCGAGGTGAGCTTTTTGCTCAGCGACGTGTCCGTCTTGACCAGGTCGCTGAGCGTCACGATCTTGTAGCCGTCGGCAATGAGGCCGTCGATAATCTGCGGCAGCGCCTCGAGTGTCTGCTCGGCGCATTCGTCTCTATCGGTGAGCAGCACGATATTGCCCGGCGTCACCGAATCGAGCACCGTCGAGACCTGTTCGTCGGCACCGTTTAGCAGCCAGTCGCCCGAGTCGATATTCCACGAGACCACGGCGGAGACCAGGTCCATCGCATCAATCCAGTTTTGCTCGTCAAAGGCAGCGTAGGGAGCACGCAGCAGCATCGTCTTCACGCCGGTCGCCGACTTAATCGCATCGGTGCCTTTCGTGATCTGTTCGCGCACCGCCTCACGGTCCTGACCCTTGAGCGAATCGTCGCTGTAGCTGTTGGATCCGATCTCGCACCCGGCGTCGACAATCGCCTTGGCCGTGGCAGGCGAGGCCTCGGCCGCATCGCCCGAAAGGAAGAACGTCGCGGTGACGCCCTTTTCCTTGAGCACCTGCAAGATCTGTTTGGTGGCGCCGCTCGGACCCTCGTCAAACGTCAGCGCCACGTACTTTTTGTTGCCCTTGGGCGCCACGCTGGCGCACGCAACAACGCAATCGGTGGCGGGCACAACCTCGCCGCGGTCTTGCGTCTTGCCTGACCGCTCACCAACCCACACCTCGGATCGGCCCTGGACACCCCATGTCTGCACATACTCGATAGCGCCCGTGCCCTCGACCTTGAGCTTGGGCTCGATAACCGTAGCCTGAACCTCGTGCTTCTCGTAAGTGTTACGGCCATCCTTGACCGTCACCTTCTCGCCGCCCTCGAGTTCGCGGCTATCCCATTTGCCCTGCTTCACGCGCTTGCCGTCGACCTTCACCGACAGCTTTTCGCCCCCATGGCGCTTGAGCACGCTGTCATCGACGGCTAGCAGGTCGCCTGCGTCGTAGGTGTCAGTCAAATCCTGTTCGTCGATGAGATTCTGCAGCGTAGAGCCCACGCGCACCGCGGTCTTCTGGCCGTTGAGCTCCACGTCCACGCTGCGGTTGACGTAGCCCACGACGGCAGCGATAAACAGCACGAGCGCGCAACCCACGGCGATCAGCGCATAGGGCAGGCGAGACGAACGACGGGGTGTGCGGCTGTTGCCGATGCGCGCGCTGCGATCGCTAAAGCCGCGGCTATGGTTGAGATACATCGCGCCGGGCTTACGGTGACGGCGGCGCTGACCGCTGGGCAGCTGCCCCAGGTCGCGGCGCGCTGTCGGATGCGCACCCGAACGCCCGTTTAAGTTGGATCCGTTTTGGTGCATGTGCCCTCCCCCATAAACACAGCAAGCCGGAGCAACAGGTCTCCGGCTTGCCTCCCATCATTTGGTACGTCGCTATTTTGTAGCTTTTGACGAGCCTCCGCTCGCCTTTTGGTATTCGTCCTTAAAGGCCTTGAACATGCCGCGCGTCTTGCCGAGCTGCTTGCCCAGTGCGCGACTGCCCTTGTCCACGGCAACCGATCCCTTGTCGTCGAGTACCTTGGCACCCTTTTTGACCTTGTCGCCCACCACGACGCTGGCCTCGGCGGCCTTGGCGGCCGCACCGCCCGAATACCCGAGCGACTTGACCTCGTCCGAGACGACCATCGCACCGTTCTCGTAGCCGCGCAGCATCGTCGGCGGCACCTGCGTGTCACCAACCAAAACACTCGAAGCAGCACCGGCGGTCACATAGAATGCCTGCACGATGCCCGAGCGTGGCTTGAACTCAACGTCCGAGCAATAGCCCACGACGTCGCCCGATTCCGTGCGCACGTCCATACCGACCCAGATGATGCAATCGTCCAAGTTGATGTCGAGGCGCTTAGCGGCGGCGGAATCGTACGTGTCCTTGACGTCATCGACCGCAATGGCGCCCTCGTAGACACCAATGGCGTCGAGCGCTACGAATCGGTCGGGACGCTCGATCATGCCCGCGATATCGGACTGGCGGACCATAAAGCCGACCACGCGCGTACCGCCCGGGGTAAAGACCGGAAAGTGAATCTTTCCGAGCTTTTTAGGGCTGCGCGGTGTGCCGTCCTTTTTGGTGCGCTTGTCCTCGGTAGGCTTGCGATAGATCTTGGCGCCGACAAAATCCCCGGCGCGCATTATGCCTCGGTCGAGGGCTCCGCAGCCTCGGTATCAGCCTCGACGGCGTTCTCGACCACGACGTCGGCGGCAGGCGTCACGTTGCCGCCCGAAATGGCGTCGTTGAGCTGCTCGCGCAGCTGGTCCATGCGCTCGCGGGCAAGGTCGACCTTGGCGCGCAGGTCGTCGGTCTTGGCGTCGACCATCGGGCCAAAGTCATTCACCGCAGCACGGGCCTCCTCGGCGCTGTGCTCGTAGGTGTCGCGCATATTGTCCCAGGCGTCGTTGGCGATATCGGCAGCCATGGCGCGGGTCTCGGCGCCCGAACGCGGGGCCAGAGCAACGCCGACAATAGCGCCGGCAGCGGCACCAAAAAGTGCGCCGGAGACAAAGCTGAAAGTCTTACCCATGATCATTCCTCTCCTGCGGGCACGTCGGTGCCCACCGTTTGAATGCTGTCCATTATACCCGCAGCACATCACTTGCCGCTCCGCTCATCTGCGTACGGCAAAGGCGCAGGTACGTGATGGTGATAAACGCGTAGGCCTACTCCTGAGGCATAGCCGGCATGGCCACCGTGGCACCCGGGTCCTCGCCGGCGCCGTCCACGAGCGGCAGACCGCCCTCATGCGCAGGTCCTGCCGGAACCGTCGCCGCACCGCCAAAGACGGCAGCGGAGGCCTCGTGGTTCTCGGCAACCGCGCCCTCGGTATCAATCGTCACCTGGGGCTCGTCGTCAAAGTTGGGGACGCCCTGGGGCTCGGCGGGAACGGGCTCGGCGGTCGCATCGACAACGGGCTCGGCGTCGACCGGCACATCGCCCTCGTCAGCGCCCTCGTCCTCGGCAGCATCTTCGCCGTTCGCAGCGGCGACGGCCTCGTGAGGATCCTTGCCCTCGGCCTCGGCGCGCATGCCCAGCACCAGGTTGCGCAGGCCCGCGACCGTGCCTTCCACGTCGGGGGCAGGCTGGTCGGCGTGCAGGTACGCCCAGTCCATCATAAAGGTGGCCGAAGACAGCGCACCGATGGCCAGCGCGTCGTCGGGGCACGAAAGCTCAACCTCAAAAACGCGCTCGTCGTGCTCGCTTACGCGCGTGCGGCCGCACGAGATGCTGCCGGCAAGCCCGGTCTCGTTCATGAGCTCGACCGTCACGTGCTCCAGCAGATGGCAGAGCTCGGTCTGACCCATGCAGTCCTGGAACTCGCGGCCGGAATCGCCCAGGCACAGGTGCTTGGCAATCGCGGGCACCAGGTAGTACACGCGCGCCGTAGCCTCGATGTCCTCCGAGGTCACGAGCGGCATGCCGGGGTTCACCAGCACATGCGCGCAGATCTTGTCCTCGCTGACGGTGACCTTAAGGATGTTGAACAGGCCTGCCATAACTCTCCCCTACTCTTCCTTGTCCTACTCGTCGCCGTCGTGCGGATTCGCGGAACCCGCACCCGACGTCGTCGGCTCGTCTACCGAAGACTCGGAATCCTTCTTATCGGTTTCGGCCGGAGCGATCACGCGAATGAGCGAGATGCGCTGGCCACGCATCGACTGCACTTTAAACTTGTACCCCGCGACCTCAAACACCTCTCCGATGTCGGGCACCGAGTCGCAAAGCTCCAAAATCCAGCCGGCGATGGTCTCATAATCATCGCTTTCCTCAAGCGGCCAACCAAGCTCAATCGCGTCATCGCACGAAAAACGCCCATCAACGAGCCACTCGCGGCGCGAAAGGCGCGTGAGATACTTGTTGTCGGGGTCGAATTCATCCTCGATCTCGCCGACGATCTCCTCGACGATGTCCTCGATAGTGATGATGCCGGCCGTGCCGCCGTACTCGTCCACGACCACCACGATCTGGTCGTGCGAGGTCTGCATCTCGGACAGCAGCGGCAGGATGTCCTTGGTGTCGGGCACAAAGGTGGCGTCGCGCAAAAAGCCGGCGATGGGCTGGTCGCCCTTGCCGTCGAGCGCGGGCTGAATCAGGTCCTTGATGTGCGCGATGCCGGCGACGTTGTCGGGATCCTCGTGATAGACGGGGATGCGGCTAAAGCCGGTCTGGCGCATGGTGGACAGCACGTCGGCGACCGTCTCGTCGTCCTCGCACATGGTGGTGTCCACGCGCGGCACCATGACCTCGCGGGCAACGGTGTCGCCCAGGTCGAAGATCTCGTGGATCATGCGCTTTTCCTCGTCGAGCAGGTCGTCCTGCTCCGAGACCATGTACTTGATCTCTTCTTCCGAGACGTTCTGGCGGTCGTCGGCACTCTTGATGCGCAGGATACGGGCCAGGCCATCGGAGCAAGCGCCGGTCAGCCACACGAGCGGACGGGCGATCTTTTGGAACACGGAAAGCGGGCCCACGACCTGCTTGGACACGCCCTCGGCATTGGCCAGGCCGATGCGCTTGGGCACAAGCTCGCCGATCACAATGGACACGAAGGCGACCGCGACGGTGATGATGACCGGCGCCAGGCCGCGCGCGATGGCGGAGAGCGGCGCGATGCCAAAGCTCATGAGCCACGTGGCGAGCGGGTCGGACAGACTCGTCGAGGCGACGGCGGACGAGGCGAAGCCCACGAGCGTGATGGCGACCTGGATGGTGGCGAGCAGCTGGTCGGAGTCGGCAGCCAGCTTAATGGCACGCTCGGCGCGCTTGTCGCCTTCCTCGGCCTCGTGCTCCAGCACGGCGCGCTTGGCCGTGGTGAGCGCCATCTCGGACATAGAGAAGTAGCCGTTGATGAGGGTCAAAACGAGGGTGGTGATAAGGGAGATGGTTATGTCCATCGGGAGTTTCTCGAACCTCCAAGATTCGGGACGTCGGATTAAAACGTTGACGGCGGATACGGCAATTGCACCGGCGCCCAAACAAGGACGCGGGCGCGCAGGCGTGGTCGCTAGATTACGAAGAGAATCACCGCCATGAACTGGAAGATGCTGCCGGCGAGCACCCACAGGTGAAACACGCTGTGAAGATAGCGCACGTTTTTGGCGATATAGAACGGCACGCCCGCGGTGTAGCACACGCCGCCGACGGCGAGCAGGGCAAGTGCCACGGGGTTGAGCAGCGCCACAAGTTCGGGCAGCTTAAAAACGACGAGCCAGCCCATCAGCAGGTAGACCAGGCCGCTTACCCAGTGCGGTTGACGCTCGCGTAGGAAGCACTCGAGGGCGATGCCGATAATGGCGATGGCCCATACGGCAAAGAACAGCACGGCGCCGCCGTCGTTTGCCAGTGTGATGAGGCAAAACGGCGTATAGCTGCCCGCAATGAGCAGGTAGATGCAACTGTGATCGATGATGCGGAACACGCGCTTGGCGCGCACGGGCTGAATCGCGTGGTAGAGCGTGGAGGCTAGGTATTCGAGGATAATGCTAACGCCATAGACAATCGCCGCGGCCATGTGGGCCGGGCCTCCGCCGCGCAGGGCGGCGAATACGATCAGGAGCACCAGGCCCGCGATACCCAGCAGGCAGCCGACACCATGGGTGACGGAGTTCATGATCTCCTCGCCCACCGTGTAGTGTGGAACGGCCGCGGTCTTGGGTCGCGGCTTAGAACTGTCGCTCGAATCGGACATGCCGGTTACATCCTCCAACGTAAAGAGTTCTCAACACTATATCAAAGCGTCTAGGTACGTGCGAAATTTGCACCATACGTGACCCTTTGTTTACCCATTCTTTGCCTGTTGACGCATCAACGGCGAACGTCCATAATGCGCTTGCATTAAATGTTGATGTATTAACATCTTATAGGAAAGCTTCTTATGTCTCAAAACGCACGTTCCCATCGAAAGCTCAAGATAGCCGGCATCGTTGCACTGGTGGCTGTCGTTGCGCTGCTCGGATTTGCCGGCAACTTTCTGTTTGACTTCGCGCTGAATCCCCGCGCGCCATACACCATGAAGATGATGCAGGATAGCAAGAACGACAAAGAAGGTGAGCAGCCGGATGCCGAGGAAACCGAGGCGCGGGCGTGGTTTAAAGAGAATCGCGAGAGCAGCAGCCTCACCGCAGATGACGGGACCGAGCTTGCCGCCTGGTATTTTGCTGCGTCGGAGAGCACGCACGACTACGCCGTCTGCCTGCATGGATATACCAACGAGCCCATCGGTATGGCCCGATACGTCAAGCGATTCCACGACCGCGGCATGAGCGTACTCGCACCCGCCGCCCGCGCCCACGAGCGCTCCGGCGGCGACTATATCGGCATGGGCTGGCCTGAGCGGCTCGATGTCGTTGCATGGATCGGGCGGATCGTTCAGGCTGACCCCGAGGCGCGCATCCTGGTCTTTGGCGAGTCGATGGGTGCGGCAACCGCCATGAACGTCGCGGGGGAATCTCTGCCTGCAAACGTGAAATGCATTATCGAGGACTGCGGTTATACGAGTGTTTGGGACGAGTTTTCTCTGCAGCTCAAGGACGTGTTCGGCCTGCCCAGCTTTCCCTTGCTCGATGTAGCAAACTTGGTGTGCAACGTGCGCGCGGGCTACGACTTTCATAAGGCGAGCAGCGTGGAACAGCTCAAGCGCGCGACGGTTCCCATGCTGTTTATCCACGGTGACCAAGACACCTTTGTGCCGTACAGCATGCTCGACCAAAACTACGACGCGTGCGCCAGCAAGGTCAAGCAAAAGCTCACCGTCCATGGCGCCACCCACGCCAAGAGCGCGCAGATCGACCCCGAACTCTACTGGAACACGGTCGACAACTTCCTCGACAAGAATTTTTAGGCAAAAGCAACGTCTGAGGTTTTGTTGCCAAAATCGGTTTGTAGTCGGCGGTATTCGTTTTTTCACCGCACTTCTGAAAAGCCGCCCGCAAGCATTGGGCTCGTGGGCGGCTTTTGCTCAGATTACGCTACAAAGGCGCTTATTTTGTCCAATAGCTAGGCGCTACTTGACCTCGATGAGCTCATACTCGCTCGTGCCCAGGCCGATCTTTTCGGCGTGCGCGATGCACGCGCGCCAGTCGGTGTCGGGATGCGTGATGCAGAAGGGGTCGTGCGCCTGCTCGCCCTCCAGATGCTCGTGGTTATGCTCCATCTTGGCGGCGCTGTCGGTGAGCTCGGTGTTGGGCAGCGGCTCGGATGCCATGACGGCATCGGCGCAGGCCTGGTCGATGGCGACCGGGTCGAAGCTCGCGAACATGCCGATATCGTTGACGATAGGCGTATCGTTTTCGGGATGACAGTCGCAGTTGGGACTGATGTCCATGGCAAGCGAGATGTGGAAGCTCGGGCGGCCGTCGACAACGGCCTTCGTATACTCGGCGATCTTGCAGTTGAGCACGTCGGCCGCGGCTTCATAGCCGGGCTTGATGGCGTCCTGGTTGCACACGCCGATGCAGCGGCCGCAGCCCACGCAGCGATCGTGGTCGATGGCAGCGACGTGGACCGTGCGGGTGTTGCCGTTGACAAGCTCGCGCTCGCGGGTGTCGTCGAACGAGATAGCGTTGTGCGCGCAGATCTTTTCGCAGGCACGGCAGCCAATGCAGTGCTCGGTCGCGACGTTCGGCTTGCCGGCGGCATGCTGCTCCATCTTGCCGGCACGGCTACCGCCTCCCATGCCCAGGTTCTTCATGGCACCGCCAAAGCCGGCCTGCTCATGGCCCTTAAAGTGGGTGAGGCTGATCACGATATCGGCGTCCATGAGCGCCTGACCGATCTTGGCCTCGTGCACGTACTCGCCGCCCTCGACCGGGACAAGCGCCTCGTCGGCGCCCTTGAGGCCGTCGGCGATGATGATCTGGCAACCCGTAGCATACGGGGTAAAGCCGTTCTGGTAGGCGGTGTCGATGTGCTCGAGCGCGTTTTTGCGGCTACCGACATAGAGCGTATTGCAGTCGGTGAGGAAGGGCTTGCCGCCCAGCTCCTTCACGACGTCCGCGACGGCGCGGGCGTAGTTGGGGCGCAAAAAGCTCAGGTTGCCCAGCTCGCCAAAGTGAATCTTGATGGCGACGAACTTGTTCTCAAAGTCGATCTGCTCAATTCCGGCGTGACGGATGAGGCGCTTGAGCTTGTCGAGCTGGCTCTCGCGAGCATGCGTGCGCAGGTTGGTGAAGTACACCTTAGCGGGTGCTGCGGGTGCAGTTGCGGTCATAGATCTATCCCCTCGGTCTATATGGCGTTACAGACATAGAGGATGGTACCAGTTAAAGCAGAGTTAAAGTCAAGTACGGAACCTAGTCATTGGGGACAGACTTAAATGACTGAAACCACTCATTGGGGACGGACTTAAATGAGTGCCTCGCCGCCTGGCAGCTAGGGACGTTCCTTTCCTGCCGGCAGCTGGGGACAGTCCTTGCCAGCACGGCCGGCGAACCGGCAAAGACTGTCCCCGATGATTACTCCTGCACTTTGAGGGCTTCGGCCAAGCTGACGCGCTTGATGGAGCGCGTGTGCAGCAGCGCCACGACCAGGTAGGTCGCAAAGCCAATGCCCACGCACGCCGCCATGGACCAAGCGGGCACGTAGATCTCGATATTGCCGTTATAGGCGAGCAGCATCGAACGGAAGATGGCCGTTAGCGAGCCAATAATGACCGGCAGGCTCAGCACGAGTGACGCCGCCACGCACAGCGTGATCGAGCGGATGTACAGATGCGAGATCTCGCCATCGCGATAGCCAAAGACTTTCATGTAGCTGATCGAACGGGCACTGTGGTCGATCACAGCCTTGGTCAGCAGGTACATAAACAGCAAGAAGATGAACACCGCGAGCCCGACCATCATTCCGATCATTTTGCTCATCATGCCGATGAATTGGTCGCCCACGGCGCGCATGTCGTCGGGCGTGGTGTCGCCGGCAAAGTAACGAGCATCGAGGTCGAGCTTCTCGTTGCTTACATAGCCGTTAAAGTAGGCGGCGTCGTTGTCGAACAGCTCATTAAAGTCGTCGATACTCATATAGATATTCATGTCCGACTTGGAGCCCCAGGCACAGTCCTTGCCCGCGTACTCAAGGGAATAATACTCACCCTCGTACTTGTCGCTGAGCGTGACCTTCTGGCCCTCGCTCCAGCCAAACTTGTCGAGCAAGCCACCGCCAAAGACGACGCGTCCGTCGCCGACGTCCAGCCCTTTCCAGTAGCGCGAATCGGGCGAGATGCCGTAGACAGAAATCGTCTCCTGCCCATTTCCGTCGCCGCGATCGTATTGCAGCTGGTAGACGGCGTATTTCTCGGCCTGTGCGATTGCGCCCGCGCCGTTATCGGTCGTATTGACCGGGTGGATATCGTCGTTGTCGGTGTCAATCTTAGAGGCCTTGTCAATCAGGTCGATAGCCTCGTCGCGGTTGCAGCCGAGGGCATCGGCAAGGTCATCGAGGCGCGCATAAAGCGCATCCTTCTTGTCCTGGACCTTGGCGAGCGCGTCCTGCGCCGCGGCCAGGCTCTCGGCAGACGGAGCGCTGGTCGCGGCATCGGCTGCCGCCTGCGCTGCATCGGCCGCGTCGTCAAGCTCGTCATCGGCATCCTGAGCGGCAGAAAGCAGTGCGCCGTCAACCGACTGCAAACGCTCGAGTGCCGACCACTGCTCGCGCTCCTCGGCAGTGCCCTCGAGCTCCAGCGGCGCCTTGAGCGTGTACTGGTGCTCGGCGACCAGGCTTGTCTCGAGGTTGTCCGCATAGTGCGTCATCGTGGGCAGAATCGCCAGGCCAAAGAGCAGCAGTAGCGACGCAAATGCAATGCCCACGAAGAGCGTGGCGAAGTTGCCCAGATTGCGCAGGAAGATACGCAAGCGGAAGCGGGAAACAAAACCCATGCGCTCCGGCAGTTGCATACCACGCTTGGTACCCGACTTGCCGCTCGCCTCGTGACGAAGGAACTGCAACGGCGTCTTGCCCATTTTGCGGAGCAGACCCACCAGCGTGATGAGGATGAGCGCGGCGGCGGGAACCACGGCGCACTTCACAAAGATTTCCCAGCTCCAGTACACCTGGAAGGGCGGCAGACTGTACGAGCCGTAGTAGAGACTGCGCATGGGCTCGGTAAAGAACACAACGCCGAGCGCAGTGCCCAAAAGCGCCGCGACCACGCCCACGATGGCGGGAAGTGCCAGGTAGTGCAGCACGATCTCGCGGCGGCGGTAGCCGCTGGCGAGCAGCGTGCCGATAATGGCGCTCTCCTCCTCGATGGTGGCGTCGGTGAGCACCACAAAGACAAACGCCATGATCACGATGATGATGTCGAGCAGCGTCATCCACATCGTGGAGTCGCCGTCCACGTCGTCGCGCGCGTAGCCAATACCCTGGTTGGAATCGGCGTCGATGAGGTCATCCACGCGTGCATCGGCATCGGTGAGCGCCTCCACCATATCCTGCTCCGCATCGACGCGATCCGCGGTGGAGAGATCGCGATCGGTAAAGGTAAAGGAGTAGGTGTAGGCAGGCGCGCCGCCGGCGTCCTTAAGCGCGGCAAAGCCGGCGTCGGTGACCTCGGCCACACCGTACGTGATGGTGTTCACCGTAAAGTCCGAATTGTTGAGGAACAGCGCCTGGCTATCGGGCTGGGTCATGATGCCGCAGATGGTGTAGGTGCGACCCTCGAGCTCGACTTTATCGCCCACGGACAGGTTGTTATTGGTGGCGAAGACACGGTCGATTGCCACCTCGTCGTCCGCCTTGGGTTCCCTGCCCTCACAGTAGGACGCGATATCGACCTTGGTGCGGTGCGCATAGGTGCGCAGCGTGCGCTTGGTGCCGTCGTCGCCGGCGGTCTTTTTGATGATGGCGTCGATGGAGAAATTCTTGTAGAGCGTGACGCCGCCGACATCGCCGGCCGCGTCCTCGGCAGCCTTGAGCTGGTCTTTGGTGGCCTCGAAGGAGGTGGTCACGCGGCCGTCCTCGATCGTGTACGCATCGCGCATGTCGTCGATAAGGCAACCGATGGAGTGGGCCGCGAGCAAAAAGCCCGAGGTGAGGGCGATGCTTCCGCACATAAGAAGAAAGATGCCCAGGTACTTGCCGATATTGCGGCGCAGCTCGCGCGGGAGACATTTTGCGAGAGGTGTCATGGCGCCGCCTACCAATCGAGCTCGGCGGCCGCGACGGGCGACTCGTTGAGCTCATCCTCGACGATGCGTCCGTCGCGCAGGCGCAGCACGCGGTTGGCCATGCGGGCGATGGCGGCGTTGTGCGTGACGATGATGATGGTGCAGCCGTACTCGTGATTGACATCCTCCATGAGCTGCAGGATTTCCTTGGACGTCTTGTAGTCGAGCGCGCCCGTGGGCTCGTCGCACAGCAACAGACCCGGGTTCTTGACGAGCGCACGGCCGATGGCGCAGCGCTGCTGTTGGCCGCCCGAAACCTGACGCGGGAACTTGTTGCGGTGCTCGTAGAGGCCCAGCGAACGCAGCAGGTCGTCGACATTGAGCGGGTTTTTGGACAGGTGCGCCGTGACCTCGATGTTTTCCTTGATGGTGAGGTCGGGCACCAGGTTGTAGAACTGAAAGACAAAGCCCAGCTCGCGGCGGCGGTACTCACCCAGGTCGGCGGGCTTGAGCACCGTGAGGTCGCAGCCGTCCACCATGATGGAGCCGGCGTCGGCATCCTCCAGGCCACCGATCAGGTTAAGAAACGTGGACTTGCCCGAGCCCGAGGGCCCCAGCATGACGCAGATCTCGCCGCGATTGATGGACGTGTCGATGCCGTCGAGCACCGTCAGGCGCGCATCACCGTCGCCGTAGTGCTTTTTGAGATCCTTAACCTGGACATAGGCTTCCTGCGTTGCCATGGTATCCCCCGTTGTTAGCCTCGTACTACTTTATGAGCGTAATAGTAAACCATGGCGAACTATTTTGGAGCGAGGCCTGGATTTTATTTCAGACTAGTCATTGGGACGTTCTTAAATGACTAGCTGTTAGGGACACTCTTTCGCCACCCGGCAGTTGGGGACGTTCCTTTCCTACCGGCAGTTGGGGACAGTCTTTGCCAACCCAGCCGGCAAAACAGCCGATCGGCAAAGACTGTCCCCAATGACTAGTCGTTTAAGTCTGTCCCCAATGACCACTCTTGGTCGTTTAAGTCTGTCCCCAATGAGTACCCGATGACTAGGTGACTAGGCGCGGGATTTGGTGCGTGAGAGGGCCAGGCCTGCGGCGGCGATGGCCACGGCAAAGAGCACGGTGACGCCCAGGTCGCAGGCGATGTCGCCCAACACGGCAGACGTCAGGTCCGAAGCAAGCGCCTTGCCGATCGCGTCGTTCACCCAATACGTCGGCACAAAGTGCGCCACCGTCTGCACGGCCGAGCCCATGAGCGACAGCGGCATCCAAGCGCCGCCCAAAAACGTCATGAGCATGCCGAGCAGGTTGCCCACACCGTTAAGCAGCTCCTCGCGCGCACCCAGGCTCGAAAGGGCAAAGCCAACGGCCAGAGGCGTGCACGCCAGGGCAAACGTCGCCGCCAGCGCCAGGCACACACGGCCCACGCCGACCTCGGCAACCGCGCCGGCAAAGCCCACGACGCCCATCATGCTCGACACAAACCAGATGCAGACGGTGAGCACGGCGGCGGCCGCAAACACGGCAAGCGAGCGCTGGCGCTCGGAGACCGGGCCGGCCTCCATGCGGCACACGCGCTCGGGCTCGTTCATGCCCGAGAACACCAGTCCCACCGACACGATGACCGACGAGATGATCGCGTACGCGCCAAAGTTGAAGTACGACTCGAGCGCGGCGGCGGCAGTCGAGTCGACCTTGACCTGCTCGATCTGGACCTCCGCGCGCTTTGCAGCGGCATGCTCGGCGGCCTTGGCAACGTCGCCGTTAGAAGCAGCGGGCTCAAGCGCCGCCGCAGCGCCCGCGAGCGAGATCCAGCGCGAGGCCTCGGCAGACGAAAGCGCCGCCGCCATGGTGCCGGAACCGTAGGTCACGTCGAGCTTGGGCAGGGCCTCCCCCGCGCGGGCAGCCGCAACGAGGTCGCCCTCAAACCCCTCCGGGATAAAGAACACGCAGTCGGCGCTGCCCTTGGCGCTGTTGCTCTTGGAGAGCGCGTCCGCAAGGTCGTACGTATCGTCGCCGATGCCCGTGACCAGCTCAAAACGCGAACCCAGATGCTTGGTAAGCGCACGCGAAAGGTCGCTGTCGTCGCGGTCGACCACGATCACGTTGGCATCGTAGGGCTTGTACTCGGTGAGCTGCGACGAGTTCCAGCTCACCGATGCCGCGATGAATACGCCCATGAGCGAGATGAACACCGTATAGATGAGCAGGTAGAACGGGTGCGCCAGCGCCATGCGAAGCGCGGTCTTAAAGGTGCTCATAGCGACTCCTTCCAAAGATCAGCGTGGCGGCGGCAACGAACAGCAACGCCATAAGGACCAGCGCGCCGGCGCGAACGACAAAGGGGCCCAGGTCCTCAAAGAAATACAGGCGGTTGAACATGTCGCAGATGAGCTTGACGGGGTTGAACCAGCACTCGGCCGGGCAGGCGCGGGCGACGTCGTCGGCAAGCGCCATCGCCGGCTCGCCGTAGAGGCCGGCGAACAAAGCGCACGTGGTGGCAAAGCCCGTGAGGATGCCGGACTTGGACGCCTTGCCGCCCTTAACGGGAAGCGTGCCCACAAAAAGGCCCAGGCCCGTGGCGGCAAGCGCGGAAGCGGCGCCGCCCACCAGACACAGCCCCTCGCGCCCGCCAAAGTCGACGCCCACGACCAGGCGCACGTAGCCGATTGCGATCGCCATCGAGGCGAAGGAAACCAGCCACGAGCCGACAAAGATACCGGCCAGCGACGCTGTCTTGGAAAGACCGCCCACGCAGCGACGCGCGCCAAGGCCGGACAGATTGGGCTGCAGATCGACGACGCTCAAGGCGGCAAACTCGGCAGACATCATCGCTACCAGGCCAAAGAGCGCGTAATAGTAGATGACCGTGCCATCGGGCGTGGTGCGTGTCAGGCTTACGCGGCGGGTGCCGCCCTCGAGCGACAGGGCGCGCGCAACCGCCTCCGGGTCGGCGAGCGCCGCCGGGTTGTCCTGCGCAATCTGGGACATGAGCTCGGCATTTTGTGTATACGAGCTTGCCACCGTCTCCAGGATGCTGCGATCGGTGAGCACCGATGATGCGCGCGAGCTGTCGTAGCTCGATAGCAGTGTGAGCTTGGGTACGCCTGCGTCGTCGACCGTATAGATGCCCGCAACCTCGCCGGCCTTAAGCGCACGGTTCGCATCGGCTGCGTCGTCGCACTCGTGGATCTCGAGCAGTTGGTCGTCGCTCTCCTTGGCAAGCGAGGTCGCCACGTCCTTAAAGGTCGAGGCGTCCCAAGCCTCATCCGCCACGACAGCAACCGGCACCGGGTCGACCGTGCCGTCGGAGCTGAGGTTCGCAAACATAAACATGAACATCGTGGAAAGCGCGACGGGAAAGACAGCGCCCCAAACCCACGTGCTCGGCCGGCGCAGCAGCGTCTTGACCGTGGTGATGATGGTTTTGAACATGACTGCCCCCTAGTCGCGCAGCTCGCGGCCGGTGATCTCGAGGAACACGTCGTTGAGGGTCGGCGGTTCGCTCCACACGCGGCCGAGTGCCACGTCGGCAGCGCGCAGCGTGTCGAGGATGTCGACCAAATTGTGCGGGCTCGCTTCGCAGGTGCAGATGAGCTCGCCGCCGGACAGCTCAACCGAGAGCACATGCTCGAGGGCGCGCAGCCGCTCGACCGTGGCGGCCTCGACGGCGCCGACCTCGACGGTCACGCGCTCGCCCATCTGAATCATGCGCTTGAGCTCGTCGTTGGTGCCCTGCGCCAGCACGCGGCCGCCGTCCATGATCATAATGCGGCTGCAGATTTGCTCGACTTCCTCCATGTAATGGCTGGTATACACCACCGTGGCACCCTCATCGCGCAGGCGACAGATGCCCTCCAGGATGGCGTTGCGGCTCTGCGGGTCGACCGCCACCGTGGGCTCGTCAAAGAAGATGAGCTCAGGCTTGTGCGCGATGCCGCAGGCGATGTTGAGGCGACGCGCCAGGCCGCCCGAGAGCTTGCCAGGGCGGAACTTAGCAAAGTCACCCAGCCCGACAAAGTCGATCGCCTCGTCTACCAGCGCACGGCGGCGCTTGCGGTCGTTGACGTATAGGCTACAGAAATAGTCGATGTTCTCGCGCACCGTAAGCTCGTCAAACACCGCCACCTGCTGCGGCACCACGCCGATGCGGCGCTTGAGGTCGTAGCGGGCGGGCGTCATGGGCTCGCCAAAGAGCTCGATGGTGCCTTTGTCGTAGGCAAGCAGCTGCAGAATACAGTTGATGGACGTGGTCTTGCCCGAGCCGTTGGGGCCCAGCAGGCCAAAGATCTCGCCGGGGGCGATGTTCAGGTTAAAGTGGTCGAGCGCGATAAGATCGTCGTAGCGCTTGACGAGGTTTTCGACGTGGACGATGTCTGTCATGAGGCGGCCCTTCTGTTGATTGCGGCCCGGTACGATTGCATCATCGCAGGAGCCGCCGGCGCGCACCAGTGAGCTTTGTCACGAGTGCGAGGGTCTTGGTCGTGCGGCACGCTGACGCCCCCGCTTTGTCGCGCGGGAGGAATGTCACGGTTGCGCAGGCGGTCCCTCCACCACACGCAGCTTCGCGTACAATACCCGTATGAACAGGCTTTTCGACAAATCGATCGTGCTGGCGTGCTGTATTGCGGCCGCCATGGGTCTTGCTGTGGACGCTCGCCTGGTCGCGGCGTTTTGCCTTGGCGTTATTGCCACCTCGCTGGCCGAGGTCGCACAGGGAAACCGCGCCCGCCGTGCAAGCGAGGCCGCGAGCTACGCTTACATCATCGCGGCCGTCTTCGTGCCGCCGTTTGTGCCGTTTGCGCCTCTCGTCCTCTATGACATCGCGCGACGCGTGCGCCGTGAACGCATCTGGCCCGCGCTGGCGATTGGCGCCGTGTTTGTCTGCGCGCTTGTCGCGGACCTTCGCGGCGGCGCGCTCACCACCCGAACGCTCCTGCTGACCGCCATCCTTTCGGTCGCCGCCACGTTGCTGTCGCTGCGCACCGCGCAGCTGGAGCGCGAACAGGAACGCATGCGTCGCATCCGCGACAAGCTGCAAGAACGCGCCCTGGCACTCGAGGCACGCAACCGTGACCTCGCCGACCGCCAGGACTACGAAGTCGAACTCGCGACGCTCGCCGAACGCGCCCGCATCGCGCGCGAGATCCACGATAACGTGGGCCACCAGCTCACGCGCGCTTCGCTTCAAACCGAAGCCCTGCGCGTGGTCCATGCCGACGAGCCCAGGGTTGCCGCCGATTTCGCCGACGTCAAACGCACGGTTGACGAGGCGCTCCAACTCGTGCGCGCCAGCGTCCACGCGCTCAACGACAATGCGACCAACCTCTCCGTGCAGCTCGAGCGCATCGTTGAAGGCGCACGCTCGGACAGCGGTCCGCAGATTGAGCTTGAGGTTTTGGCCGAGCATGCACCCGCCAACGTCGCCAACTGCTTTGCGGCGGTGCTGCGCGAGGCGCTTTCCAACGCCATGCGCCACGCCCATGCCAAAACCATTACCGTGCGGTGCATGGAGCATCCGTCGTTTTACCAGCTCGTCGTTACCGACGATGGAACGGGCGGGGTTCGAACAAGCGCCCGCAGCGCCACAGGGGGTATGGGGCTCGCCTCCATGCGCGAGCGTGTCGAGGCGCTCGGCGGCACTTTCACTGCCGGCTCGCGAGTCGGCGCCTCCGGATGGCGCGTATTTGCCACCATTCCCAAGCAGCAAGGAGATGAGGGCCGATGAGGCTCATAGTCGTCGACGACGACCGTCTGGTGGTCGATTCACTCAAGATTATCCTGGGCGCTCAGCCGCAGATAGAGGTGGTGGGTACCGGCGCCAACGGCAACGACGCGGTTTCGCTCTATGCCGAACACGCACCCGATATCGCGCTGCTCGACATTCAGATGCCGGGGCGCGACGGACTTTCGGCGGCACGCGAGATCCTTGAGCACGACCCTGCGGCGCGCGTGGTGTTTCTGACGACATTCTCGGATGACGAGTACATTGTGTCGGCGCTCAAGCTGGGCGCCCGCGGCTACCTGATCAAGACCGATGTCGCCGCCATTCCGCCGGCGTTGGCGCAGGTCATGGATGGCAAACGCGTGCTCGAGGGCAAGGCGATCGAGGATATCGATTTTGATGGGGCGGGCACCGAAGCCGACGCGCCCCGCCGGCCCACAGCCTTTGCCGGCCTAACCGACCGCGAGTTCGAAGTCGCCGAGCTCATCGCCCGCGGCCTCGACAACAAGGAGATCGCCGCCACCGCCTACATGGGCGAAGGCACCGTGCGCAACCACATCAGCTCGATCCTAGCCAAAATGGGGCTACGCAACCGCACGCAGATCGCCATCGCCTACCTGCGAGGGTAATTACCCAACGGCCAACCGCTCCGACAGAGCAAAATAGCTGTTATCGATTTAATGCCATTTCAAAACTATGCCGGTTTACGGGCTAAGCTCAGGGCCCCCATCCATACCCGCGTTTTCCGTAAAATGACGGCTTGTCTACCTGCGGTTTTGATTTTGCCAAATGCGGTGTGGTTGGAGGTGGGCGATTTATCGTAGTAATCCGGCATAGTTTTGTTCGCGACGGCACAACCGCGCGTTTAAGCGCGGGGCCGGTGGGGCAAAATTGCCCCACCGGCCCCTATTCCAGTTCTATCCCAGCGTTACTCCGGCTTGGTTTCTACTGTGGGAGTCTTGTCCGCTGCGACTGGGGTGCGGGCGGTGTCCATAGTCAGGCAGTGCTTGGGGCAGCTCTCGATGCACTCACCGCACACCACGCAGGCATACGGGTCGATCGACCACGTTCCACCCTTGCGATCGACCGCGAGCGCGCCCGCCGGGCAGCGACGCGCGCACATGCCGCAGCAAATGCACACGTCCATGTCGTTAACGATATGTCCGCGCAAGCGCTCGGGTACCGCGAGCTTCTCCTGCGGATAGCACACCGTTACCGGCTGCTTGACCATAGAACCCAAGGCCGTCTTGGCAAATGTCAGTAAACTCATGCCGCGCCTACCTTTCCGTGCAGCTAATGCAGGGGTCGATGGTCAGGATAATCATGGGCACGTTGGCAAGGAGCACGCCCTGCAGCGCATGCGTCAGACCCGCCAGGTTTTGCGACGTCGGCGTTCGCACGCGAAAACGGTCCAGGTTCTTGGTGCCGTTGCCGCGCACATAGTAATACGCCTCGCCACGCGGCTGCTCAATCACAACCTCGCCACGCGCGCCGTCGGCCGGCGTGAGCTTGGTGCGCCCGCCGATGCCGTCGTGCGGGATCTTGCCCACAAGCTCCTCGATGATGTCCATGGCCTGCGTGACCTCGGCACAGCGCACCTGGCAGCGGGCATAGCAATCGCCATCGGTAGCAACGATGGGCTCAAACGCAGCCAGATCCGCATAGGCGCCGTCGCCGAACATGCGCACGTCGTAATCCACGCCCGAGGCGCGACCGAACGGGCCGACCATCGACAGATTCAGCGCATCCTTCTCGCTAATCACGCCCACGCCATGCAGGCGCTCGCCGCAGCTGGCATCGTCCAAAAACGTATGCACCAGAGCCTCGTAGTCGGGGCGCATGGCGTCAAGCGTCTCGACAATGCCCGCCAGCTCGGAGTCCTCGATATCGTGCTTAAGGCCGCCGATCTCATTAATCGACAGAATCACGCGGCCGCCGCAAGTGCTCTCAAAGATCTTGAGAATCTGCTCGCGCAGAGTCCACGAACGATAGAACAGTGCCTCGAAGCCAAAGGCATCGGCGAGCAGGCCCAGCCACAGCAGATGCGAGTGGATGCGCGAAAGCTCGTGCAGAATGGTGCGGATATACTGCACGCGGCCGGGCACCTCGATGTCGAGCATGCGCTCGCAGGCGCTGGCATAGCCATAGCTGTGACCCACGGCGCAAATGCCACAGATGCGCTCAGCGATGTAGCCAAACTGGTGCATATCGCGCTTTTCGGTGAGCTTCTCGAGTCCGCGGTGAACAAAGCCGATCTGCGGAATTGCCTCGATGACGCGGTCGTCCTCGATCACCAGGTCCAGATGAAGCGGCTCGGGCAGCACCGGGTGCTGCGGGCCAAACGGAATAACGGAGCGATGTGCCATGGACCTTACGCCTCCTTTTTCTGCTTGTCGCGGGCGGCCTTAGCGGCAAGCGCCGCGCGGACCTTGGCCGCTTTCTCGGGATCCATGGCGGCGAGCTTTGCCTCCATCTCGGCAGCCTTGAGCGCGGCCTTCGCAGCGGCCTCATCGTGCTGAGCATCGGAGCCGGCAGCCGCAGCGGGCTGAGCAGCGGCGCCCGCGGCGTCGCCGGCGCTCGCAGCACCCTCCCCTGCAGCAGCCGCAGCCGCGGCGGCCTTTTCGGCCGCGGCTTTGCGCGCCTTGGCCTCGGCGGCGGCACGGACCTTCATGGCCTTCTCGCGTGCAGCCTTCACCTCGGGCGTGATAACGCTCATGGGTTCGGCAGTCGAGACCTGGTAGAAAAAGCCCTTAAAGTCGATCTGCATGTCGGTGATGGCAAGCCCAAACAGGTCGTGCGCTTCGTTCTCAAACGGAAATACCGCCGGATAGTACGAGCTGATGGACGGAATCTCCTGATACTGATCAATTCCCTCAACCACCAGGTTCTCGATCGCATAGCTGCCGTCCTGCGCAATATTCTCCTGAGCAGCGCGGACGTTGATAAACGTATAGACCAGGCGATACGATCCGTCGTCCACACAGCGCTCGGCATGCATCTGCACAAAGCGCGCGCCGACGCCCTTGAGCGCCTGGACATGCGACAGAAGCTCGTCGATCCCAACGGTGGCATAGATAGCCTTTTGCATTACTCGGCCTCCTTTGCAGCGACGGGCGCTGCGGGTTTCTCGGCAGGCGCGTCACCGGCACCATCAGCCCCGGCCCCCGCAGCCACAAACCCGTCCTCGCCCAGCTCAACGCCACCGTCCCAGGTTGCGGCACCGCCCACGGTGAGCGGATCGCCACCGGCGCGCATCACGGCCTCTTTCTGGTCCAGGATGCCGCACGCCTCCACGATGGCATCGACCACGGTCTCGGGGCGAATGGCGCACCCGGGCGCGTACACATCCACGGGAATCGCGCGGTCCACGCCGCCGATCACGTTGTAGGCATCGCGGAACACGCCGCCCGAACACGCGCAGATGCCGCAGGCCACCACGCACTTGGGCTCGAGCATCTGGTTGTAGATCTGGCGCACGACGGGCAGGTTCTGGGCATTGACCGACCCCGTCACCAAAAAGATATCCGCATGCTTGGGGTTGCCGGTGTTGACCACGCCAAAGCGCTCCGCATCGAACAGCGGCGTGAGCGAGGCCAGCACCTCGATATCGCATCCGTTGCAGCTCGAACCGTCGTAATGAATAACCCACGGCGAGCGCGACATTTTATGATCCATGGATGCCGCCTCCTAAATAAACACGTCGACGAGGATGGGCATAAGGTTGAGCAGGCCAAACACCAGCGCCACGCCCCATCCGAGCCTAAAGCAGCTGCGCCAGGTGCTGCGTGCGAAGGTGTTGTCGATCAGGACCTCGACAAAATACGTCGCGGCCATCACGACCAGGGCTACAACCCAGCTCACGGGGTTGTCCCAAACAAAGAACATGCCCACCCACATCAAAAACAGCACGGTCTCGCACCAGTGCATAAGGGTCATCTTGGCCAGCGTGCCGCCGCTCATCTCGGTGGCGACGCCCTGGACGATCTCCTGATGCGCGTGATGCGAGTACGAAAGGTCAAACGGCGACTTGCGCAGCTTGATGGTGAGCACCGCGAGCAGCGCGAGGAAAATGGGCGCGCTGTACACGATGATGGGGGCCGACTGCCCCGTCACGGCGATGGAATCGAAGCTGTCGGTGGCAAGGTACAGGCCCACGCTCATCAGCAAAACGGCGGGCTCGTAACTCATGACCTGCAGCAGCTCACGGTCGGCGCCGACCTGGGCAAACGGGCTTTGCGTCGAGGCGGACGCCAACACCACAAAGATCGCAGCGAGGGTCACCATAAAAGCGCACAACAGCGTGTTGGAACCCGACACAAAGATGCCGCCGCCCACCACGGTAAAGATGAGCGCGCACGCCATGTAGGTATCGTCCATGGTGTTTACGCTGGCGGGGGCCTTGCGCAGCAGCTTGGCCACATCGTAGAAAGGCTGGAGCAGGCGCGGGCCCACGCGGCCCTGCATGCGGGCCGAAAGTTTGCGGTCAACGCCGTCGATCAGGCCGCCCACAAGCGGCGCCAGTAAGGCAAATGCCACGGTGCCAATAAAAATGCCCACGACGCCCGAACCTTCAAAATACTTGCCGCGCAGCACCGAGGGCGCACTCATGGCAAGTCGCTCGGGCCCAATCCACGCGCAACACAGCAGCGCAAACAAGATAATGCTGCAGCACACGACGCTACCCGCGGGGCCAATACGCTTCTCGCCAAGGGCGTCCTCCGAGTACCAATTGCGCTTTTCGGCCTTCACCTCGTGTCCCATCGAGCCGCGGAAATGGCGATATTTGTCGGTCCCCACGCCCGAAAGGTACACGTTGACGTGCGGTTTGTTGCTCACGCGGAATGAAGTCAGCAGCACCACGGCGATAAACGCCACGATAACCACCATCAGGTACATGGCGTCCTTGCCAATAACGTACGGCACGCGGCCAAACACCATGGCCAAGTAAGGCGACACCAGACCGCTCGAGATAACCGGGAACGCCACGCAGCACAGAATCAGCAGCGCGGCGATGGTGTTGAGGGCCATCCATTCGGTCTTATGGACATTGACCTCAACGTTTTGAGCCGTGGGGTCGACGCCCGAAAGCTTGGCAAGCCACTTGCCCCAGAAGAAGAACGTCGCGGCCGAGCCAAAGGCCAGCACCATGATCATGAGCACGTTGCCGGTCTGCGCAAACGCCACCAGGGCGCCCCACTTGGACACGAGCATGCCAAACGGCGCCACGAACATACCCATGATGCCCAGCATCATCAGGCGCGTCAGGTGCGGCATACGGCTGAACATGCCGTCCATGTCCTCGATGTTGCGGCTGCCGATATGGTGCTCGGCCGTGCCCACGCACAGGAACAGCAGCGACTTTGCCACTGTGTGGAACAGGATCAGGAAGATGGCCGCCCACACGGCCTCGGGCGCGCCGACACCCAAGCAGGCACTGATGAGGCCCAAGTTGGAAATGGTGGAGTACGCGAGCACGCGTTTGGCGTTGCTCTGCGAGATGGCCATGAGGGCAGCGAGCAAAAACGTGATGGCACCCACACTCGTAACCATAAAGCCAGTCACGGGATAGATAGCATAGAGCGGGCTCAGCTTGACCATTAGGAACACGCCGGCTTTAACCATGGTTGACGAGTGCAGCAGGGCGCTCGTGGGAGTGGGGGCAACCATAGCACCCAACAGCCACGTGTGGAACGGCATCTGTGCGGCCTTGGTGAGTGCGGCGAGCGACAACAGGATGACCGGCATCACCAGCAGTGCGGATTGCGCGGTACCGGCGCCGGAAAGCTCGATCATGCCCGAGATGGTCAGCGGCATGCCGTTAACGTGCAAGAACATAAGGCCCGCCAAAAACGCGATACCGCCCAGCATGTTAAGGATGATCTGGGTGAAAGCGTTCTTGATGGCCTCGGGCGTGCGCGTGTAGCCAATCATAAGGAACGAGCACACGGTGGTGATTTCCCAGCCGCAGAACAGCCACTCAAGGTTGTCGCTCGTCACGATGACGAACATGGCCGAGAGGAACAGGAACATAAGCGCCAGGAACTGCGGGCGACGGTCGGGCGCGGTCTGCCCGCGCAGTGCGGCCTCGTGCTCGTCGTGGGCCTGGAAGTCCTTCATATAACCCAAGGCATACACGCAGATGAGGCTGCCAACAATGCCGACGGCGAGGACCATGATCACGCTCATGTAGTCCAGGTAGAGCGGCGTCGCCGTGACGGCTTCGACCGCGGGCAGCGTCATGGCTGCAAAGGCGAACGAGCCCACCAGCTGGACTATGCCGAGCACCGTGGCGAGCGCGTTCCTATATTTGTACGCGTTGTACAGGATTACGGCGCACAGGATGACGTCGATGACGGAGCTGATGATCGAGAGCACATGCGAGGTGCCGGAGGCAACCTCAAAGCTCTGCGGACCCATGCCAAAAAACATGACGGCGACTACAACTGTCACCGCCATAATAATGCCGGAGCCTATGAGCCCCACCGCATCGCGGGCGCGGTCACCGCGCGCGAGCAGCATGCCCAGCGCCGGTACCAGCGGAAACAGAGTAAGGAAATACAGTAGCGTCATACCATCACTCCCCCATGCAAAAACGCTGCAATTGTTTAACGTTATAGCTCAATTGAGGAATAGCGGCGGCAGGTTTTCGGTCAACTGGGGAGTTTTAGGCGTACGGGGCAAGGGTACGTCCGCATTGGAGTAGAGGGGTGACGCTCCCTTACCGCAACGACAGACGCGCGGGCCACTGCGCGCGGTTTATTGACTACGTTGGAGGATGTCCCGATAGGCTCGCGCCGGTCCAAAAAGTTGGCGCGGCAAGAAAAATGCGCCCCGTGGGCGCACCATCCCGTTTGCTATTCCGCCTTTTTAACGCGCGGCTTGCGACCGCGCGGCTTATCGACCAGTGCGGACTCACCGCTCTCGCGGTACTGACGGCACCAAGCCTTGACCGAAGACTCGCTGGGAATCTTGTGCTTGATCATAGCCTCGCGAACCGTTAAGCCGTTTTCCAAGCGATCCTTAACCACGGCGAGCTTAACTTCGTACGAATAGGTGTGATGATGCGAACCGGCGTTGAGAACGGCGTCGGCACCGCCCACAGCATACGCGCGGGCCCACTGACGAGCCGTGGCCTGGGGAATGCCAAGCTCCGCGGCGAGGGCGCGATGACCGACCCCCTCTTGGAGGATCTCGACGGCGCGCTGCCTAACCTCGGGCGCATGCGTGCGAGTCCTAGTTGCTTCCGACATACCTGCCACTTCTTAGCCTTAACCGTTAATCTGCTTTCTTACGTGCAAGTTAGATAGTAGTATTTTACTGTTTGCTCAAAGCAGTTAATTAAAATAGACGCGGCATTATCTGGGCATTTGGCACCAAATTACGACATATCTTTATCGATTATTTACGCTGGTAGCTGACTCACAGCTAATCGTCATTCGCTTGTCAACAAAATTGGCATCTCTTTATGTCCTTTGGTATAGAGGATATAGTTATTAACCCCTCCCCCAATAATTTTGAGTGATCTGCAAGGTAGTAGACGCCCTCACTCCTCATGATTACCGCGCATTGCCATCCACCGGAGCAAAACAAAAAGGGCGGGACCTGCTGCGCTTGCAGGCCCCGCACCGGTTGACACCCGACGGGACACAGCCGGGCGAGACGAATCCGTGCTACCGCCCCGCCTGGCCGCGATGCTCAACTACAGCTCGTTGGCCGCGTGATACGCCGTGCGGATGGCGCTCGCAATGTCGGCGGTGCGCTCGCCCGAGCAGTCGCCCACGCAGGTCACGGGCACCGTCACGCCGTCCAGGCCAAACGCGTTGGCCTTGGAGCCCACGGCCATCACCACGTAATCGCAGGCGATATTTACCGGCTCCTCGGCGCCGTCCTCGGTGGTGCGCACGGCCTCCACGCCCTCGTCGGTAATGGCGGTCAGGCGGGTCTTCACGTGCTGCTCCACGTTGTGCTCGGCAAAGTCGCTCATAATCAGCGGCAGAATGGTCTCGGACTCGCCCGCGGCAATCTTGTCGAGCATCTCGACAATCGCCACCTCGCAGCCGCGCCGCAGCAGGTACTCGGCAGTCTCGGTGCCCACCAGGCCACCGCCAATGACGGCGACGCGGCCCGTAAGCTCCACCTTGCCGGCCAGCACGTCCCAGCTCGAGACGACCTTCTCCGAGTCGGCACCCGGAACGGGGATGACCACGTCGTGCGCGCCCACAGCCACAATCGCGGCGTCGGCGGCGTTGAGGTCCTCAGCGGTAGCGGCATGGCTGAGCTCAACCTTCACGCCCAGACCAGGCAGAATCTTCTCGTAGTACTCGACCGAGCGCATGATCTCGTCCTTGCGCGGAGGCGCAGCCGCCAGCACAATCTGGCCGCCCAAGTGATCGCTCGCCTCGTAGATGGTCACGTCGTAGCCGCGCTTGGCCGCCACGCGCGCGGCCTCCAGGCCGGCGATGCCGCCGCCCACCACGGCGACCTTCTTGTCGCCCTCGCCCGGCTTGATGGCGATGGTCGCCTCGTCGCCGTTCTCGGCATTGAGCACGCACGAAATGTACTTGCGGTTTTGAATCGCATCGACGCAACCCTTGTTGCAGTTGAGGCACTCGCGGATGGGCTCACCCGTGGCGGCCTTCAGCGCAATGTCGGGGTCGCACATGAGCGAGCGGCCATAGGCGATGATGTCGGCGGCGCCGTCTTCCAGAATCTTCTCGCCGGCCTCGACCGAAACCACGCGGCCCACGGTTGCCACCGGCACGGAGACCAGGGCCTTGACGCGCTCGGCCACGGGCAGCGTCCAGTTGTAGGGCATGGCGCCCATGGGCGGAATGGTGTCGCCCATGTTGCCGGTGTGGTTGGCCTGTGCGACCTGGATCATATCGATGCCCGCGCCCTCGAGCAGCTTGGCGAACTCGCAGGCCTCGTCGGGCTGCAGGCCGCCCTTGCCGCGCGGCGTGCCGTCGGGGTTCTCCATGATCACGGGGAGCTTGTACTCCACCATCAGCTGCGGCGCGGCCTCCTTAATGGCGGCGACGACCTCCAGCGCGTAGCGAACGCGGTTCTCGAACGAACCACCGTACTCGTCGGTGCGCTGGTTGAGGATGGCCGAGCACAGCGAACCCACCAGACGATCGCCGTGGACCTCGATGGCGTCGATGCCGGCCTGCTGCGCACGGGCGGCCGAGGCAGCGATGGCCTCCTTGATCTGGGTGAGTTGCTCTACGCTCGCCTCGTTCACAAAGTGCTGCATGTCGTGATGCAGCTTGGCGTAGGCCTGGTTGCGGATCTCGTTGGACTCGGCCATCTTGGCGGCAAAGGTCTCCTCGTCGCCGGCGGCCTTGGCCTCCTGCGCGGCCTTGGCGGCAGCCATGGAGCCCATGACCATGCGGCCGACACCGGGCACATCGTACTCGGGGTGGAACAGCTGCAGCGCGACCTTGGCGCCGTGCTTGTGGACGGCATCGGCCAGCGCCTTAAACGTGGGGATCTGGGCGTCGGTTGCCAGCTTGGGCGTGGGGCTTGCGGTCATGACGGGAGCGACGTCGCCGATGACGATGTAGCTCACGCCGCCACGGGCCAAGCGCTCGTAAAAAGCCAGGCTGCGCTTGCCAATGGAGCCGTCGCGCTCCTCGTAGCCGGTGGTCAGCGGCGGAAACATAATGCGGTTTTTGAGCTCAAGGGGGCCAACCGTAATGGGCTGAAGCAGCTTGGATGCAGGTGCGGTCATGGACATTCCTCTCTTGTAGGCGCGGCGGCGATGATGCCGCGTAGTTATCTAGAAGATATGGCATGGGAATACAGCAGCGCAACGGAAATCGGCGGACAGCAGGTAGCGGCAGGTGGATGGGGATGGGCGGGGCGGCCCGTCGGTTTATCTCAATCTGTAACAGTTACGCGACAAAACCGGGTCTTACTGTTACAGATCGAGACATTCCTCTCGGCCCATCCTCAACAATCTAGATCTGTAACAGCTAGGCCCACTTTTGGCCCCTATCTGTTACAGATCGAGACGAACCAAACCCGCCTGCTAGAAAATCTCAATCTGTAACGGTTACTCGGCAAAAACCGTCCCTCGTGTTACAGATTTAGACAAACACGACCCAACCCACCGGTATATCTCGATCTGTAACACCTAGCCGCCTAAATCGGGTCTAGATGTTACAGGTCGAGATTTTGTTTGAGAGGCCGAGAATTGGACCGAAAACACGGTCCCGAAATCAGAACCACCCTTAAAAAGGGTGGTTTGCTCTTAGGGTATAACCCACGGGC
>CAUACA010000015.1 GCA_958427355.1 uncultured Collinsella sp. | reverse complement strand
CAACGATATGGCACCGTGGGGACACATGTATGTCAATCCTGGTCTAACAGAGCCATAGAAAATCATCCTAGATGGAGGATTACCATGTCCGTGCACCCGCTTCAGGAAGAGGGGGTGTTGCTCATGGCCGACTGCATGACCATCGAGGATATTCGCCATGCGTACGAGCTGGGCTTCGACTTGGTTTCCACCACGCTGTCGCACAATAAACCTGCGATTGAGACGTCACTGAACGAAGGACCCGATCTACCGTTATTGCGCCAGGCCGTCGAGGAGTTTCCAGATTTGCCCATCATCTGCGAGGGACATGTGCATACGCCGCAAGATGCCCGCGCTGCCCTCGATGCTGGTGCCTGGGCCGTGGTGGTTGGGACGGCTATCACACATCCTACGAGCGTTACGAGTTGGTTTAAGGCGGCTCTTGACGAGTAGGGTTGTCATGGGATCGCTCTCGTTTTGTTGCGCGCTTTATGCGTCATGTCGAAAAAGCACGCTTTGATTGGTGCTGATTGCAGATGCCAGTAGAGACTCCCATAAATCGAATGGCGTGTTACAGCGTAAACAGTTAGCCCCGGTACGACCGCTGATTCAAGTCGCCGGGGCTCAACCCATCTGGCGTTGGAGGTTCCGGGCGAGGAGGCCTCTAACGAGTGGTTGGAGACTGTGGACGATGAGGAATACCTTAAAGCAATCATGGTGGATCGCAAAATCCACCTCTGATGCCATGACCGTCGAGAGCCGTGCCGACGCCGCGCCTTACCCAGAGGCCGCCTTGCGTGGCAAACACTGGAAGATCCCCGCCAGGCAGAGGATGTCCACGGCGGCCATGAGTAACTGGGGAGGCTCGGCGACGAGGTTCGAGTACGTGCACGCCATGGTAATCACTATGAACGGAACCAGCATCGCCGCGTACAGGAGGCGCCTGCGCGCGCTCCTCTGCATGGCGAACCCCCACGCGCCCGCGCACAGCGCGACGGCCATGTACTCGAGCGCGTCCTTTGCGCTGGATGAGACGTTCGCAAGATAGCCCGCGCTGCCGGACTCAAGTGCGCTATAGGTGGCAAGGGCGGCCGTGTACCCGTAGTAGCCCAGGCACAGGCCGGAAAAGAAGGCCAGAACCCTCCAGAACGCCCTTTTGGGCTCCGTGTTCCTGAATGATATGAGCGCAACTACCACGAATGGATAGATGTCGATGTTGGAGACCAGGAACCTAAATCCTAGATGGGGCGAGTTCAGTTGGTCGGACAACCACGGCACGACCGTCTGGCCCAGGAGGCCCACCAGCGCTGCGAAGACGAATAGTGTGACATACTCGTTCGTTCGTCTGCCACATTGCATGACTGCCGTCCCTTCTCCGCATGACGGATAACAAAGCCATGTCATTTGCCAGGCCTATTCAATCGACGCTCGAGCCGTCAACTCGTTTCATTCTACACTGGGAGTCCACGGCGTCGCGCACAACGCGGGAGTGCCTGCCAGTTTAGATTGGCGCGTATCAGAAGCGTGTTTGTGTACTCCGGCATCTCGTAGGCTCCGTTTCCTCACGCAAACGGTTTATCGGCCCAATCGGTGTGCGGTGAGGGCGGTATGCGAACTGTGTCATATGCGGCATTTGAAGAAACCGTGTGGATAGGGGGGTGGCTTCGGCCTCGTCGCACCCATGGGTATCAGTGCAAAACGATGATGGCATCGATTAAGGAGATAGCTATGGCAACGTCAACGCTGGACAGTTTTATGAGCCTACTGTTGGGGCGCTTCGACAACCGCGAACAGTTTGAGGCGAAGAAGGCGGCCGGGGAAGTGTTTCCTTTCGCCCGCCATGTCAACACCGCATGCAACGATAAGATTTTAGGCCTACCGGCAGATTTCCCCGGCGTATTCATGATCGAAGAGAGCTATTACGAGACCGATGGGAAAAAATCCTCGTCACCCCATTTGTTCCTCTTCACCGAGGAGTCGGAAGGTGTTCTGCTGACCTCCTACGATGCGCCGGAAGGCAATGACAAGCGCACGCTTTCGTATGACACGATGGTCCCTGCAGAGTATGCTTCGCTTAAGAAGTCCGGTAAGTTCGTGCCCGCACTCTATCGTGAACGCGACGGTGTGTGGGAAGGCGGATCGGACTCGATGTTCACGCCGACCATGAAATTCCATCTTTTTGAGCGATTCTCGGCCGATAGCCTTGAGGTGACCGAGACCATGGAGGTAAACGGTAGACGCGTCTTTGGGTTTGACGACCCGATTGTCTATCACCGCGTCCAGGACTAGGCCGTATGTCCCCCTCATTATCTATGGTACCTGCCGTGGTTTGTGCGTCGGGAGGGATAAAAAGCCGCCTCCCCATAGGGAAGGCGGCTGTGAATTCGTTACCGGATAATTGAGGAATTAGCGTTGGTGTTCGCGGCGCTTGGTGAAGATGCCCAGCGCTGCGAGGGAGGCGCCGGCAGCAGAGATGATGCCCGCGATGCCCAGACCCGCGTCGCCTGTTTTGGGGAGGTCCTTGCCGGACTTCTGGGAGGTCTTGTTGCCGGAAGAGTTGACATTGCCCTTCTTAGATGAGCCGTTCTTATCGCCGTTGGCTTTATCGCCCTTTTCGGTCTTATCGCCGGTGTTCGGGGTTGTGGTGCCGGGGGTTGTGGTGCCGGGTGTCGTAGTGCCGGGCTTGCTGGGCTGGGCGATCACGAGGGTGGCGGAGCCGACCTGTTCGTTGTTGTAACCGTTGCCGTCGTACATGAAGCCGATCTGGTAGGTGCCCGGCTTCCCGTTCTGGATGTCGGTCAGCTGCGTGCCCAGCATGACGTGGAAGTTGCTGTCGTTCACGACGGAGCTACCGTTGACCTCGGCGGTCTTGACGAGCTTCTCCTTGATGAGGGCAATGAGCTTGTTCGTGCTGAGACCCTTGACGTCGCTGGGGGCAAGGGTTGCGGACTCGGCGAACTCGAAGACGCCGTTCTTGGTGATCGCGACCTTAAACGTAACCTTTGCAGGATCCGCAACCGTCCACCGCTGTGCGGCGGCATCCCACTTGAACGTCGCGGTCAGCTTCGAGGCGCTCTGGTCCCACGCCACCTTGTCGAGGACGACGGGCGGCACAAGCGGGCGGTAGTACTTATCGATTGCGGCCGAGTTAACCGTCACGTCGGTGTACCAGGCGCCGTCGGTGCCCTTGTGCGCCGCTGCGATGGAGAAGGAGCCGGCGGGCAGGGCATGTTGTTCGTTCGTGATCCCTTGGCCCATGACGGTCAGCAGCACGCCGCCCTTCGTGGAGGACACCGTGTCCGCGGTGAGCGCGGGCGCCGCCTCGCTGGCAGAATCGGTCACGGTCAGCTTGGCCTCGGCGATCTTGTTGCCGTCGAAGAACTGAATCGTGTACGTTCCGGGCTTCTTGTTCTGGAGATCGTCTGCGCTGTTGCCGAAGCCGACGTCGACCCTGTCCTTGATGTCGCGGCCGTTATAGGTCGCCTCGACGAGCATCAGATCCTTGAGCTGCCACTTGAGCTGCGTGAGGTTGCCCTTGAGCTGGCTCGCGTTAATGGTCGCGTTCTGCGCCTTGACATTGTAGCCGCTCTGCGCATCCTGGGCGGCCACCGGGGTGGCGTCCGCCTGTGCGGTGAGCGCCGTTGCAGGCATCGCCGCCGGTGCCATAATCAAAGCGGTGCCCATGACGGTGACAATCGCGTGCTTAAGCTTCATATCTATCTCCTTTTGACGAGCGTCATATGGAACGGTTGTTATGATATGAACCTCAGAATTGCAGGACGTATGGCGACCGTAAAGAAATCGCGATGAACTGCCCAGTGAGCTGCCTAGATGAGTCGTCTAAATGAACGGTATTGCCGATTGTGTCAGCATAGGCTCGTCATCTTAGTCGTCAAGGTGCCTATATCTGCCTGTTTGCTTCCTAAGGAATAGGTCAGATTTCTGCCCGTGAGTTGGCCGCGAAAACGCGCACGGGGATGTAAAAGGGGGCTGAGTGACATTGTGCGTGCCACTCAGCCCCCTTTTGCGATAATGCCAAACTAAAATGACACGAAGTTGTGGGCGTTAGTCAAACAGGCTCGGCATGTCGTTTTCTTTCATGAGGGCGCCGGCGGAGGGTAGGCTCTGCGCGGTGAACTTCTCGGCCGAGACGCCGGCGCCAAGAATCTCCTCGGTCGTGCCGACGGTGGTGATTCCTTGAGCACCTGCGCATACAGCACTTGCTGCCGCCGTAGATGGCGTTCTTAAGGCCGTTGCGGTTGGTCTTGGTAGCGTATCCGGCAAGTGCGACACGCACCACGCGGCCGTTCTCAAAGACGAACTTTCTACGTCAACAAGTGCGGGTTCAAGATAGTCGAGTTCTACAACAGCCGCCATCCCGATCGGCGCATACCGCCCATGGAGCCGGGCGAGACCCCTTTCCCCGGTTTCGAAGAGGACTTTCTGTTCGAGAAAGTCATGAACTGAACCTGCGTGAGGGGAGACACGCGCGGCTCCCTGCCAATAAGACAATCCAATCTTTCTCTAGGCAATTGAAAGATTTACGTTCCGTCGCCCCCTTCGCCTACCAGTCGGACGACGGAACCCGGTCATCGCGATGGGCCTCGCCCCAAAGACAGAGCTCATCAAGCACTGGCATGAGCGACAAGCCGCGCTCGGTCAAGCTGTACTCCACCTTCGGTGGTACCTGGGGGTACTCAACGCGCTTGACAAGATCATCGGCGACCAGACCTCTCAGTGCAGAGGTGAGCGACTTGTAAGTAGCAGGCGCAAGCTTGCGTTTGAGCTCGTTGTAGCGCGTCGTGCCGTCCAGGTACAGGCAGAACAGAACTGGCAGCTTGTACTTGCCCTCTATCAGGGAGAACGCGTACGCAAAGCCAGTGTTCTCGATGCCGTTGCGCGCGAACACAACCCCCTCTTTTGCCCCTGCCATGGATCCTTCCTTTACACTCTACAAGAAGGAGAGAAAACGAAGAACAAAGGCTATGAGGTAATAATTACTGTTGTGATAAATAGCTAAATTTGGGAATAGTATTCCCAAATTTGACATAACATATAACGAACTGCGATAATGACCTTCCAAGACGGGAGGCTATGCTGATGTACATCAAACGCGAAATTGAATCCTCTATAGATCGCTTGCTTCGGCAGGGCAAGGTCGTTCTTGTGACTGGCGCAAGGCAAGTTGGAAAGACCACCGTCCTCAGGGAGCACCTAGGCAGCTCCTTTGGCTACGTATCCATGGAAAACCCGCGCGATTACCTGCTCGCCAAGCAGGACGCTGCGCTCTTTTTCGAATCAAAATCCCTGCCGCTGATCATTGACGAGGTTCAAAGGGTCCCCGAGCTGTTTTCGCCTCTTAAGTGGATTGTTGACCAATCGACTAAAAAGGGACAAGTCGTACTTACGGGTTCCCAAACATATCGGCTCATGAAGGGTGTCGGTGAGTCATTAGCTGGCAGAATTAGGATTCTCGAAATGTCGGGGTTAAGTGTGAGGGAGCTTATGGGCAATGTGGGGACGGCGCACCCCTATGTTCCCGCTCCGGTCGCAGTGGCGCAGAAAGCTCCCAATAAAAACATCTGGGAAATTATTCATCGCGGTTCGATGCCGGAGCTGCAGGACAGCACTATTGACTGGGATTCATTTTATTCAGACTACGTTTCCGCTTACCTAGAGCGCGATGTGCGAGACCTTATTAATGTTAAGAACGAGGCAAAGTTCTACAGCTTCATGGTTGCATGTGCGGCTAGGTCTGGCCAGCTCTTCAACGCCTCGGACATCGGCAACGCCATTGACGTTGATCATAAGACGGTGAAGGCCTGGCTATCCGTTCTACAGGCATCAAATATCGTTCGCGTTATCGAGCCCTTTTGGCCAAATATTGGCAAGAGTCTCACCAAGACGCCGAAGCTATATTTTATGGACACGGGGCTTGTTTGCCACCTGACTAGGTGGACCACGCCCGAGCAGCTGCAAGTTGGCGCTGTCGCGGGGCACGTATTTGAGACCTTCGTGGTGTCGGAGGTTCTCAAGAGTTATATGAACGCCGGCGGAAACGTTCGAGATGTTTGGTTCTATCGCGACGCAAAGAAGCGCGAGATTGACCTCGTGATACAAGAAGGGCATGTTCTCCATCCCGTCGAGATCAAGACATCGTCCACAGTCAGAATTGACGCCGTCAAGCACTTCGGTTGCCTCGAGGGTCTGTCGGGGTATGAAGTGGGGTATGGACATGTCGTTTGCCAGACCCCTGAGCCATACTCCCTAACAGATAAGGTGCAGGCGATTCCTTTGTGGGCGATATAGCAAACACGGATAGAGCCCAAGGAGCAGAAACGGCATTCGCACTCCTAACCAAATGCGGCTCGGCGCCGAAGCCCCCTCAACATCAAACGTCGCTATCGAGCGTGGGCGTTTTCGTAGGCCTTTTTGACCTCTTCCGGCAAGCCGTCGGGAATCATGGCCTTCAGCTCAGCCTCGTTATCGCCTTGATTCAGCTGCTCGTAATACCAGCATTTGAACTTCAGCATGTCCAGCGCGCGGTTCATCTTCGCGATCTCCGACTCCATGTGGGCCTTCCGGTCCTCGAACATGGCCTTGCGCTGGGGGTATGTAGATGGGCCTTCCGCGCACCATTCCATGAACAACCGGATGTCCTTGATCTCCATCCCCGCTTTCTTTAGGCATTCGATAACTCGAAGCGCCTCAAGTTCCGTGCCGCCGAATTGGCGAATGCCGGACGTCCGCTCCAATCCCGGGAACAATCCCTGCTTGTCGTAATATCGCAGCGTCGAGGCGGGCAAGCCGAACATCTCCGACACCTGTCCGATTGTGTACATGGCTCCTCCGGATAAATCTCGAGTTCATCCCTTGACCTAAAGTCAGGTTTAGGTATTACCTTCATTCTCGTCAATGCAAATCGGGAGCGCAAGGGGCGTTCCGTAATGCGGAAACTGATTTGCGTTCAGAACCATCGACGGGAGATAGTTGGTTATGGCAATTAAGCAGACGGCGGGCAGAGATGCCCTGGGTGAGTTTGCCCCCAAATTCGCACAGCTCAATGACGATGTGCTGTTTGGCGAGGTGTGGAGCCGGGAGGGCGAGCTCTCCTTGCGCGACCGCAGCGTGGTGACGGTGGTGGCCCTAATGGCGCAGGGGCTGACGGACTCTTCGTTCAAATATCACCTGACGTCCGCAAAGAACAACGGCGTGACCAAGGCGGAGATAGCGGAGATCCTTACGCACGCAGCGTTTTATGCGGGTTGGCCCAAGGCGTGGGCTGCCTTCCGCATGGCGAAGGAGGTCTGGGCGGACGACGATGCCGCCGACGCAAAGGCTCAGCACCAAAACGAGATGGTTTTCCCCATCGGTGCCCCCAACGACGCCTTCGCGAAGTTCTTTATCGGTCAAAGCTACCTCGCGCCTCTTTCCACTGAGCAGGTCGGCGTCTACAACGTGACGTTTGAGCCTGGCTGCCGCAACAACTGGCATATCCATCACGCCAAAAGCGGTGGCGGACAGATCCTCGTCTGCGTGGCTGGTCGAGGGTTCTACCAGGAATGGGGAAAGCCGGCACAGGAGCTGCGCCCCGGCGACGTGGTCAACATCGCCCCGGGGGTGAAGCACTGGCACGGCGCCGCGCCCGACAGCTGGTTCTCGCATCTCGCGTTGGAGGTTCCGGGCGAGGATGGCTCTAGCGAGTGGCTGGAGCCTGTGGACGACGAGAGATACCTTAAAGCGACTAGCAGGGAGGTTTAAGCATGGAGCAGTTGAATCTGACGCAAGAATGGGACAAGGTGTTCCCCAAAAGTGACAAGGTCGAGCACAGCAAGGTGACCTTCCACAACCGATACGGCATCACGCTGGCGGCCGATGTCTACGTGCCGAAGAACGCGGAAGGCAAACTGCCCGCCATCGCCATTAGCGGCCCGTTTGGCGCGGTGAAGGAGCAGTCATCCGGTCTGTACGCTCAGAAAATGGCGGAGCTGGGCTTTTTCGCAATTGCCTTCGACCCGTCCTATACCGGTGAGAGCGGCGGCACGCCCCGCTATGTAGCTTCGCCGGACATCAACACCGAGGACTTCTGCGCAGCGGTGGATTTCCTCTCTGTGCAGGAAAACGTTGACCCGGAGCGCATCGGCATCATCGGCATCTGCGGTTGGGGCGGCATGGCGATTAATGCCGCAGCTATTGATACCCGTATCAAAGCTACTGCGGCCATGACCATGTACGACATGACCCGCGTGAATGCCAACGGCTATTTTGACGCCGAGGATTCCGAGAAGGCACGCTTTGAAAAGCGAAAGGCACTGAACGCGCAGCGCACCGAGGACTATAGAAACGGCAGCTACGCGCTGGCGGGCGGCGTGGTCGATCCGCTACCGGAGGACGCACCGCAGTTTGTAAAGGACTATTACGCCTACTACAAGACTCCGCGTGGCTACCATCCCCGCAGCTTGAACTCCAACGGCGGCTGGAATGTGACGTCTTCGCTGTCATTTTTGAATATGCCGATTTTGCAATACAGCAGCGAAATCCGCTCCGCCGTGCTGCTGGTGCACGGCGAGAAGGCGCACTCCCGCTATTTCAGCGAAACTGCGTACGGCAAGTTGACCGGAGACAACAAGGAGCTGCTCATTATCCCCGGAGCCAGCCACACCGACCTTTACGATCAGATGGATGTCATTCCGTTTGAAAAGCTGAAGGCGTTCTTTGGGGAGCATCTGAAATAAGGCGTGCCTTGATTTAATGCCAAGTCTCCAGCGACGATCCTTCTAAAGAGTGGGAGTAGCTGAAACGAGGCGATTGAATAACTCCATCTGTTTTGGTTACAACAAAATGTGTGCCGCGCGCCTGCGGCATGAAGGAGGGAGATTCTTATGAATATCGTTGTATTGAGTGGTAGCCCGCGCAAGGGCGCTAATACCGACACCATGGTCGAGGTGTTTGCCGAGACCGCGCGAGAGGCCGGCCATACGGTCGAGGTCATCCGCGTTGCCGGCAAAAAGATCGCTGGTTGTCTGGGATGCCAGTACTGCTTTACCCATGAGGGCACCTGTGTGCAGAAGGATGACATGGCCGACGTGATCGAGTCGCTGAAAGACGCCGACATGGTTGTCTTCGCTTCGCCCATCTACTGGTTTGATATCACTGCGCAGGAGAAGGCCGCCATCGACCGCCTGTACGCCTTCGGTGCTACGGGCTTCCCGTTCACCAAGACGGCCCTTTTGCTCGATAGTCACAGCGAGGGCGTCTATGACGCGGCGATCGCCATGTACAAGTCAACCTGCGCGTACTGCAAGTGGGAGGACCAGGGCATTATCACCATTAGCGGTATGACCGAGCGCGACAGCATGGCCTCTTCGCCCAAGTTGGAAGAGGTGCGAGAGCTCGCTCGCAAGCTCGCCTAAGGACAAGAAGAACGCAAGGCAATCGGTGTTGGTGGAAATGCTTGCTGTCCTTATCAAGAGGAATGCTGATTGCCATGCGTTGATGCTTCCGCGGACAATTCCGGCGTGCTAAAACGCCTTCTCGTTCAAGAATTCCCTGAACGCGGGAATGTCAAAGCCAACGAGACCACGCCCGCGCTCTCCAATGACGCCGTCCTCCAGGAGGCGGCGTTTGTATTGGCTTGCGTAGTTGCTGGCGACGCCCATGCGTTTGGCTATCTCCGAGACCCTGCTGGGGCCAGAATCGGGCAGCATCGCGAGCAAAAACTCAATGTCTTTATCGGAAAGCTCCCGATAGGTCGTTTCGAGAATTCGATCGCGCAGCTCCATGCGGGCAAGCAGAGAACCCTGCTGTACATCGGATGCACTGATTTGGGGCGAGTTCTCCGAAACATCCCATGTGCGATATCCGACGAGCTGCATCATATAGGGAAATCCGTCGACGGCCTTCACGGCATCCTCGAGCGCTTCTGGCGTGATTGAGCGGCCTCCGGCCTCAACGGTTTTGCGGAATGCGTTTGCAATTTCAACGTCAGTGATTCGTCCCAACTGATGATATTGGGAACGCCTGAGGAACGAGACGGAATCGTTGCGTAGCAGTGCCGATACTTTGTAGGGTAGTCCTGCCATGAGTAGGGCGACTTTTTTACCTTCGCGCACAAAGTGCTGGTAAACAGAGGCAAATTGGAGCATTTCATCAAGATCGACGGTGACTTCATCGATGGTGATGAGAAGTCCGATGTCATGTTTTTCGAGTTGCTTAAAGATGCCATTCATGCGCGTGCGCCAGTTGCCCTGAGCCTCTTGAGCATATGTCCAATCGATGCCCACTGGGCCAATTTGAACACCGTTTATGCGCGCGTGAGGCTGTGAGAGGTAGCTATCTGCGGCCTCTTTGGTTCGCTCGATAATATCTTCGAGCATGCCTGGCATGGCGGAGACATTTGCTGCAATCCAGTCGTGTTCAAGCGCCGTTTCTGAAAGGAGCGAGAGAAGCGCCGTCTTGCCCGTTCCCCTTGCGCCAGTAAAAATAGTCGACAGGTTGGGATCTCCCGGGCCATTGATAAAGCCACGGTTGATGTCACGCAGGATATGCTCGCGACCCGCTAGAAAGGGAGGGACGCTTCCGAACGTCGGGGTAAAGGGGTTCTTGCTGTACTCCATGGTAGCTCCTTTGCAAGTTTTGCTTATTTTTGCAAGTTTTGCTAACGTTTGCAAGTTTTGCTAATGACTGACCAAAGGGCATCGAAGCAGTGACGCTGACATTTTTTACGCAGAAAAATAAGCAGAAATCAATTTATCTGCGTTAAAAAATAGTTGAGAAGAAAAACGACGAGTCCCGGGCGCAATGCCGTTGCGTTCCGGGCCTCGTCGCTTTGCGAAGTATCTAACGATCTCGTTGCCGTCGTCCTAGTCAAACAGGCTCGGCATGTCGTTTTCCTTCATGAGGGCGCCGGCAGAGGGCAGGCTCTGCGCGGTGAACTTCTCGGTCGAGACGCCGGCGCCAAGAATCTCCTCGGTCGTGCCGACGGTGGTGACCGAGCGGCCCTTCTTGGCCGTAAAGGCCTGGACGCCCTGCGTGTTGGTAGTCGTCTTGGTCTTGAGCAGCGACGTGTTGAAGTTCATCAGGCGGTAGTCGCTCGAGACCAGCGCGAGGTCGCGGTCTTCCTTGAGCACCTGCGCATACAGCAGCTTGCTGCCGCCGTAGATGGCGTTCTTGAGGCGCTTGCGGTTGGTCTTGGTGGCGTATCCGGCAAGTGCGACGCGCACCACACGGCCGTTCTCAAAGACAAACAGCACGTCGGCCGTGTAGTCCTCGGGGTCGATGACCCAGATCACGCTCTCGTCGGGTTCCATCTCAAGGTCGGTGGGCAGGTACGAGCCCAGCTGTGCCGACTTGGTGTCCTCAAACGCCGCAACCTTGCACTTGTACACCTGGCTCTTGTTGGTAAAGACCAGCAGCTCGTGGGTGTTGGAGGACGGAAACTCGATAAAGGGTTTATCGCCGTCCTTGTACTTGAGCGTCGCAGCTTTCTTGAGCACACGGTCCGTCATCTTTTTCAGATAGCCCTCGCGCGAGAGCATGATGGTAACCGGATACTCCTCGACCTCGGGCTCCAGGCTTACCTCGATAACCTCATGGGGCTCGATCCTGCCCGTGCGGCGCGGCATCACGTACTTCTTGTTGACCGCGGCCAGCTCGTCGCTGATGACCTTCTTGATGTTGTCCTCGCTCGAGAGAATCTCCTCAAGCTCGGCAATCTCACCCTCGAGCTTAGCGATGTCCTTGGTGCGGTTGAGGATGTATTCCTCGTTGATGTTGCGGAGCTTAAGTTCGGCAACAAACTCGGCCTGGGTCTCGTCGATGTCGAAACCCTTCATAAGGTTGGGCACGACCTCGGCTTCGAGCTTGGTGCCGCGGATGATAGCGATGGCCTTGTCGATGTCGAGCAAAATCGCCTCGAGGCCGTGCAGCAAGTGCAGGCGCTCGGACTTTTTACCCAGGTCAAAGTTAATGCGGCGACGCGTGGACTCAATACGCCACTTGACCCACTCGTGCAGAATCTGGCGCACACCCATAACGCGGGGATAGCCGTCGACCAGCACGTTGAAGTTGCACGAGAACGAATCCTGCAGCGTGGTCGAGCGATAGAGCTTGGCCATGAGCTTGTCGGGGTCGACGCCGCGTTTAAGGTCGATAGCGATGCGCAAGCCCGAGAGGTCGGTTTCGTCGCGGATGTCAGCGATCTCCTTGACCTTGCCCTCTTTGGAGAGCTTGACGATGCGCTCAATGATGACATCGGTCTTGGTGGTGTAGGGGATCTCGTGGACCTCGATAATGCGCTCTTCGGGAATCCAACGCCAGCGGGAGCGGATCTGGAAGCTGCCAAGGCCGGTCTCGACGATCTTCTCCATCTCCTCGCGGCGGTAGATAATTTCGCCGCCGGTCGAGAAGTCGGGCATGGGCATGTACTCGAGCAGGTCGCAGTCGGGATCCTGCAGGTAGTGCATGGTGGCGGTGCAGACCTCGTTGAGGTTGAAACCGCAGATGTCGGACGCCATGGCGACGCCGATGCCCTTGTTGGCCGAGACAAGGATGTTGGGGAACGTGGTGGGCAGCAGGCGCGGCTCCTTCATGGCACCGTCGTAGCTGTCGACGAAGTCGACCGGGTCCTTGTCGATGTCCTTGAAGATCTCGGCGCTGATGGGGGAGAGCTTGGCCTCGGTATAACGCGAGGCGGCGTAGCTCAGGTCGCCCGAATAGTACTTGCCAAAGTTGCCCTTCGACTCAACGAACGGTGCGAGCAACGCCTCGTTGCCGGTTGCCAGACGCACCATCGTCTCGTAGATCGCGGCATCGCCGTGCGGGTTGAGCTTCATGGTCTGGCCCACGATGTTGGCGCTCTTCTGGCGTTCGCCCTTGAGCAGACCCATCTTGTACATGGTGTAGAGCAGCTTGCGGTGCGAGGGCTTAAAGCCGTCGATCTCGGGGAACGCACGCGAGACGTTGACGCTCATGGCGTAGGGCATGTAGTTGACCTCGAGCGTCTGCGTGATCGGCTGGTCGGTGACCTCGGAGTGCAGGCCGATGACGTTCTCGGCGTTAACCTGCTTTTTCTTTGGCTGGTTCTTCGTCTTCTTCTTTGCCACGATATCCTCTTGAACTTCTTATGGGCCGTCGTTATCGATTTGCTGCTACTGCAGGTCCAGCTGGTCCAGGTATTCCTTGCCGTGCTCGGAGATATGGCGCTTGCGGCCTGCCTCGTCGTTGCCCAGCAACAGGTTGAACATAGTTTCCATCCTGGTGACGTCCTCGGGCTCCACCTTGATCAGACGACGCGTCTCGGGGTTCATGGTAGTGAGCCACATCATGTCCGGATCGTTCTCACCAAGACCCTTGGAGCGGTTGATGGAACACTTCTGGTCGCCGATCTCCTTGAGGATGCCGTTCTTCTCGAGCTCGGTGTAGGCAAAGTAGGTCTTCTCTTTGCAGTTGATCTCGTAGAGCGGCGACTCGGCGATATACACGTAGCCCTCGTCGATAAGCGTTGGCACCAGGCGGTAGAGCATGGTGAGTACGAGCGTGCGGATGTGGTAGCCATCGACGTCGGCATCCGTACAGATGATGACCTTGTTCCAGTTGAGGTTGTCCAGGTCAAAGGCACCGAGGTTCTTGATGCGTTTGTCTTTGATTTCCACACCGCAGCCCAGCACACGCATGAGGTCCATGATGATGTCGGACTTAAAGATGCGCGGATAGTCCTCCTTCAAGCAGTTGAGGATCTTACCGCGGACGGGCATAACGCCCTGGAACTCGGCATCGCGCGAGGTGCGAATGGCGCCCGCTGCCGAGTCGCCCTCTACGATGTAGATCTCGCGACGGCTCTTGTCCTTGGAGCGGCAGTCGATGAACTTCTGCACGCGGTTGGCCATGTCGGTCTTCTGCTGCAGGTTGGTCTTGATGCTCTGACGCGTCTTCTCGGCGTTCTCGCGCGAGCGCTTGTTGATGAGCACCTGCTCCATGATCTTGTTGGCGGCGTCTTTATTCTCGATCAAGTAGGTCGAGAGGCGCTCCTTAAAGAAGGCCGTCATAGCCTGCTGGATAAAGCGGTTATTGATGGCCTTCTTGGTCTGGTTCTCGTAGGACGTCTGAGTGGAGAAGCAGTTGGTCACCAGCACCAGGCAGTCCTGGACGTCCTGCCATTTGATGCCGCTCTCGTTTTTGTTGTATTTGCCCTGTTGCTTGATGTAGGCATCGATGGCGCTGGTCAGAGCGCTACGGGCGGCCTTCTCGGGCGAACCGCCGTTCTCGAGCCACGATGAATTGTGGTAGTACTCCTGCATCATGAAGGTGCGCGAGAAGCACATGCATGCGGTGATTTTTACGTTGTAATCGGGCAGGTCCTCGCGATCGCGACCGCGACGGTCGGCCTCGATAAAGAAGGGCTCGGTGAGGTAGTCGGTACCGACCTTCTCGAGCACGTAGTCTTCGATGCCCTTGGGATAGCAAAAATCCTCTTCGGAAAACTCGCCATCGTCACCTTCGATGCGCAGACGGAAGGTCACGTTGGCGTTGACCACGGCCTGGCGGCGCATGGTCTCGCGATACCAATCGTGGGGAATGCTAATCGAGGTAAAGACCTCAAGATCGGGACGCCATTTGATAGTGGTGCCGGTGCGGTTCTCGTCGCTGGGCTCAATCTCGAGTGCCTTCTTTTTGGCGCCGACAACCTTGCCCTTCTTAAAGTGCAGGGAGTACTTGTTGCCGTCGCGCCAAACCGTGACGTCCATGTATTCGGAAGCGTACTGGGTCGCGCAGGAGCCCAGGCCGTTGGTACCGAGCGAGAAGTCGTAGTCGCCGCCCTGGTTGTTGTTATACTTGCCACCGGCGTAGAGCTCGCAGAAGACGAGCTCCCAGTTAAAGCGCTTCTCGGAAGGGTTCCAGTCGAGCGGGCAGCCGCGGCCGTTGTCCTCTACCTGGATAGAGCCATCGCGAAAGGCGGTAAGGGTGATGAGCTTGCCGTAGCCCTGGCGTGCCTCGTCAACGGCGTTGGACAGGATCTCGAAGGCGGCATGCGCGCAGCCGTCGAGCCCGTCCGAGCCAAAGATAACGGCGGGGCGCAGGCGTACGCGCTCCTCGTCCTTGAGCTGACGAATACTGTCGTTACCATAGTTTGCGGTGTTTTTTGCCATACTCGCTCTCTCGGTGCTCCTTTGCTGCGTTTAAGTCATATAGATAGTCAAAGTAGCATAGCCCAGCCCACAGACGATTCCAACCAACACGAAATCCATCGAACAATCGTTCGATTAGATAATGAATGCTTGGAGTGCGGGAGGGACCTGTCCTGTCCTATCCAAACATCTGCGGCAGGTCGATGAAGACGGTTCGATCGCTTTTGCCGGCTTCGAAGCCCGAACGGGAGAAGAATCCATAGCGATGGCACTTGAGCCCCGTTGCCTCGACTTGGGCGATTTCCTCGTCGACCATTTTTTGCGTGATGGGGGATTTGCGGAACTTTGCTTCGTAGAATGCGTAGCCCTCGGGGTCTTGCGTTACCACATCGAATTCGCCGCTCGTTTTGTTTGCGGGATCGTCGTACCAGTACTTGCCTATGGCGTCGAAAGCCGGTTCGATCTTGCCGGTCCTGTTCTGCCGCACGAGGTATTGACGGCAGATCTCCTCGAACATATGAGGAACGTAGTTTTCCTCGAAGTCTTGGGAGACGTGACGATCATAGAAGACTTCCGGGTCGAGCAGCTGACGCGCTGAGGCATTGCGAAAAACATAGCGATAGTAAAAGAGCGAAAGCGGATCCACTACAAAGTAGCCAGACTTGCGCTTGTTCGTAGGGTCGTTGATGGGTGCACGCTTTTGGACGATTTCGAGTGACATGAGCTTGTCGAGCACGTCTGCCATGGCCGGACCGCTCGAGACGTGCGACTGTGCCAGCACGTCCCCCCAACGGGAGTAACCTTGTGCGAGAGCCCCGAAAACTTCGTTGGCGTTGGTCATCTTCGAGATCTCGGCGTTGAGATAGGACGGCACCTCGCTTTCTAAGCGGGCGCCAGGTTCCGTGACGAGCTCGATGATGTTGTCGCGTACGCTTTGGGATTGATCGATGAGGCGATTGTAAAAGGGGATACCGCCAAAAACGCTATAGAGCCGCACCTTGTCCTCGGGCGAGAACGCGGGATAGAACTTCGCAGCGTCAAAGTAATCCATGGGCTTAAGCTCAAGCGCGAGATCAATTCGCCCGTAGAGGGGGCTTTCATGCTCGATGAGGGATTTCATAATCTCAACGTAGGAGCCGCACAGGACAATGTTTAAACGTGAGTCTTCCCTGTAGGCGTCGATTGAGGTCTGAAGAATGCTGTCTAAGCCTTTAACCGCATCTCTCAAGTAGGGGTATTCGTCGAGAACGAGGGTAATGTTCTTGTCTTTGGCTTGGGCAAACAGAAATTCGATGAGCTCGCGGATGCCTGTGAAGGCGAGCGGAGGAAAGCTCAGCGCTTCAGCAACAAGGACGGACAGACTTTCGAGGTTGTCTGCCTCGGAGGTTTGGCGGCACTCGTAATAGACCGTTGCGACGTCCGACAAATCGGTTAGCGCCTGCTTGATGAGCTCACTTTTTCCGACGCGACGCCTGCCGTAAATGAGAACATTGCGCTGTTCGGGTGCTTTGAGCGTTTTCTTAATACGGGCGAGCTCACGCTCCCTGCCAATGAATTCCACTTACTCGGTTCCTTCCGACTCGGTTTTGTCCGAGTTAATTGTATCGCATGAATCAGATTATGCTCGAGATTACTCGGACAAAACCGAGTCGGTTCTGTCCGAGTAAATTTGAAGGCGGCCGAATGCGTCCTGCTGCGTTTGCGGTTGGATACGTTGTCGAAGACGTGTCGTGCGGATTGTTGGATCGAATCGAACATTGGGACATGCGTCTCGTTTTGTGGGCCGAGGGTATGCGAACTGGGGCTCTTTTGGTCTGAAAGGGGGTCTAACGGGGCGTTATTTGGGCCACGGGTCACTTCGCCGGCGTCGTGTTTCGTCATACGCTCATAGTGGAAGCCGATGCCACGGGACGACGAAGGCCTTGGGCAACGGATGAGCTGCAAGTGAAAGGAGCGGTGAGGATGATGAAGCCCATGACGAAGAAGCTGCTGTTAGGAATTCCCACCGTGACGCTTTCGGCCGTGCTGGCGTGTACGGTGGCCGGCTGTGGTGGTAGTGCTCCGAGCGGCTCGGCTGGCAGTTCGGGCGGCAGCGCGCCTGTGCAGGAAAAGCCCAAGGCCTATGATTCGCAGACGGTCGAGGTGGCAGGCATTACCTATGAGTCGGTGGCTCACGGTACGTTCTATCGCGGCGATGCCAAGCTGCAGGACGGCTTTTACCTGCACATCAAGATCACCAACAACAACACAAAGAACAGGACGTTCAGTTCCTTTAACGTGCATGCTGCCCAGGGAGATCTTGAGGCAGGCGACCCGTTGTTTACTTCCGGCAAGGCGGCCGTGCTCGACTACGTTGCAAGCGAGGCTCCCGATGAGCTGCACGAGGGCATCGACCTTTCCGAGAGGCCAGATATCGGCCCGGGCGAGACCGTTGAGTACGTGTATTTCTGGGCGCCCAAGACGGCGTACTACGGGCCTATCACTGTCGAGTTCATAGACGCTTATGCCCCCGCCAAGAATCATGAGGCCATGCACTTTGACACCACGGGATGCGAGACCAAGGAGTTCAAGGCGGCCGGCGGCGTGGCCGATTCTGGCGAGAAGGCAGATTTAACGGGCATCGACTGCGCATCGTACAGCATCGAGGCCGCCGATGGATACACGCTGGATTCGTCCGACGAAGAGCGCGAAAAGGCAAACTTCTTCCACGACGAGACTGGAGGACGCCTGAACATCAGCATCTTCCCGCGCTCGCCGGAGGAAGAGGTTGCAAGCCTAGAGCAGGTCTACGAAGGCAAGGAGACAACAACCGACCAGGTCGAGTACAACGGCATAACGTGGCTGCGCTTTACCGGACCCGACAACGGCCATACGCTGTTTGCGACGGCTCCCGCGACGGGCGAGACCGTCCGCGTGTCGATTGGCTGGAAGATCGATTGGGACGCCGCCGTGCCCATGATGGAGGCATTGAAGCTCAAGTAGCGGGTTGCGATTCCCACGTCAGGCGACTCAGGGCTGGCTCCGAGTTATCGGGGCCAGCCCTTTTTGGTGGTCGATGAGCCGAGTCGGCGTCTCTCACAAAAGTAGCTAGGCGCTAGCGAGGCCTATCCGAATTGACCTCATCGGCGGTGTCGTTTTCGAGCGCCGTGCGGCGGGCGCTGTAGGCGACAAGGCCGGCACCAGCTGCGGCGAGTGCTGCTGCGGCTGCCGTAAGGGGAGCGTTGACATCGCCCGTGCCCGCAAGCGCGCCCGATTTTCCGGAGCGCTTGTTAGTGCCGTGGTCCTTGCCACTGCTGGAGCTGCTTCCGCCGGAGCCGCCGCCCTTGTCAGTACCGCCGCCACTCGAGCTGCCACCGCCGTCTGCTGTCATCGGGGCGTCGTGAAGACCTGTCGTATCCGCGCTGTCGCATACGCCGACCTGAACTTCTGAGCGTTCGCAAGCCGCGTCGGGCATATGAAGCTCGTGCAGTACGGCACCCAGCGCCGAGTTTGCGCCCGGTCGAATTTCCTCGAGCGTTACGGGATCGAGTGCCACCAGGTCACGCGCCTTCGCATACAGCGTGACGCGTTTGCCCACCTCGTCGCCCCAGCTCTCCGGGATGGCGAAGCTCATGCGGAACTGTGCCGTGCAACCCGGTGCCAGCACGGCGTTGCCACTGTCGGCTACCAGCGGGTGCGTTGCAAAAGGTGTGCCCAGCGTTTCGAGCGCGTACTTCACGTGTGCCATGTCGTTGACCGAAGCGTCCTCGGCAAGCTCTGGATCGTAGATCGATGCCATGCGCGTGTTCGCTCCGAACCCGATGGATGCGCTGGAGAACGGCTGGCTGGAGCCCTCTCGGTACAGATCGATTGTGCCGGCGGTCAGCAAGGTGTTGCCGTCGTTTCGCACCGTGACCATGAAGGATTCGCCTGCTGCTCCGGGCACCACCGCGCCCGAGGTAGCGACTGCGCCCGTCGGAGTGGCACACGCCACCAAGGGCACTTCGATGCCGTGTAGTTCTGCCTCGCTCTTCTCCGTGCTCACAATGTGCGTGGCGAGCGCGGAGAGCATGCCTCCCGACGTCAAAAATGTCGTTATCTGATCGACGGGATGGTCCAGCTCGCACATCACGAACGGCTCCGTAAACAGATCGCCTGCCAAGGTGCTGGCGAAGATGCGGAAGTGCTTGCCCATCACTGCTACCGGGTTGCCTTCTTCGTCGTAGGTTTGCCCCACCTTGCCATCGGTGTTCTCTACATAGAGCACGCACCTGCCGTTGTTGCTTACGCTAAACGATGCCGGGCCACAGCCTGCGGCACCCACGGGCTGCGTTGCAAATGCCGATGCGCCTCGTGCCCAAGTAATATGCTGCAGTTGCTCGTTGACGGTAGCCAAAAAGCCCGTGTGCTGCGGCCACGGCACCGCGTGGGGTACTGTGGCATCTGGCGACATAACGCCCCAGCTCGCAATGGACTGGCCGATCACGGCGTACGATGCGCAGCCACAACCGCCTGCAGTTTCGTATGCAACGGGCACCACCATTTTGCCGTTGATATTCTCGGGTACGCCCAGCTCGATGCTCGATGGCGCTTGCGGAAAGCGGAGGACCTGACGGAACGTGAGGCTGTCGCCCAAATCATCCGACCACAGGGTGAAGCACTCCAGCGCAACCTCAGCCTCGCTGCCGATCGCCTTTTCCGCGGTGGTTCCGCGGCGGTGGAGGTAAGCGCCCGACAGGCGCCCGTCGACCAGCGTCTTGCCCACCGTGATGCGTGGACACTGCAGACAATGGTGGCCATCCTCCTGAAGGCGGCCGCGCGAGATGCTGCGCCACGACGTGTGCGATATCACGCGAACTCCGTCGTTGCTTATGCGCAGGCGCACAACGGACAGTATGCCGGCTGTGCTTGCCGTATCGAAAAAAGTGTCGTCGCCGTCGGGGCGCTCGCCCGAGACCAGCAGCACGTAGGCGTCCTGGTTTCCTCTTCCGTCCTTATATTCCACCACGTCGAAGTCGTAATCGTATATGCCGTCGCGCTCCACGTCGCCCTCGCCAAACCCAAGGGGGAAGTCCACGGGCGTGGGAGCGGACCACGTGCCGTTCGTCTTTGTATGCACCACCAGGCGCGAACGACCATTCTCGCCGTAGCGCACCGAGGCGATACGGAATAGGCATTCCACGCCGGCAATCATCGTTAGCTTCATGTGGGCTTCGCTGAGCACGCCGGAAAACAGCACGTTGTCGCTCGAGGGTTTTATGCCGCCACGCTCGTCCTCCGACACGCCGGCAGAATTGGCGTTGGGGTCCGCAACGGCGTTCGTCGCCTGCCCGATATAGGTGTACTCATACATCGGTGCGGCGTTTTCGTCGTTTCCCATCAGTGCGTGGACGAAATGCTCAACCTGTCCTGTGTCGTCGCTTTCTGCATCCGCCTCGAGCTCAATGCGCGTGACCGCTTGATCCCAATCGCGCACGACAGGCGCAACGTTTGCGGCAGTGGCATTAACCTCGGCGCGTGCGAGCAGCTCGGCGTTGGTGACGATGGTGGCCGATGCGATAAATTGCGGCACGCCGCCCGCCTCGGCGTTGCCGGCCGAGCCGAAGCAGACATCCAGCGTATAAGGCGTATCTCCACCCAATGCGAGCTCAGAGCGCTGGAGCACATACTGGTCGCCATTGTTCATCGACATATTCCACGAATCGATGAGTGTGGGCCACGACCCCGACCAAGCCTTGGTGGTCCACTTGAACATTACGAACTGGAGTATCACGTCGACATCGACGTCTGCACCTACGCGCAGTCGCGGAAGCTGGTGTCCATCTGCCTTCTCGTACCCAATGAACAGCGTGAGGGATGCGGCGCCGCGCACGGCAGACGAAGCGACGCCTGCAACGCCGGCGCCAAAGGTGACGGCAAGCCCGATCTGGATGGTAAACGAGCCCGACGTGTTGGAATAGTCGAGCGAAATGTTTTAAAAAACGCCGCGCCGCTGCCGTGCGTGTGGGCACCCACGGCGAGCGCCAGTTTTGCCAGCACCCAGGGATTGACGTTTAGGAAAAATGGCACCGGTCCTAGGGTAAACTGCTCGGTCCAATTGAGGTCGGTTCTTACCTGGAAGAGGGCCTTAATATTGCCGTATGCGGGGTCGTTGTTGTTACCCCAGGTTTTGCCCACCCAATCGTAGGCGAGCGAGCCGTACAGCTGTGTGGCGATATCCATCGTGAACAGCGGCGTGCAATGGTGGCGAAGGAGCTTGGTGTTTCTTGGATCGGTGCCCGATCCGGCACTCATACTTTTGTACTGATTCCACTTCCCCTCCATCTCGTCGAGGTAGCGGTTTGCCTGCTTGGCGCCCGACTCGCGCGGCGATTTCTTCCAGTATTCCGGATCAGGGTTGCCCGAATCGTTCATATAGCTGGCTGGTTTGTATCCTCCGCCAAACAGCACGTATCCAGCAAACGAGAAATCGAAGAGGATTGGAAATGTGGGCATCCAACACGTGAACTTATTACCACCGATGCCGGGAAACGATGCGGGGAAATCAAACGGAGTGATCTCTTGGTCCATGGTGGTGGGAATGATGGTGGTCGAGCCCGATTCCGCCTTTGCGGCCGGCGCGGTGACAACGGCCATGGGGGAGGAGAGCGTGTAGGTTTTGCCCTGATAATCGAGGACAAAGCGCAGCTTGCACCCTTCTTCCAGAAGGCCCGATGCCGCATCGAGGAACTTGTCTTTGAGTGTGAACGTTGCCAGATTATCCGCGCCCGATGCGTTGGCCTTGACTTGGCCAATCTGTGTGACGGTTTCGGGTGAGCTGCCCGCGGCAGGCGTCACTTTGTTGATGCGCAGCGTTGCCTGCCCGCCCTGTGGCAGATGTGCCTGCACGGTAAAGGCGTGCGTGTCGGGCTGGTCGTTTGCTGCTTCGTCCGCTGGCATTGCCATAAACGTGGCGTCGGCGTACTGGATGTCCCATTCGTCGAATGTGAGCTGGCGGAAGTACGGCTCGCCGTCGGAAAGCGGACGCGTGGGCGCGGTTATGGCGGTGCCGCCCTGGATACGCGCAAGGGGAATCTCGACATCGCGGTAGCCCGCCATGCTAATGGAGATGCCGCCGTTAAAGTCGTACGCGTCGAGAAGCGTTGCCTCGTCTACGTAGCCTTCCGAAAGCGGCGCGATCTCAAAGATGGCCGTGCCCTCGTCGTCGGTAGTGGCGGAGAGCTGCTTGCCCGCGGCATAACGCGACGCGAGCGTGACCCTGGCTCCCTTGATGGGCATATTCTTGTTGGCGACGTCGACCACGACCACACCAAACATGGTGCGCGAGAGAACGAGCACCCTGAAAGGGTCTTTTTCGTCGGCATAGGCTTCGGTGGGCGCGAACGGCAATATGAAGGCGTTTGCGCTTCCCGGCACGCGCGGCAACATAATGCTCGCCAGCGAGGACGCTCCGGCAACAAGTAACGAACGGCGATCAAGCATCTTTGGCTCCCATCCCGCAGGTATCGGTGGAAATAATCCAATTTTGCGAGAAGGCATCCTGTCACGGTAGTGCCGTCCGAGGGTCAAAATGTCCAATTTGAGCGAGCGAAGCGCCGGGACTCCGGGGCGCGCATGCTGCGCTAGGCAGTCTGGCCGCTAACGCAGCATATGCGCGACCAGTTCGGTGCGCGTGCCGATGCCAAGCTTTGCATACACGTTGGACAGTCGATTTTTAACGGTACCTGGCGATACGCCCATATGACGAGCGATTTCGGCGTTGGTCCACCCGCGACAGGCGAGCATGGCCATGGTGAATTCCGTGGTCGTTAGATCGTCGGCCACGTCCTCGCCCGAATCGGGGTTGTGGATGCGCCGCCAGCCGTAGCTGAATCGATACGTAATCTCGATGATGCGTGCGAAGTCGTCAGGGTATTGCGTTTTTAGACACGCCTCGATAAGCCCCTGCAAAAGGCCGTGGTGCTCGCCGATGAGTTCGATAAGGCCGTCGGGACGCGCAACGTCCCAAGCGGCTCCGAAGTGTGCCTTTGCGGTGTCGATGTCCTTGAGGCTCATGCAGGCCATGGAAGCCGACAAGTGCAGGAACAGCTCCGAGATGGGATAACTTCCCTGTTTCATGATCAGGGCGTTTTCCGCCATGCCCAGACTGCGGCCATATTCGCCGCGCAGGTACAGGGCATGCGCCATCACGTAGCTGGCGAACAGGCGCAGGCCTTCGGGCAGATGCGCCGCAAGCGGATAAAACTCTTCGGCGGAATGCGGGGAAGGCAAGTGCAGCAGGACGCTCGCAGCGGAGGCGAACAGGATATGCGTGGCGTGGACGGCGGGCGATTCCTCGTCAGTTGGCGCATCGAGGATGCCCGCAAGGCAACGGCGGGCATCGGCGATACGGTTGAGCGACAGACTGGCATATCCGCAGATAAGGCATGCGGAATAACGCAGTGCGGGGTCGGTGGCGTCAAGATAGGGGCGTGCTGTCTCGGCGGCGGGTGTGGCCTGTCCGCGAAAGTACAGCGCTTCTGCCGTGGCGATGGTGCGTGAATCGGGGTCGGAAATGCCTGCAACCGCAGAGTCAATCTGCCCCGGCACAAAGGCAGTGCACATCAACGGCATGGGAATGCGCGGGTAGCCATCGCAGTCCATCTTCCATCTCCCATCAGGTGGCAACAATGCAGCAATTGTACTCCTGTTGCTCGGGACCCCTTTCGTTTTACTGTTCGGTTAACGCTGCGGATCGTTTTGGAAGGCTTACGAGCATGGTAGTCCCGTTCTCGGAACTTGCTTCGACCTCTACCGTGCCACCGTGAAGCGCTGCAATCTCCCAAACGAGCGCTAGTCCGAGCCCTGCGCCGCCGTATGCCCTGCTGCGGGATTTATCCAGGCGAAAGAACGGTTGGAAGATGCTCTCACGGTACTGCTTGGGTATTCCCGGGCCCCGGTCCTCGACTCGCAGGAACACGTGGCTGTCGCTGTCGCTGATGGAGACGTTGACAGTCGAGCCGGAGCGGCTGTAACGGATGGCGTTTTCGACCAGATTAAACACCAGCCGATAGAGGAGCGTGTCGCTCCCGATTGCTAAAGCGTCTCCAGCACAATTGAGGGCTATGCCCCTATTTTCGGCAAGTGGCGCAAGGTCGGTGAGGACCTCTTCGGACAAGGGGCCAAGTTCCACATCGTCCTCGCAAGGAACGCTGCGGAGCTCGCTCATCTCGAGCAATACCTTGGCCATTCGAGACATGCGCTCGGTTTGTTCTTGTAGCAGGCCGAGCAGCTCGGCCGTTTCGGGTTGCAAACCGGGGTGCTCGGAGATGAATAGTTCAATCTGTGCTTGCATAAGGGCGAGCGGGGTGCGCAGCTCGTGTGCGGCGTTGCCGGTAAACTGACGCTGTGCAGAGAACCCTTCGCCAAGACGGGCGATCATGTCGTTGAAAGAGGCGCTGCATCGTTGTAGCTCGGTGGGCACATCTTCACTGAGTCTGATTTCGCTTAGGTTGTCAGGCTGCACACGCTCAACCTGGGCTGCAAAAGCCCGTAGCGGTTTGAGCGCACGGCCGCTCACAAAGTATGCCAGCACGCCGCCAAGGAGCGTGACTCCAGCCGTGATGCACCAGGTTGTCGTGCCAAAAGACTCCTGTGCGTCGTTTACGACGATCGTGACCTTGTCATCGGGGGTCGCTTTCGTTGGGTCGAACGCTTGGGGCGAATTTTCGCCAGTTGCGTTAAAGGCCGAGATGTCACTGCCGATGGCATCCATGTAGCGCATGCCCGTATAGCCGACCAGGCAGTTCGTCAGCACGCATGCCGCACACGTCAGCAGTGCCGTCATAATCGTTATGCGCCATTGCAGCGAAAGCCTTTTCATTCGCTATCCTCCATAACGTAGCCCTCTCCAATCCGATTGCGAATCGGGTCGTATCCCAAAGCGCTGCGTAGCTTTTTGCGGAGTGACGAGATATGAACGCGGGTTGCGTTGCTAAAGCTGTTCACGGTGCTATCCCAAACGTGCTCGATAAGCTCCTCTTGACTTACCGGACGCCCCTGATTAAGCATCAGGTATTCCAAGATTCCCGTTTCCTTGCGTGTAAGAGATAAAGCCTCGCTGTCCACGGAAGCGATGCGCGCCTTGGTGTCAAAGCTGAGCTTTCCGCAGGTTAATACTATGTCGCTTTGTGCGAAGCGCCTGAGGGTAAGGCTGCGGATCCTCGCCGCAAGTTCGTCCAGATGAAACGGCTTGGTAAGGTAATCGTTGGCACCGGCATCGAGTCCGGCGACTTTATCGGATACTTCGCCACGCGCGGACAGAATCAGTACCTTGGTCTCGCAATCGGTTTTCCTAAGTTCCCTGAGCACGGTCATGCCGTCGATACGGGGAAGGTTGAGGTCGAGTACCACGAGGTCAAAGACTTCGACGCCCAGTAGGTCGAGCGCCTCCTGCCCGTCGTGGCAGCAGTCGACGCTGTACGCCAAGTTTCGCAAGCTGCGTGCGATTGCGTCGCACAGTGCTCGCTCGTCTTCGACGATCAAAATACGCATAACAGTCTCCTTGCACATTCCAAATCGCGCTTAACACGGATTTTATAGTCGATATGGTCCAATGGTCGCGTAACGAAAGGAGTGGTTGAGTTGTTCAAAGCGGTAAAACCCATGGTACAGGTCGCTTTGTTGATCGTCGGAATTGCCATGGTGTGCTTTGGCGTTATGCGTGGCGAGGCGGATGCCGTGCTGGCCAAAGCGATTAGGCTGTGCTTGGAGTGTATCGGAATTGGATAAAAGAGAAAACACCGCGTCGCATGTTTTGGCCCGATTTCGCGGATTCATTCAGGCGGCGGCGACGCTGGTCACCAACATTCACCTGCCAAACTTTGCCAAAGGCGGCATCTATCAGGGCGCGGGAAAAACAGTCTGCGTACCTGGACTTAATTGCTATTCGTGCCCCGCGGCATCGGGTGCGTGCCCCATCGGGTCGTTCCAGTCGGTGGTAGGTTCATCCAAGTTCAACTTTTCCTACTACGTTACCGGTACGCTCATTTTGCTCGGCGTGCTGCTGGGACGCTTTGTATGCGGCTTTCTGTGCCCGTTTGGCTGGCTGCAGGAGCTGCTTCACAAGATTCCCGGCAAAAAGTTCTCCACGAAAAAGCTTAAGGCGCTTACGTATATCAAATACTTCGTGCTGCTGTTTGCTGTGGTATTGCTGCCTGTACTGGTGGTCAACGACCTGGGGATGGGAGATCCGTTCTTTTGCAAGTACATCTGTCCCCAGGGTGTGCTCGAGGGTGCCATTCCGCTGGCGGCTGCCAATGCCGGCATTCGATCTGCGCTGGGGCAGCTCTTTACCTGGAAACTTGCCGTTCTCATTGCCGTGGTAGTGCTGAGCGTTTTGTTCTACCGCCCCTTCTGCAAATGGATTTGTCCACTCGGCGCATTCTATGCGCTCATGAATAAGGTATCCCTGCTGGGAATCCGGGTCGATGCATGCAAATGTGTCTCGTGCGGCAAGTGCTCAAAGGTTTGTCAGATGGACGTTGATGTGGTCCGCGCGCCCAATCATGCCGAATGCATCCGGTGCGGAAAGTGCATCGGGGCCTGTCCTGTCGATGCCATCAGCTATCGCTATGGCCTGGATGTGTCGGCGGAAAAGCTTCCCTTGACCGCCGATAAAAAGTAAACAAGCTTCGACAAAACGGAGGAATGACCATGAAGCTTTCTAAGATTGCGGCCCTGTTTATGGTGCCGGTATTGGCCTTGTGCCTTGTGGCATGTTCGGCGCCCGGTGGCAATGTGAGCGAATCTGCGAGCTCCGATCCTAAGATCGCAGAACTCACTGCGCAGAAGCCGGCCAATGCCGACGAGGCCGCCGAGTTGTATGCGAAGCTCATGAAAAAGGAGAACGATATCCTTTCGAGTGATAACGCGCTGTGGGAAAAGGTATTCAATGCGGCAAATAAAGACTCGGCAATGATTGAGGACGGCAGCAATTACGGCGATTTCCTGCTCAAGACCATCGACGGTGCCAAGGATGAGTTCACGGCGGATGAGCTTAAGACGCTCAAGGCCGGTGCGCAGCAGATCAAGGAGATCGAGGACAAGCTCGAGAGCTTGGAGAAGGAGTTCCCCGGCTGTGGAAACACGCCGAGCGCAGGCGAGAGCGTCGACGCTTCGACCGCTGGCATGACGGCTGGTGCCAATGCTTCGAGCGAGGCGACGAAGTTCCCCAGCTTTACGGGCAAGGACCTGGATGGCAACGACGTGAGCAGCGACGAGCTGTTCTCTAAGAACAAGGTCACCGTCATGAACTTCTGGTTCACCACTTGCAAGCCGTGCGTGGGCGAGCTGGGCGATCTTGAGAAACTGAATCAGGAGCTTGCCGAGAAGGGCGGCCAGGTCGTGGGCGTCAATTCCTTTACGCTCGATGGCAACAAGGGCGAGATTGCAGATGCCAAGGACGTGCTGAGCAAGAAGGGCGTGACATATAAGAACATCTGGTTCAAGTCGGATAGCGAGGCCGGTAAGTTTACGTCAAATTTGTTCTCGTTCCCGACAACGTATGTCATCGATCAGAATGGCAACATCGTAGGGGAGCCCATCGTGGGCGCCATCAGCTCCGCTGAGCAGCGCGCAGCGCTCGACAAGATTATCGACCAGGCGATTGCGAATAGCGAGCAGTAAAAACGTGTAAAGCATGGCGAGGATCGTGTGTCGCTGTGCGAAGTAGTCCGCTACCTTTTAAGATAAGCTTCACCATATAGAGGTCCCGCTCGGGACCTCTTCTTTTGGGCGCCGTCCCGTTCGTTTTTTGGCGCGCTTCGTTACATTCCTCACTGGCTCCGGCAACAAATGGGGATAGAGTAGGACAAACGCGTCGAATACGAACGGCGGGGGAGAGCGGGCAAGTGCGCCCGCGTGGGAGAGGTTGCCGTCCATGTTGGAGCTCAAAGGTATTTGCAAAAGGTACGTCACGCAGTCGTTTACGCAGGTGGCGCTCGATAACGTGAGCCTGGCTTTTCGCGATAACGAGTTCGTAGCCATTCTGGGTCCCTCGGGCTCGGGTAAAACCACGATGCTCAACGTTATCGGTGGGCTCGATCATTTCGATTCCGGCGACCTGCTAATCGACGGTATTTCGACCAAGGACTTCCGCGACCGCGATTGGGATGCCTACCGCAACAACCGCATCGGCTTTGTGTTCCAGAGCTATAACCTCATTCCGCATCAGACCATTTTGGAAAACGTGGAGCTGGCGCTCACGCTTACGGGCGTGGGGCATGCCGAGCGCCGCCAGCGTGCGCGCGAGGCGTTGGAGAAAGTCGGCTTGGGCGAGCACGTTAACAAGCGCCCGAGCCAGCTATCGGGTGGACAGATGCAGCGCGTGGCCATCGCCCGCGCCCTGATCAACGACCCCGAGATCGTGTTGGCAGACGAGCCGACCGGCGCCTTGGATTCAACGACATCCGTACAGGTCATGGACTTGCTTAAGGACGTGGCGCGCGACCGCCTGGTCATCATGGTCACGCATAATCCCGAGCTGGCGTACCAATATGCCACGCGCATCGTCAACCTGGCGGACGGCAAGATCACCGACGATTCCGATCCTTTCGATATCGCTGACGCCACACGCCGCGAGGCCAAGCCTACGCGCAAAACCTCGATGAGCTTTGTGACGGCGCTGGGGCTTTCTGCCCGAAACCTTATGACCAAAAAAGGCCGTACGGCCATGACGGCCTTTGCGGGCTCGATTGGCATTATCGGTATTGCGGCGATTCTGGCGCTGTCCAATGGCGTGAACAATTACATCAAAAAGGTCGAGGAGGATACGCTCTCGAGTTACCCGCTTACGATCTCCAAGCAGGACTACGACCTGTCGTCCATGATGGGCGGGCAGGGGGCCACGGATGATGGCTCGCCTGAAAACGTGGATTCGTCCGACGACAGTGCCGGCGGCAAGGCTAAGGGAACCGATAAAATTCCCGTGGTTACGGCCGTAAAGGATATGTTTGCGAGCGTTAAGTCCAACGACATGACGAGCTTTAAGGCATGGCTCGATGCCGGTGGCGACGGCATCGATAAAGAGGTCAACGCCATTCAGTACGGCTACGGTGTATCGCCGGTTGTCTATCGTGCCGGCAAGGGCGATGAGAAGCCTGTCCGGCTGGTGCCCAACGCCATGACCGAGGCAATGAGCGGAGGCGCGAGCTCGGCGGCAACGGTGAGCATGGAATCCATGGGAACCTCGGTCTTTAACGAGATGATCGACGACCAGAGCTTGCTCGACAGCCAGTACGATGTCGTCGCCGGTCATTGGCCCACGTCTGCCAACGAAGCCGTGATGGTGCTTTCGAGTCGTGGCACGGTGGGCGACTATACGCTCTACAGCATCGGCGCGCTGGATATCGATGAGCTCAACGACCTGGTTAACAGCGCCATGACGGCCGACGGTAAGATCGAGACGTCCGAGACCGGCGCCGACTTTACCTACGACGATGCGCTGTCCACGACGTTTAAGGTGTTGTCGCCGGCCGATGCGTATCGCAAAAACGAAGAGACCGGCATGTGGACCGATATGTCTGGCGACACCGACTTTATGGCCGCCAAGGTTGCCGACGGTATCGACGTGCATATTGTGGGCGTGGTGCGACCCAACGAGACCGCCAACGCGAGCGCGTTGTCCCCGGGCATTGCCTACACGCATGCGCTGACTCGCCAGCTTATGGAGCGCGCCGCAAATTCGCAGATTGTGCAGGAGCAGCTTGCCCACCCCGAGACGGATGTCTTTACGGGCAAAACCTTCGACGAACTGCAAGGCGAGGCCAAGCAAGGCGTTGATCTGGGCAGCATGTTTAGTGCGGACGAAGCGGCGCTCAAGAGTGCGTTTTCGTTCGATACATCTGCGCTTTCGGGTGCGGCCGGCGGTATGGACCTTTCTGGCATCGATCTGTCGGGGCTGGACATTGACCTTTCGGGCGTTGGCAAGGACATCGACTTCAGCGACATCATGGCAAAAGCGCCAACCCCAGATTTCTCGGGTATCTTTGACGGTCTGGAACTCACGCCCGAGCAAATGCAGCAGGTGGGAGCACTAGCCAACCAGCTGTTTGAGGGCTTTTTGCAGTCTGATCAGTTTAAGGCGCTGTCGCCCGAAGATCTTAAAGACGCGTCAAAGCTCGCTGCCGCATTCTCGACGTATCTTGAGCATGATGCCGCAGCCCAGCAATGCCTGGCTCAATTGAAGGCGCTCGGCGGCGATGCCCTGGCCGAGCGCCTGCAACAGGCGATGACCGACTATGTGCAAAAGCAGCTGGCTCCGTATCTGCAGCAGGCTATGGATCAGGTGATGAAGGCAATCAGCGAGCAGATAGCGTCGACGGTATCGTCCCAGCTCAAGGCGGGCGCAGCGGGGCTTATGGACCAGATGGCGACGCAGATGTCTTCGAGTTTTGCCAACCTGACGAGCGCCATGCACGTGGATGCGAGCGCCTTTGCTCGTGCCATCCATTTCAACATGGACGCCGAGGACCTGAGTTCGCTCATGATGAGCTATGCCAAGGCTTCGAAGCTCACCTACGACAACAATCTGACCACGTTGGGCTATGCGGATGAGGCAGACCCCATCTCGGTTAAGATTTTCCCGCGCGACTTTGAGGCCAAGGAGCGCGTACTCGATCACATCGATGCGTACAACAAGCAGGTCAAAGCCGCTGGCCACGATGATCGGGCAATTTCGTACACCGACTACATGGGCATCATCATGGGCTCGGTGACCGACATCGTGAACACCATCAGCTTGGTGCTCATCGCATTCGTGAGTATCAGCCTGGTGGTGAGCTCCATCATGATCGGCATCATCACCTACATCAGCGTATTGGAGCGCAAGAAGGAGATCGGCATCCTACGCGCAATCGGTGCGTCGAAGCGCAACGTGGCCAACGTATTCAATGCCGAGACCTTTATCGAGGGCCTCATCGCCGGCGTCTTTGCCATTGTCGTCGTGGTGCTCGTGAGTTTCCCGGTCAATGCCTGGGCGCTTGCGGCCAAAAAGGTCCCCAACCTGATGAGTCTGCCCGTGCAGGATGCGCTGGTGCTCATTGCAATTTCGGTGCTGCTGACGGTTGTTGCCGGCCTGCTGCCGGCCCGCAGCGCATCCAAAAAAGACCCCGTGGAAGCCCTGCGCTCCGAATAATGTGACAAAGGGACGGCCCCTTTGTCACATTGAGCGGCATGTAAATCGAGGTCTAATACTTTTCACTCGTTCACTTCCCAGGAAAGTATTCACCTTCGTTGCGCGGGGGCGGCTGGAAGGGCGGTCATCGTCAAGTAGTCACCTCTATCTTGTGAATCGCCCGAGGCACAAGGCATAATGCATGTGACAAGGGGGCAGTCCCTTTGTCGCATTGATCTGAGAGTAGATGTTGATGATTCTATCGTTGGCCCCTATGGAGGGGATTACCGGGCATGTGTTCCGTCGCGTGCATGCGGAGTGCTTCGGCGCGCTCGATTGCTATTACACGCCGTTTTTGCCGCCGCCGCGGGTGGGAAACCGCTTTGGCGGCAAGGCGTTTAAGGAGATCGATCCTGCCAATAACCAGGGGCTCAACGTGGTGCCTCAGCTGATGTCCAAGAACGCGGACGAGTTTGTGTGGGCGGCACAGGTGCTCGCCGACATGGGCTATCGCGAGGTCAATCTCAACTTGGGTTGTCCTTCGGGAACGGTTGTCGCCAAGGGCAAGGGCTCGGGTTTCTTGCGCAATCTCGACGAGCTCGAGGCGTTCTTAAGCGATGTGTGCGAGCGGTCGCCGTTGCCGGTGTCGGTCAAGACCAGGCTGGGGCTGGAGAATGACGACGAATACGAGCGCGTGCTCGATCTGTATTGCCGCATGCCGTTGGCAGAGCTGATCGTGCACCCGCGCGTGCAAAAGGACCGCTATACGGGATCGCCGCGCAAGGAGTTTTACGGCGAGACGCTGGAGCGTGCGCCGTTCCCCGTGGCCTATAACGGCGACATTTTCGATCTTGAGGATATGGACGCGCTGGTGGGGGCCTATCCCGGCACGCGCCATGTAATGCTGGGACGCGGCCTGCTCGCGAACCCCGCGCTGGCTCGCATGGTTAAGGGCGGTCCCACTGTCACGGCAGCCGAACTGCAACGTTTCCACGACACGCTGTTTGCGGCCTATGCAGAAGAGATTGGCGGCAATGCGGTCTTTCGCATGAAGGAGTGGTGGTTCTACGCCAAATGCGCCTTCGCCGACCCCGCTACCGTTCACAAGCTCGTACGTAAGACCAAAAAAGTCGACGAATACCGCGCCGCCGTCGAGCGCGTCTTTCGCGAGCAGCCACTCGCACCCATAGCCTGCTTCCACGGTTAGTTAGTCATCGGGGACGTTCTTTAACGACTAGTCATTTATGAACGTCCCCAATGAGTGTCCCCAATGACTAGCTATAAAAGCTGTACGCCAGCATCCAAAGATGTCGAAAAATGTCGACTTTGGATGCTGGCGTATATGTTTGGGTCGACGGGGGAGCGGGCCTAGGCAATCAGTGCATCAAGTGTAATGAGCTCTCTGAGCCGCTCCGTGCGTGTTTGCCCATGGCGTTTGGCTTTTTCGTCAAACGCCTCAAGAATCGATTCGCCCACACGTGCTGATATAACGACGCTTGGCTCATCGGAGATCGACGGCCTTCCCAGCTTGATGGTGCGACCCTTCGGCCATTCATCTTTTTCGTATGCCTTCGCGGCTTTCTCCAACTCTCCGGGAGCAAACCCCATCATCTTTTCGAGCTGCTTAGCGTCCATAGCGCCTCCTATCGATCGGCATAATGTCGAGCACAGGTCAACGGATACTCTTTTTGTATACAGTTTTGTAGACAAAAATATAAACAGTTTATCAGGCTAATTAGCTTGTTTTGACCCGCGTGTTCGATAGGAAATGAGCATTGACGGCTTCGATACTCCTTTGCTTTTCAGCTTGGAATTTGGATGCCCATTGAACTTCCGGAGGGGAGCGCTTTATTAAGCTATCGAGATTCTGGGCAGGAGCTCTCACTGGTCTTCGGTAATGGGACCAGCTTAATTCGCGACACAGTGTGTCGCGAATGGGAGTAGTCGTTAGGTGTCCTTCAATGGCTACTCATATAAGAACGTCCAAGTGCCGGATTTTGTCATTTAGTGTCGTTCTCAGCGACTATTCTGGAGGGTCGTGGTCAAAAAAGGGCAAATATGAGTACTGTTGCCATTATGGTTGCATTTATTTTGCTATAAATAGTAGCTCCTGATGAGATTTGTTCCCATTAGGAGCTACTTTTATTGAACATATGAGGAGAAATAATGTCGTCTGCGGACGAGTGGAACGTTGAATGGTTCCTGAAGTGATCAAAATCGCTGCTACTAAACAGGTAGCAGTACTCATATTTGCCTTTTTTTGACCACAGCCCTCTCGGAAACCTTTCCAGAGGCGTCAAACAGCCATAATCCAAAGGTCGCCTCAAACAATTAGCCGGCTAAGAGCGTCCATGACTACCCAAAAACTGTACGTCAGCATCCAAAGATGTCGAAAAATGTCGACTTTGGATGCTGGTGTACATGTTTAGGCCGTATGGGGTGGGGCCTTGGGCGGACGGGATGCGCATGCTAGAGCAGGTTCTTCTGTACCCATGCGATGATGTCGCTCGACTCGTAGAGTGGCTTGCCGTCGATGAATAGGCAGGGAACCTGGCGCTTTCCGCCGGCGGCGATGAGTGTCTGCTCGGCTTCGGTATCGGTCGAGATATTGCGCTCGGGAATGGTCACGCCGTTATCGGCTAAAAAGCACTTGACCTTTATGCAATACGGGCAGCCGGTCATAACGTAAAGCACGAGCTCGTGATCAGTAGTCATAGGTCTCCAATCGGTTGCGGTTTTGATTGAAATACCCAAAGCCGCCGCGGTCTATGCGCGGACCAGTGACGACTCGATGGCCTGGACCAGAAACGCCGCGGCTCCGGTGCCGCAGGGCTTGTCGTAGTAGTCAACAAAGCGCTGGTCGGCAAGATAACCATTGGCGAGGCCCAGGTACGCTTCGTTCTGGGGCTCGCATCTCCAGTTGAGGGCAATCCAGCGACGATGCATCGCGACAAGCTTGCGAGCCTCGCTTCCATTCGCATCGCCATCGCCCATGGCAATCGAGAGTTGGCCCAGAATAGCGCGTTCAAGTTCCTTCATGTCGTTCCATGTCTCGGGGTCCATGTCCAGCAGCGCTTCGTTTGCCGCATCGATAGCCTCATCGCCATAGCGCGCCCGGGCTTCGGCACCGTAGCGCTCCTCGTTTTCCTGCACGGTGCGCCAGCGCTCCAGTTGCGGCAGGACAGCGCCCATGAGCGAGACGGCTTCGTCGAGCGACATGCCGGTGTTTTGCGCCAGGCGCGGGGCACAATCCTCAATCATCGCCTCCATAGTGGTGTCGTAGGTGTACTTGCCGTGGTCGTAGCACCACTTGCAGTAATGGTCGGTCGTGGCGCCCGCGGCGTCGGTGCCGCAGTCGTTGGGCGTGAGTATCATGCCGCAGCTCTGGCAATAGTGCTCGGGCATCTCGAGCAGATGAGACAGAGGCTCGCCGGTCACGGCGGCGATGAGCTTCATCATGTCGATGCCCGGCGTGACCTCGTCGCGCTCCCAACGGCTGACGGCTTGGCGCGTGACAAATAGTTTGGCGGCGAGCTGCTCTTGGGTAAGGTGATGGGCGCGACGGACAGCGATGAGCTTTTCTGCAAAGGCCATAGCGGCTCCTTTCTGCTGGTTGATGGCTTAAGCATACGCGGCGGCAGGTGCCCTTCCAAGCAACCGTTGGTTGCACGACGGGGGACCGCGGCGAAGAATTGCGCGCAACGCCCCACACCTCCATGTCGTACAATGACCGGCATGGAACCTATTGCACACATACATACCGATCTGCCGCAGAAGTTTGGCATTCCACGCAACAGCTTTTTGGCGCCCCATCTGCAGGGACGCATCGTTTTTGAGCCGGAATTTGCCTCCAATGCAGCAGTTGAGGGCCTGGACTCCTTCTCTCACCTGTGGCTGCTGTGGCGCTTCGAAAACGGAACGCCCGGCGGCACGGCTAAGGATATAGCTACCGATGCCAAGTCGCAGGACAGGTCCGGCACCAACGTCAAGTGGTCGAAGACCGTGCGCCCGCCGCGTCTGGGCGGAGCCGCACATGTGGGCGTGTTTGCCACGCGTAGTCCGTTTCGCCCTAATCCCATTGGGCTTACCTGCGTCAAGCTCGATCGCGTCGAGCTCACCGACAATGGCCCCATCATCCATGTGTTGGGGGCCGACCTGCGCGACGGCACGCCCATCTACGACATTAAGCCCTACATTCCGTTTGCGGATTGCCACCCGGATGCGACCGACGGCTGGATTGAGGATGCTCCGTGGCAAGAGCTCGACGTCGAGTTCCCGCAAGCGCTGCAGGATATGGTCCCGCCCGCAAAGCTCCCCGGCTTGGTCGAGGTCCTTCGCCAAGATCCGCGCCGCGCGGGCAGCAAACACGAGCCAAACCGCGTCTATCACCTGGCCTTCGCCGGGCTCGACATATCGTTTACGGTCGATGAAACCCAGCTAGCCGTAGTTGCCATCAACGACGCGCAAGACTAACCAGCCATTCGTCCGCACCCGTCAAATTAAGCGCCAAACCCCGCGCCAAAATCGCCCGTGCTGGTGGACAATAACGCCTACCAAAACAATCACTTTGCACGGGGCTCAGCATGAAATACGACTTTAGCTCGCTTATCGACCGCCACGGTATGGACTCCATAGCCGTTGACTCCTGGGGTGAGATCCCCGGTATGGCTCCGAACGCACCCGACGAGGGCTTCGACCGCATTCCCATGTGGGTGGCCGACATGAATTTTGCCACGGTGCCCACGGTCCAGGAACACATCATTCAGCGTGCCCAGCACCCCATGTTTGGCTATTTCAATCAGCGTCCCGAGTACTTCGACCGCATCATCGAATGGCAGAGCCGCCGCAATGGCGTCGAGGGTCTGCGCCCTGAACATATCGGCTACGAAAACGGCGTGCTGGGCGGTGTCGTGTCGACGCTGCGCGCGTATGTCCAGCCAGGCGATGCGGTACTGGTCCACAGCCCTACCTACATTGGTTTTACCAAGTCTATCGAAGCCGCGGGCTATCGCATTGTCCACAGCCCGCTTAAACTCGACGACCAGGGTGTGTGGCGCATGGACTTTGAGGACATGGAGCACAAGCTCGCCCAAAACCACATCCATGCCGCGGTGTTCTGCTCGCCGCACAATCCCTGCGGCCGCGTATGGGAGCGCGACGAGATCGAGCGCGCCATGGACATCTATCGCCAGCACGATTGCGTGGTGATCTCGGACGAGATTTGGTCCGATATCATCCTGCCGGGGCACAAGCATATCCCGACGCAGTCGGTGAGCGAGGATGCCCGCATGCGTACGGTTGCCCTCTACGCGCCCAGCAAGACGTTCAACCTGGCGGGCCTGGTCGGCAGCTACCACATTGTCTACAACGAGACGCTGCGTGACCGCATGTGCGCCGTGTCCGACAAGACTCACTACAACGAGATGAATGTCCTCTCCATGCATGCGCTTATCGGTGCCTACCAGCCGCAAGGCTACGAGTGGGTGGACGAGCTCAACCAGGTGCTTGCCGGTAATATCGAGTACTTCTGCAATTACGTGGACGTGCATTTTGGGGGCGTGTCCTATTCACGTCCGCAGGGCACGTACATGGTGTTTCTGGACTGCACCGAGTGGTGCCGCGAGCATGGCCGCGATATTCAGTGGTTGCTCGACGAGGGGGCGCGCGTGGGCGTCGGGTATCAGGACGGCCGCCCGTTCCACGGAACCTGCCACATTCGCGTGAATCTGGCGCTACCGCTTTCGCGCGTAAGGGAGGCGTGCGACCGTCTGGACCGCTACGTTTTTAATGCACGGTAAGTGTGCGCTGCATGCGGGGCCTTCTGCCAGGTCGGCTAGAAGGCCCCGCATGGTAATGCGTCTGTAACCATTGGGCGCAGACCTGCTGAGGGGCTTACTTTTCTTGAATCTGCTTACCGCAGAGATGCTCAATCGTAATCTCGTAGAGCTGGACGCCCTTGATGTCCTTGGCGATTTCCTCTTCGACTTCTTCGGCAGAAGGGTAGTACTTAAGCGCGAGCTGGCGAACTTTATCTTCGATAAAAGCGGGGGTGTCATTCGCCAGGCGACAGCGGCCAAAGACCACGGTACTCATAACGTAGGGAGCCCAGTCACCGTCCTGGTACCACTCGTTGCCGTAAACGGTAAAGCAGACCTTGTCATCGCGCTTGAGTGCGTCGACCTTGTGGCCAGCCTTGGCGCCATGGAAATAAATCTTGTCGCGCTCGGCGTCAAAGAAGTAGTTGACGGGGATGGCGTACGGGTAGCCATCGTCGCCGTTGACGGCAAAGACGCCGCGCTTGCAGGTAGCGAGCAGTTTGCGCGCTTCCTCGTCGGTGATGGCGCGTTTCTTTCGACGTAAGGGCCTAAACATCGTTGGTTTCCTTTCTGGTCGTGCGTGGTGGTTGAGCACAAACTATAGCGAAACGGATCCGTTTTTCTTGATGCGGGCGAGTATGTTTTTGAGCTTGTTAAAGTCGAGCGGTTTGGACAGATGGGCGTTCATGCCGGCATCGTGTGCCGCCTTGGCGTCCTCGGCAAAGGCGTTGGCGGTGAGCGCGATGATGGGGATATCGGCTGCATCGACCTTCTCGCTCAGACGAATCGCGCGGGTTGCCTCATAGCCGTCCATGCCCGGCATCATGATGTCCATCAGAATCGCATCGAAGCTGCCGGCGGGATGTGACAGGTACAGATCGACGACTTCGTTGCCATTGGCGGCGCGGGTGACCACGACGCCCTCGGATTCTAGCAGCGTCTGGGCAATCTCGGCATTCAATTCGTTGTCTTCGGCGAGCAACACGTTCATGTCGGCGAGCGAGCAGTCGAGCACCCCCTCGACCGTATCTGCCCGCGCCTGAGGGTTCTTGTCGATATCGAGCGGAATCTGGACGTTGAACGTACTCCCCACGCCAACCTCACTCGAAATCTCAATCGTACCGCCCATCAGTTCAATAAGCGACTTGACGATTGGCATGCCCATGCCGGTTCCTTGGAACTTGCTGCGCGCATCGTCACCTTCTTGGGCAAACGGTTCATAGATATGCTTTAAAAACTCGGGAGCCATGCCAATGCCGGTATCCGAAACGCTAAAGCAAAAGAGCGCGCGCCCATCATCGAGTGGCTTGGTCTTTGAACTAAAGGTGACGGAGCCGCCGCGCTTGTTGTACTTAATGCTGTTGTCTAACAGGTTGATTATGATCTGTCGGATATGGGTGGGACTGCCGATCATGCATGGCCCCGTGGCGTACGGCAGACTATTGTCCTGCATTGTGATGCCGTTATCGGATGCGCGGAGCTTGCACAGCACCAGCGTATCGTCACAGAGCTCTTTGAGGTTAAAAGGCGCATGTTCCAGAGTTAGCTTGCGGTCTTCGATTTTGCCCATCTCGAGGATGTCGTTGATCAGCGAGAGTAGGTGATTGGCGGCAACACGCGCCTTGGCGCGGCTTTCGCGGGCGGCCTGCATGTCGCCGTCTTTCAATTCCTCAATTTCGATAAGACCCAGGATGCCGTTGAGTGGCGTACGGATGTCGTGGCTCATGCGCGTGAGGAATGCCGTCTTAGCGGCGTTGGCGGCATCGGCTTTTTTGCGCTCGGTTCGAGCGCGCACGAGCGCCCAGATGAGCAGGACGATGCCGACCGACAACATACCGATGAGGGTGGCGGCAATAGCGGCGCGGTTGCGAAAAAGGAATCGAAGCGTGTCGGATTCCTGGGCCGTGTACGACGTGGGGGAGAAATTGCTTGCGGAGAGCGATTCTCCGGCATTGATGATGCCCTTGTTGATGATTCCCAACAGCTCGGGTTTTCCGCGCGAAATCCAGCACGAGAGCTCACAGGTGTCAGGGAGCTCGGTCGTCTCACAGTCCTCGAGATCGTAACGGTCACCGATGGTCTTTACGCGTGAACTGGGAGCGACGATGCAGTGCGCCGTTCCCTTCCTGAGGGCGTCGAACGCTTCATCGTCGGATTGGTATTCGGTTACGGTCGCTGTGGGGAACAGACTTTCAAGTGCATTTTTGTTGACAAACGATGATTTGGTACAGGCGATGTTCTGAAGGTCTTTGTTCAGGTCGCTGCCGGTGTGGATGGCGGTGAGAGATATGGTCCCCAGCGATACCGACTGCGCAACGCCTGTTTGCTCGGCAAACCAGTAATCTCGGTATACCGGCAGCGCAACGTCTATGCTTCCCTTTGACAGGGCCTTTGACATCATCTTGTAGCTATCAAAGGCGACGGCTTTGACCGTAATGCCAAATTTATCGTGCAGCGTCGTCGCAAGCGATGCGAGCGAGCCTTCCATTTTGCCGTCTTCGTCTTCGTTACAGTAGGGGAGTTTGCCCGTAATGTAGCCGAGCGTGATGGTGTTGTCATTTGCTTTGAGCCAGGAACGTTCGGGGCCGTTGAGCGATGATGAACCGCTGTTTTGGGCCGAGTAGTTAGATTTGACTTCGTCGATATAGCGTGGGTTGACGCGGGCGATTGCCGACATGGCGGCATTGATGTCGTCCATCAGGTCGGGGCGGCTTTTGGGGACGGCAAAATAGTAGTCGCTCGAACCAATGTAGAACATGGGGGAGGCGCTGGGCGACGAGGTCGTGTCGTTCATGATGACGGCATCGACTTCGTCGTTTGCGAGCGCGTCAAAGAGATCGGATCCTCCGTCATACTCCCTGTATGTGCAGGTGATTCCTTCGTTGGCGAGCCACTGCTGGCCAACGAAGGTTTGCATAACGCCGGGGTTGCAGCCGATGGTAAGGCCTTGGAGCGCTTGGGGGTCACCCTTGGCTAGATCGTCGCGATCGGGCCTGGCATAGATGTAGTAGCGCTCGGTGCCCTCGGGGTTCGAGGAAAAGAGCAGCTTTTGGGCGCGTTCCTCGGAGTAGGAGATGTTGGGCATGAGGTCGATTTCGCCCGCCTCGAGCATGTCCATAAGTTCGGTGAAGGTGCCGGAGACGTATTCGTACTGCCAGCCGGGCGTATAGTACGACAGGGTCTGGAGGTACTCGTAACCCCATCCCGAGAGGCGCTCGCCGGGGGCGCCGTCCTGGAAGCCCTCGTTGCTGACGAGCCAACCAACGCGGACCGTTTTGACCTGTTGATCGGAGCCGGCGGCAAAGGCGGGGGCGGGCATGATGGTGCTCAGTACGGCGAGCGCGGCAAGCGCGACGGCCAGGGTGCGATATATAACTGAACGAAGGACAGCGGAAGCTCTCACATGCAATCCTAACGAATCGAGACATTACCGCACAAGGATACCAGCTCAGCCTGCCCAGTCGGCAGCAGCACCGCTAAACGGTCCCGTCCGGCAGTTGGGGACAGTCCTTTTCTGCCGGCACAAAAGGAACGTCCTCAAGTGCCGGATGTGGGACAATACCGAGCGAATGTGATTGGGCATCTGAGAAAAGGGGTCGCGATGAACAAGTTGAGGACGCTTGCCGACGTGTTGCGCCAGGCTGGCTTTGCGCGCATCACGGGCCTGTTTCTTATCTTCTATCTGCTGTGCTCGACGGCTGTCTGGCTGTCCGAGCCCACGACCCTCACGTTTGGCGATGGTCTCTGGTTTAGCTTTGAGACGGTCTCGACCATCGGCTTTGGCGATATCCCGGCCGGAACGCCGGTCGCCCGCGCGATTACCGTTGTCCTGAGCGTTATCAGCATCTTCTACATCGCCATGCTCACGGGTGTGGCGGTGAACTACTGCAATACACTCATTAAGCTGCGCCAAAAGGACACCATGGCGCGCTTTATGGACGATCTTGAGCATTTGGAAGAGCTTGATCGTGACGAGCTCGCCGACCTGTCGCGCCGTGTGCGCGAATATCGCCGACGCCAACGCTAGAGCGGGCGCCGCGCGTCACAATGAGGGGGCTGAATATGAATATCACCGTGTATCTGGGTGCCAGTGCTGGCAATGACCCGGCGTTTCTGCCCGCGGTGCAGGAGCTGGGCAACTGGATTGGCGCCAACGGACACGCGCTCGTGTACGGCGGGTCCAAGTCGGGCCTGATGGGTGCGCTCGCCGATAGCGTGCTCGATGCCGGCGGACATGTGACGGGTGTGGAGCCGAGCTTTTTTATCGAGGCCGAGTTTCAACATGACGGTATCGACGACCTCATCGTGACGAGCGATATGGCCGAGCGTAAAGCCAAGATGATCGAGCTCGGTGATGCGTTCATCGCCTTTCCTGGTGGGACGGGCACGCTCGAGGAGATTGCCGAGGTTATGTCCGCGGTATCGTTGGGGCATTTGGATGCGCCGTGCATCTTGTACAACCTCGGGGGTTACTACAACGATCTTAAGGCGCTGCTCGGGCACATGATTGATAAGGGTTTATCGAGCCCGCAACGCCAGCAAGGCATTTACTTTGCCGAGGATCTGTGCGAAATCGCATCAATTATCAACGGATAAGCCTTGAACCTGTCCCGCCGTGGTCCCCGGTGGCTCCGTTTGCAGCGCAGACGGTTGGCTTGACTGGGCTACACTCGCTCTACAATAAAACGTATCTATGTCGACTTTGACCGCGGGAGGACCCGATGGATAAGCTTGCTAAACCCACGAACCGAGCGCTGTTTTTGGTCAGCGTTGCCGTGACCGGCGCACTCGCGGGTGCCGCAGTCTGGCTGTTCTTTTTTGCGATGGAGCACGGTATCGACTATCTATGGACAGAGATTCCGCACGCGCTGGGCGTCGCTTCGCCCGAGCTCGCCAGCGGCCCGTTCGGCTTTCTGCCGTACCCGTTTTTTGTCTGCCTGCTGGGCGGCCTGTTAATCGGTCTGTACGAAAAGATGACAGGCACCAAGACCGATGACCTCAACCAGGTGATGGCTAAGGTCAAGCAAGACGGGCGCTACCCGTACGACAACCTGGGCAAGCTTTCGCTCGCGGCATTGCTGCCGCTGCTGTTTGGCGGAAGTATTGGACCGGAGGCCGGCCTGACCGGCGTTATCGCTGGTCTGTGCAGCTGGGTCGGCGACCGCATGCGTCGCTTTGGCGCCGAGTTTAGGGAGCTCACGCTGCTGGGCACCCAGGCTGCCCTGACGGCGCTCTTTACCGCGCCCGTCTTTGGCTTTGTGGCACCGCTTGCCGGTAGTGCCGACGGCCAGGGCGAAGACGCCGACGATGAGTCCGCGTCCGGCGAGATCACCATCAAGTTGCCCAAGGCGCAAAAGACGGTGGTCTATGGCATTGCGATTGCCGGCGGTCTGGGTACCTACCTGCTGCTTGGCCAGCTTGTGGGTGGCGGCATGGGCATGCCCAGGTTCGAGTCCGCCGAGGTGGGCAACCTGGAACTTACCTGGCTCATTCCGCTGGCGTTGGTTGGCACCGTTTGCGGCTGGCTGTACTTTGTCTCCGAGCACGCAAGCGAGGCACTGTCCCATGCAATAGGGGAGCGCCCTGTCGTCAAGGCCATGCTGGCCGGTCTGGCGCTCGCCATCTGCGGCACGGTCCTGCCCTACACCATGTTTGCCGGCGAGACCCAGGCCGATGTACTTATGGAGACCTACCTCACCATTCCCGCCGGCGTGCTTATCGCGACCGGTCTTGTTAAGGCCATGCTGACGCCCGCCCTCATCAACCTTGGTTGGCGCGGCGGCCACTTCTTCCCCGTTATCTTCTCGGGCGTAAGCCTGGGCTATGGCCTTGCCATCCTCACCGGCGCAGATCCGGTCTTTTGCGTCGCCGTCTGCACGGCATCGACGATGGGCGCCGTCATGCGCCAGCCTGTCATGGTTGTGGGCCTGCTGCTTATGTGTTTCCCACTCAAGGGTATCGTCTGCATGATCATCGCCGCAGCCATTGCCGCTGGCATTCCACTGCCCAAGCCGCTGCGCAAGTAGCGCGGCAGCGCGCGGTCAGTACAAACATCTCAAGTCCGGTGCGGGCGCTGTGTCACGGATTTGCGGGTGGACTGGATTTCGTTCGGTATCGGCGCTACTTCCAAATTGCAAGCGCGGCGGTGCCCAGTACGATGAGGACGAGACCGATGGCGCTGCGGCGGGAGAGTTTTTCGTTGAATGCCAGGCGCGCAAATAGCACCGATACGACAATCGATAGTTTGTCGATCTGCACCACGACACTCACCTGGCCTGCAGCGATGGCATAGTAATAGAGCAGCCACGATGCTCCAGTCGCGATGCCCGATGTTGCGAGAAATGTGAGTTCGCGCCGGTCAACGTGCGCGACCTGCTCCAGTTTTCCCTTGGCTGCCACGATTGCCCATGCCATAACCAGTACCACGCAGGTGCGGATTGCCGTGGCCAGGTTTGACTCGACGCCTTCGATGCCGATCTTGGCGAGGACGGAGGTGAGTGCCGCGAACACGGCGGCGCCGAGGGCGTAAGCGAGCCAGGTTCGGTCTTGCTGCTGCTCGGGTTCGGCGGACTGCTTCTTCTCGATCATTAAAAACGTGCCGAGGGTGATGACAGCGGTTCCCACGAGCTTAACCGCAAGGTTGCTCGTCTCGTCAAAAAGCGCGATGGCGACCAGCGCGGCGAGCACGGTGCTCATCTTGTCGACCGGTACGACCTTATTGACATTTCCGATGCTCAACGCCTTAAAGTAACAGATCCACGAAGCACCGGTAGCGAGTCCCGAGAGGACGAGAAAGAGCCAGGATCTGGGTTCGATGCTGCCAATGGTTCCAATGGATCCAGAAATGCCCGCCATTGCCCAGGCGAAAACGAGCACCACGCAGGTGCGAATGGTCGTCGCGACATCGGAGTCGGTCTGCTTGATGCCGCATTTGGCCAAGATGGATGTGATGCCGGCAAAGAATGCTGACGCAAATGCTGCGACAACCCACGACACGGGTGCGGTGCCTCCTTGGATAATGGGTTTATCCTGCGAGTTTTATGGACATGAGGATACCGCCCCACCATGAAGGTTTGATATGGCCGCGGCGAGATGGGGGTCATGTTCCGGGGAGCCATTTGGTGAAGGCTCGAATTGTCGATATGCTGTCGGCCTCTCTTTGGTTGCCAAGATTTAAACGGCATGCCGTGAAGGGCGGTAGCGACGCTGTTGCTGCTTCGTCTTATCTAGTAAATGAGGTGGCGTGCAGCCCAAGCCCTTTGGCTGTCGATTACAGGTCGCGTGCCCGATAGACCTTGGTGCTGACGGTGCAGCTGATTGCACATAGCGCGAGGGCCAGCACGGCGATGCCTGCACACAGACAGCCCAGGACGGCAGGATCGGGATTCGCTCCGGCAATCGACATGAGCCAGTTGCTGATGGGGTTGGAGGAGCTCAGCGTGGCCATGGCAAGGCATCCGAGCATGGCAAACAGGCCAACGGATAGGCGCAGCGCCTCCATGTGTCCAAATCGAAAGAACAGCGGCTGTGCCAAAAACACCATCATGAGGGAGATGAGCATCGATGCTGCCGAGGCGATTGCGATTTCAAAGACCGTCTGTCCCGTCGAAGGAATGCCCGCGCTATTGAAGAGCGGGGTGGAGGCGATGCTCAAAAGCGTAGCTGCACATGCCATGAGGGCGGAGAAGACAATAACGCTCAGGTAGCGTGCGCAGATGATGTCTTTGCGCGAGAAGGGCAGCGTTGCCCGATAACGCTCCCAACCGTTTTGATTGTCGAAGCCGGCCAGCGAGCTCATGACCATGATGGGCGACATGGCGCTGACCGCGCAGGCACCGGCGCTCATGCCGGAATCGCCGTCTGTCGCGTTGGCGAGGGTCAACACGACAAAGATGAATAGGCCGACGCCCGTGATGCTCGGGATGAGCGTACGAACGATGGCGAGCTCGGACATAAAGGCACGTTTCATTTCGAAGCCCCTTTCAGCATGAGGCGCAGGTAGTCATCAATGGTTGCCCGATCGCAGGGAATCTCGGGGAAGGCCTCGAGCGTTTCGCGACGGTTGGGCACGAGCACGTCCACGCTATAGGCGTGGTGGGCGGCACGGGCGCCTTCGACGCAAGCCATAAGCTCGGCGGCCTGTGCCTGAGTGCAGTGGGCGATGCCGGCGAGGTCGGTAATGTTCTCGCGTGGCAGGTCAAATACAATCGAGCCGTTATCGATGCAGACGACGCGGTCGGCGGCGCGATCGAGGTCGGACGTAATGTGGCTCGAGAGCAGCACGCTGTGCAGGCCGTCGGAAACAAAGGCGAGCAGCTCATCAAGCAGCTCCTCGCGTGCCATGGGATCGAGGCCCGCGGTGGCTTCGTCCAAAACGAGCAGCTCGGCATTGTGGCTGAGCGCGCAGGCAAGCTGCAGCTTCATGCCCATGCCGCGGGAGAGATCCTTGACCTTTGTCTTGGGATCGAGGCCAAAGCGGCTGATGAGGTCGGCAAAGGTGCCATGGCTCCAGGTGGGGTACGCTGGACTTACGAGTGCTTCAACTTCGGCCACCTTAAGTGTGGAAGGGAAGGGGCATGTGTCCAGCACGAGGCCGACGCGAGTGCGCAGACAACGCTGCGTCTCATCGGGCGCGTCGGCGCCACAGCACTGCCCAAACAGGCGCACCTCGCCGGTATCGAGTTTGATAAGCCCAAGCGCGGCGCGAATGGTCGTCGTCTTGCCGGCGCCATTTGCACCCACAAAGCCAACGATCTGGCCGGGCTCCACGGCAAGCGTGACGTCGCGCAGTGAAAAACGGTCGCTCATACGGCGTGAGATGCCTTTGAGTTCTAAAAGGTTTTGCATGGTATAGCCTTTCTTGCAGATGGCTACTGCATGGTTTCGGGGGCTACGAGGTCGAGCATCTCGTGCAGCTTGTCGCGCGTGACGCCCAGGGTTTCGGCTTGGCTTGCCGCTTTTGCAAGCAGCTCTTCGATATGGCAGAGCTGGTTTTCGCGCAAGAGCTCCTGGTTGCCCTCGGCGACAAAACAGCCCTTGCCCTGCACGGTGCAGATAAAGCCGAGTTGCTCCAGGTCGGCGTAGGCGCGCTTGGTGGTGATGACGCTCACGCCAAGATCGCTCGCGAGTGCGCGGATGCTGGGGAGTTTGGCTCCCGCAGCGAGCGTGCCCGAAAGGATCTGAGCTTTGACTTGCGAGGTTATTTGCTCGTAAATGGGCTTGTCGCTCGAATTGGATAGGATGATGTCCACAGCGGCTCCTTAGCTGATGGGCTACACGTGTATATAACCGGTAATCACAGTATATATACACTATGCACAGTTATGCAAGAGGCAAATACGGATTGGGCCGGCTGCCTAGGCACCAACTGATGAATTTGTCCTGATAGGCGCCCTAGAGCGGGATTTCGCGGCTACAATAGTGCGGTTACAACGACGTAATGCACTCAATGCAAGAAAGGATCCGCATGGCAAGCCTGTCGGATGAAATCTCGTCGCGCCGCACATTCGCGATCATCAGCCACCCGGACGCCGGTAAGACCACGCTTACCGAGAAGCTGCTGCTCTATACCGGCAGCATCCAGACCGCCGGCTCGGTCAAGGGCAAGAGCTCGGCCAAGCATGCCGTCTCGGACTGGATGGACATCGAGAAGGAGCGCGGTATTTCCGTTACTTCTTCGGTGTTGCAGTTCACCTACAACGGCGCCTGCGTCAACATCCTCGATACCCCCGGCCACCAGGACTTTTCGGAGGATACCTACCGTACCCTTATGGCCGCCGACGCCGCAGTCATGGTCATCGACGGCGCCAAGGGCGTCGAGGCCCAGACCAAAAAGCTCTTTAAGGTCTGCACGCTGCGCCACATTCCCATCTTCACCTTTGTGAACAAGCTCGACCACGAGGCCCGCGATCCGTTTGAGCTCATGGTAGAGATCGAGAATGTCCTGGGCATCAATACGTATCCCATGAACTGGCCGATCGGCAGCGGCCGCAACTTCCGCGGTGTGTTCGATCGCCAGACCCGTCGCGTTATCGCCTTTGAGGGCGACGGCCACGCCAACGCCACCAAGAAGGTCGCCGAGGTCGAGGCCGAGCTGGGCGACCCCGCTATGGACGAGCTCATCGGCGAGGAGAACCATAAGAACCTGATGGACGACATCGAGCTGCTCGATGGCGCCGGCGACGAGCTCGACTTGGATGCCGTGGCCTGCGGCAAGCTGAGCCCGGCGTTCTTTGGCTCGGCGCTCACCAACTTTGGCGTGGAGCCCTTCCTCAAGGAGTTCCTGCGCCTGGCCCCGACGCCGCGCGCCTATACCGATACGCTCACCAGCGAGCCGGTCGATCCCTGCCGCGACGACTTTAGCGGCTTTGTGTTTAAGATCCAGGCCAACATGGACAAGAACCACCGCGACCGCATCGCCTTTGTGCGCATTTGCTCGGGCAAGTTCGAGCGCGGCATGGACGCCTTCCACGTGCAGGGCAACCGCAAGCTCAAGCTTGCCACGGGTACCTCGATGATGGCCGATGACCGCGCCATCGTGGACGAGGCGTACGCGGGCGATATTGTGGGCCTGTTCGATCCGGGTATCTTTAGCATCGGCGACACCGTGTGCTCCGGCAAGCGCCACGTGCAGTATCCGCAGATCCCGACGTTTGCCCCCGAGATGTTTGCTCGCATTACGCAGGTCGATACGCTCAAGCGCAAGCAGTTCGTCAAGGGTATGGAGGAGCTTGCCCAGGAGGGTGCCATCCAGATCTTCCGCGAGCTTGGTGCCGGCATGGAGAGCGTCATCGTGGGCGTGGTCGGCGTGCTGCAGTTTGAGGTACTCGAGCGCCGCCTCAAGGCCGAGTACCGTGTTGAGGTTCGTCGCCAGCCGCTGCCCTATACGGACATCCGCTGGATCCAGAACGACCCCGACACCATCGATATCCCGGGCCTTTCGCTCACGCGCGACACCCTGCGCGTCGAGGACATGCGCGGCGGCAAGCTGCTGCTGTTCACGAGTCCGTGGAACGTGGATTGGGCAACCGACCACAACCCCGACCTTATCCTGTCGGAGTTTGGCAACGTAGCGTTTTAACGCATCGGCGCGGTGGCCCTGCGGAGCTGCCGCGCCGTTTGCTTGCCTGATGCCGTGTGAGCGGCTATCATACCCACCGTCGTCTCAAGACCGGGGCGTCCGAGCAGTTCGGGTCCGATATCCTGCTCGTTAAACCTAAAACCAAAGGAGTACATAATGATCAAGAAGGTCATGGAGGACTACAAGGTCCTGTTGCGGAGCATTCCCGCGGCAACGGTTTCGCTGTTTTTCGTGAGTGTCATCATGATGAACCTGCTGGCCAACAAAGAGCTCATCAGCCTGCCGTATCTGGCACTCGATTGCGGCTTTGTGGTGAGCTGGGTTTCGTTTTTGTGCCAGGACATGATCTGCAAACGCTTTGGCGCCAAGGCATCCATCAAAATCTCTATCCTCGCGCTGCTGGTTAACCTGGCCGTGAGCCTGTGCTTTTGGGCATGCTCGCTCACGCCCGGTATGTGGGGCGCCTACTACGACACCGGCATGATCGAGGTCAACACCGCCCTTAACGCCACCATCGGCGGCACCTGGTACGTGGTGCTGGGCTCTTCGCTGGCAATGCTCGTTTCTGCCGTGGTTAACTCCACGCTCAACCAGTCGCTCGGCCGTATGCTCAAAAAGAATAACTTTGCGAGCTTCGCCTTCCGTTCCTATGTGTCTACGGGTGTTGGCCAGTTTATCGACAACCTGGTCTTTGCCATTGTGGTGAGCCACACGTTCTTTGGTTGGACCTGGGTGCAGGTCCTTATGTGTTCGCTGACCGGCGCTGTCGCCGAGCTGCTGTGCGAGGTCTTCCTGAGCCCCGTGGGCTACAAGGTCGTGCGTGGCTGGGAGCGTGAGAATGTGGGCGCCGAGTACCTCGAGCGCCACGCAACCGCCTAAGGAGCGAGTATGCGGGTTTTGATCACGGGCGCTTCGGGCGGTATCGGAGCCGCGTGCGTGCAGCGCTTTTTGGACGAGGGCCACGAGGTCGTGGGTTTTGATCTACTGCCGGCGGCGATCGAACACGAGCGCTACCGCCATCTGATCGTTGATGTCCGCGAGCCGGACTCGTTTCCAGGCGACCTTGAGCCTCAGGTAATCGTGAACGTTGCCGGTACGCAGGATTCGGCCGACGACATCGCTGCCAACCTGTGTGGCACCATCAACGTGACCGAGCGCTACGCCTTTGTGGGGGAGGGGCTTGCAGCCAGGCCGGCGCCTGCTATCCAATCCGTGGTCAATGTGGGGTCGGCGAGCGGGCATACGGGATCGGAGTTTCCCGCCTATGCTGCCAGCAAGGGCGGCGTTATCGCCTACACCAAGAACCTTGCAAACCGCCTGGCACCGCAGGCCATCGCCAACAGTGTGGACCCGGGCGGCGTTATCACGCCGCTCAACCGTTGCGTGATGGAAGACGAGCACCTGTGGAACCAGATTATGGAGCTCACGCCGCTTAAGCGCTGGGCCACCGCCCAAGAGATCGCCGAGTGGATCTACTTTGTGGGCGTGACCAACCGGTTTATGACCGGGCAGAGCCTGCTGATCGATGGCGGCGAGGCCGGCCGCACACAATTTATTTGGCCCGAATAGGAAACGCGCCCGATGGAAAGCCGTCGGGCGCGTTTTTTGATGTATCGATTTTTAGCTGAGGCAAGTCCAGTTGACGGGGGTCGAGCCGTGCTGTTCGAGTAGCCGATTGGCAGCGGAGAAGGGGCGCGACCCCATAAAAGCGGGGAGTTCTGCCGTGGCACGATTGGCCGAAAGCGGCGAGGGGTGCGTAGAGGCCAGGCAGAACTTGCCGGTTGCCTTGCCCGCGCCGATTGCGGCGAGCTTGCCTTCGACCATCTGCTGGGCAAAGCGACCCCATGCCAAAAAGACTACCGGCTGGGGCCGCTGGCAGCAGCGTTCGATAATGTAGTCGGTGAGCGTGCTCCAGCCCAGTTTGGCGTGCGAGTTCGCGGCATGCTCGCGCACGGTGAGCGTGGTGTTGAGGAGCAGGACGCCCTGTTGTGCCCATGGTGTTAGGTCTCCCGTGGCGGGAATGGGGCAACCCAGATCGTCTTTGAGTTCCTTATAGATGTTGCGCAGGCTCGGCGGCAACTTGGTTTGCGTTGCGGGGACCGAGAACGACAGTCCCATGGCCTGATTGGGACCGTGATAAGGGTCCTGACCCAAGATGACAACTTTGACCTGGTCGGCCGGCGTGTAGGCGAGGGCATTGAGGATGTCGTCTTGTGCCGGGTAGATAGTCTGCTCGGCACGCAAAAGGGCGATGCACTCGAGCAGCTGGTTCGTAGTGTCACGTACCGGCTGCGGCGCATCGCCCAACCAAGTTGCTATGTTGTGGTCGCGGGTTGCGGTGTCCATGGGGCTCCTTTATGGTAGATGCTCTGTTGGCATCTATTGTAAAGGCGCACCGGTTGCCTTTATGACACGGCTGTATGAGGAGTGGGGTCTACGAGACGTGCTCGGGCGCTCCTGCCATGCGAGCCTGTCCATGTGCGCGAAGGTGCGGAAGCTCGACGGTTGCCACCATGACGCCGGTGAGGATGAGGGCGGCGCCAAAGAAGGCGATGGGGCTCAGGACCTCGCCGACCAGGAAGAACGAGAAGACGGCGGAGCATACCGGCTCGAGCGAGAAGGCGAAGCCGGTGGTCTCGGCAGGCACGTGGGGCTGCACGAGCGTTTGGGTGATAAAGCCATAGGCAGAGCAGATGAGTGCGAGCGCGACGACAACGACAATCTCGCTGGGCGTACTGGGAAGGGTGAAGCCGCCAAAGACGCATGCGGCGATACCCGAGAATAAGCCGCCGAAGCCCAGCTGCCAAACGCCTAGAGCCAGCGGGTCGACATCTTCGACAAAGCGCTTCGCCACAATGATGTGGCCGGCATAGACAAAAGCGGAGAGCAGCATGATGAGCGCGCCCGGGTTCAGGCTGGTAAAGTCGGCGCCCGAGAGCAGCAACATACCGCAGGTGACGATGGCGGTGCCGATGAGCACTTTGCGCTCGGGGGCACGACGCAGCAGGGCGGCGTTGGCAAACGGCACGATCACGACCGTCAGGCTCTGCAAAAAGCCGGCGGTGGAGGCGGAGGTGAGGCTGGAGCCCAGGCACATGCAGGTGAGTTCGGTTGCCATAATGGCGCCGATGATGGCAGCGCGGACCATAAGGTCGCGGTTGATGCGCAACGTGTGCTTGTGGAAGAGCAGCAGGCAAGCCACAAAGGCGATGATGCAGCGCAGCGCAACGATGCTCGTGGCGTTCATACTGTCCATGCCGATCTTCATGAGGGGGTACGAAAAGCCCCATGCGACGGGAACGGAAAATGAGAGCGCGATTGCTTTTTTGCGATCCATGGGACTCCTTTTGTTACAGAACGGTTTCGTAAAAAGGATTCTGCTCCCAGATGTGGATGTAGTAAAGCGAATGTATCTTCAGTATGATTAAGAAATGCTAATGTTGGCAGAAAAAGCGCTGGCAAAACGTTTTACGGCTGCATTGATGTGGAGGCACGATGGCATCGCGGTATCAGATTGTTTGTATGGTGGTCGATTGCGGCAGCCTGAAACGCGCGGCGGACGAGTTGGGCTATACGCAAAGTGCAGTGAGCCAGGCCGTCAAGGCGCTCGAGCGCGAGCTGGGCACCACGCTTATCGAGCGCGGTAAGCAGGGTGTGTCGCTTACGCGCGACGGCAAGCAGTACCTGCCGTATCTGCGCCAGATCGTAACTGCCGAGGCCGAGCTCGAGGGCAAACGCCAGGAGCTGCTGGGGCTCTCCTCGACTGATATTCGCATTGCGACGTTTACCAACGTGAGTCGAACCGTGTTGCCGCGCGTGATCCGCGACTTTGGTGCGCTGCACCCGGGCGTACGCTTTACCCTCAAGCAGGGCGATTACACGCGCAACGCCCAGTGGGTGCACGATGGCGTGGTTGATTTTTGTTTTACGGCGCGCGGATTTACCGCTGGGCTCGAGAAGCGCGTGGTCTATCACGACGAGTTAGTAGCATTGTTGCCGGCCGAGCATCCGCTGACGGCAAAGGAAAAGGTGACACTCGCCGACCTGGCGTCCGAGCCGTTTGTGCTGCTGGATGAGGGCGAGCAGAGCCTGGTGCTCGATGCATTTGCGGCGCATGGGCTGTCGCCGCACGTGACGAGTGAGGTGACCGACGACTACACCATCATGGCGATGGTGGAGGAGGGCCTGGGTGTGAGCATGCTCTACCGTCGTACTGTGGAGGGCATGCGGGCCGATATTCGCGTACGTCCCATCGTGCATGCCCCCTCGCGCGACGTGGTGGCAGCCTGGCGCAGTTGGGACACCATGCCCATCGCCACGAGGCGCTTTATCGACTATATGAGCTCGCATATTGTCAATTAATGACTGGCGTGGCGTTGAGTGTGGTGTTTAGCGGGCTGTCGCTTTGGCTTGGGTGGCGCGATAGGTGCGTGCCGGGTGGCAAAGTAGTACCGCCACGACCATAAAGAACGCCGTGGTGCCCAGGCTGATGGGGTAGACCATCATGATGTTCGCAAAGGTGCGGAAGTGTGGGAACACGCAGAACACCCAATAGAAGCGGATGCCGCAGACGCAGATCATGGTGATGAGGGCGGGCGTGAGCGAGATACCAAAGCCGCGCAGGTAGCCTGACATGTTTTCGTAGAACATGCTAAAGGCGTACGCCGGGAAGATCGAGCACACGCGGATATAGCCGATCGAGACGATATTGGGATCGCTGTTGAACAGCGATAGGATCTCGCGCCCCAAGCCGACAATAACGATAATTGTGGTGAGCGCGACGATACCACCTTCGACCAGGCAGACCTTGAGCGTCTTGGTGCAGCGGTCGATCTGGCGGGCACCGTGGTTTTGTCCCACAAAGGTGGTGCAAGCCTGGCTAAAGCTGTTGAGCAGGTTGTAGCACACATACTCTAGACTCATGGCAGCGCTCGATGCCGCCATGACTTCGGTGCCCAGGCTGTTGATGGCAGACTGGATGATGATGTTGGCGACGGCAAAGACGGCGCTTTGGATGCCGGCGGGCAGGCCGATCTTGATGATGCGCTTGAGGGCGACGGGGTCGATAGCCAGGTCGCGTAGGGTGACGCGGACAACGGAGTCGGTCTTGAGCAGGCGGATAAAGAGCGTAGCGGCGCTGACGGTGTAAGCGATGGCGGTGGCGATGGCGACGCCCGCGACGCCCCAGTGGAGTACAGGGACAAAGATGAGGTCCAGGCCAATGTTGAGGACGGTGGACACGGCAAGCGCCTGCAGCGGCATGCGGGTGATGCCGACGGAGCGGAAGATCGCGGCCTCAAAGTTGTAGAGCAAAATCGAGGGCATGCTGAGCAAAAAGACGCGTAGATAGAGTGAGGCGAGCGGCATGGTCTCGGCGGGAACGTTGAGCGCGGCGAGCATGGGCTCGGCAAAGATCTCGCCCAGAGCGATGACGACAAAGCCCACGAGTGCCATTAAAATCGAGGTATGGACGGCACGTTTGACCATGTTCTGATCGTTGCGGCCGATAGCGTTGGCGATGACCACGTTGGAGCCAAGCGACATGCCAATAAACAGGTTGAGCATAAGACTGGTAAGCGGAACATTGGAGCCGACCGCCGCCATGGCGAGGGTTCCCTGGTCGCCCGAGAAGTTACCGATGATGACCGTGGCGATGAGGTTCGACAGCTGCTCCAAGATGCTCGTGGCGGCCACGGGGAAGGCGAACAGGGGAATATTGCGCCACAGCGAGCCGGTGGTCATGTCAATGTGCTTAGATACGGTATCAGCCATACGCTCTCAATCTCTAACATGCTTTTTCGTGCTCATTTGCGCAGATGATGATACTCCTAATCGACTAGTCATTGGGTGTTCCTATAGTTTTGTCAACCGTCGGGGCTACTCCCGGTAGGG
>CAUACA010000014.1 GCA_958427355.1 uncultured Collinsella sp. | reverse complement strand
CAACATGCCTCCGTAGCTCAGGGGATAGAGCACCGCTCTCCTAAAGCGGGTGTCGTGCGTTCGAATCGCACCGGGGGCACCAGAAGAAATTGCAGGTCAGACGGTATAAATCGTCTGACCTGCTTCTGTATAGATAAGGCTAAATAGACGATAGAGGGGTGAAAAAGGGGTGAAAGAAAGTTCTATGATGAAAACAGCTCGCCTACATATTTCACTCCGATATTTCACCCAAATATCCGGTTTTCAACCCTTTCCACAGCCTACGGGCTTATAAGAAGCCCTTCGGCCATGGAAAGCGTTGAAAACCTAGGGTGGCGTTGCTGTGAGATGGGCGAGTTTCCAACAGCCCCCGGCGTCTTCGGGTTTCGCCTGGGACCCTGCGACACCGTGGACCGTCGAAAACTCGCCCTTCCGCTTGGAAGAGGGCTTTTACCCCTTAAAATTGTCCGAAAGTGACGACGACGCAGGAGGTCCGGTATGCCTGCCAGCAAGAAAGAGGCAAAGGAGTTCGTCAAACGGTGGAAGAAGCGCCTCGGTGCCATCCCCGCAGGCTCCAACAACGAGCAGCAGGATACGCAGAAGTTCTGGGTCGACCTGCTCATCAACGTCCTGGGCATCCCGTCCAACACCATAGACAGCTTCGTCGACTTCGAGCGCAAGGTGAGAGGCCGCCGCATCGACGTGTTCGTCTCCGACCACAACTTCCTGTGCGAGCAGAAGTCGTGGGGCATCGACCTCGACAAGCCAGAACCCAGGAACGGCGGCATGGAGACGCCGCTCCAGCAGGCCATGTGGTACGCGCGGCACCTGCCGTACTCCGAGCGCCCCCGCTGGGTGATGACGTGCAACTTCGGGACCTTCCGCCTCTACGACCTCGACAACGAGCGGCCCGAGGACACCGTGCAGGAGTTCTCCCTCGAAGAGCTCCCGGACAGCCTGTACCTTCTCTCCTTCCTGACATCCAATGAGACGAGCCGCCTGCACAAGGAGCAGCAGCTCTCCATCGAGGCCGGGGCCTACGTCTCCAGGCTCTACGATGCCCTCGCCAAGCAGTACCACCACATCGAGGAGAAGGACGAGCGCGCGCAGGAGGAGCAGCGCTCGCTCAACGTGCTCATCACCCGAATCATCTTTCTGCTCTACGCCGAGGACGCCGACCTCCTGCAATCGCACCAGGCGTTTGGCAGGTACTGCGAGGGAGACCCCGCGAAGCTCCGCCGAAAACTGGTCGATTTGTTTGAGACGATCGACACGCCCCTAGAGCAGAGGGACGAGTACATGGACGAGGATCTCGCGACCTTCCCCTACGTGAACGGCGGTCTGTTCTCCGACTCCTCCATCATCGTTCCGCAGATGACCCCGGAGATCCTCGAGGCCATCACCGACGCGTCCCAGGACTTCGACTGGCGCGAGATCTCGGGCGTCATCTTCGGCGGCGTGTTCGAGGGCACGCTGAACCCCGAGACGCGCCACGCCGGGGGCATGCACTACACGAGCGTCGAGAACATCGAGCGCTGCCTCAAGCCGCTCTTCCTCGACGAGCTGTGGGACGAACTGCACGAGGCCGAGGGCGAGAAGACAGCTGCCAAGCGCAAGCAGGCCCTGGCGAGGCTACACGACAAGGTGGCCTCCATCACCATCGGCGACCCGGCATGCGGCTCGGGCAACTTCCTTACCGAGGCGTACCGGCAGCTGCGCACCATCGAGAACCGAATCATCGAGGACGAGCTCAGCGAGGAGACCGGCAATGCGGGGCAGACGTCCCTCGTCGTTGCGCAGGACAGCCCTGTCCGCGTGTCCCTGGACCAGCTGTACGGCATCGAGATAAACGACTTCGCCGTCTCGGTCGCTAAGACCGCCCTTTGGATCACCGAGGAGCAGATGCTCCGAAAGACGCAGGAGATATACGTCGACTACGACTTCGACTTCCTGCCGCTCAGGAGTCTCAGCAACCTCCATGAGGGCAACGCCCTCAAGACCGATTGGTCCGAGGTGTTCCCCGACGACCTCACGTACCTCGTGGGCAATCCGCCTTTCCTTGGGGCTCGCAACCAGTCCAAGGAGCAGAAGGCGGAGCTCCTTGAGGTCTTCGACGGCGCGAAGAACGCGGGCAACATCGACTACTGCGGGGCCTGGTACATGAAGGCCGCGAGGTTCACGCAAGGGAAGCGCACGCGCTGCGCCCTGGTCTCGACCAACTCGATATGTCAGGGCGAGCAGGTCGCCAACCTCTGGAAACCCCTGTACGACCTGGGTATCCACATCGACTTCGCGCACAACACGTTCAGGTGGGACAACGAGGCCGCGGACAAGGCACACGTGTTCTGTGTCATCGTCGGGTTCTCCCGCGAGTCGGGGACCAAGACGCTCTTCTACCACGCGACCCCGGACAGCGACGAAGAACAGATTCACACGGCTCGAATCAATGCGTATCTGAAAGACGCTCCGGACGTTTTTGTCTACAGCAGAAGTAAGCCATTATCAGATGTTCCAGAAATGGGAATAGGCTCCCAGCCTATAGACGACGGCAATTACCTTTTCACTGATGAGCAGAAAATCGAATTCTTGCAAAGTGAACCTGGTGCAGAGAAATTCTTTCACAAGTGGCTTGGATCACAAGAATTTATCCGTGGCAAAAGCCGTTGGTGTTTATGGCTTGGGAACGCAAATTGGGATGAGCTAAAGAATCTGCCTAAATGCAGGGAAAGGGTTGAAGCGGTACGCCGGTATCGGCTCAAGAGCAAGAGAAGTCAGACCGTTAAGGCTGCGGAGCGCCCTGCCCATTTTGGAACTGAAATCCTGTCGGATACAGATTCAATTTTGATACCAGAGGTTTCATCAAGCCGAAGGCGATACATCCCAATGGGGTTCGTCGATGCTGAGGTCTTTTGTAGCAATAAAGTTCGTCTTATCCCAAATGCAACTCTCTATCAATATGGGGTGTTGCAGTCCCAATTTCATAATGCATGGGTTAGGGTCGTGACCGGAAGACTGAAAGATGATTATCAGTACTCGGCCGGTATTGACTACAACAACTTCGTCTGGCCCGAGCCCGCGGAATCCCAACGCGAGGAAGTCGAGCGCTGCGCCCAGGCCGTGCTCGATGCCCGTGACGCCCAAGAGGGTGCGACGCTCGCGGACATGTACGATCCAAAGAACGAAACGTTCTTCCCCGAGCTGATGGCTGCGCACAAGGCGCTCGACACTGCCGTTGAGGCCGCCTATGGCGTTGATTTCGGCGGAGACGAGGAGAAGATTGTCGCCCACCTCTTCAACTTGTACGCCGAGAGGGTCGGGGCGTAGCAATCGGCCTTGCGGCCGATGGGTCCCGCTTATGGGCGGGACCCCCGCGACGCGCGGCGTCGCTCTCGCTGCGGCTCCCTGGCAACGCTCCCCAGGGTCGCGTTTCGTCCGCCTCCGCTCACACCGGCCCCACCCGGCGAACGGCTGCGCTCGATGGCTTCCAGAAGTCGCCATCGCTCCGCCGTGGTCGCCGGGCGGGGCCTCTCGCGTCGGGTCGCCGAGCGCCGTCGTACGACGCTCCCCATGGGTCGCGTCTCCTCGGCGTCGGCTCAACCGTCGCTCACCTGCCCGGGCTCGCGTTGCCTCAGCAACCGGCTCGCTCCGTGCAGGCAAGATATGGATTCCGTTGCACGGAATCATCTTGCCCGCCTGCGGCGGGGCGGCGAACCGCTCCGAGGTCGCTCTCGCCGAAGGGCTAAAAGAAAAGGCCGGGACGCCTGTTGCGTCCCGGCCCCAAGAGCTCAGTCGTCGCGCCCGTTCTGATTCTCCAGCGCCCTGCGCTCAAGCTCCCAGAACGCCCGCATCGCCGTCGCTATCCCGCGCAGCGTGAAGCAGACGGTGATGCCGGTCGAGCGGTCGACGGCGAAACCGAGCCTTCCGCCGTTGACCTTCCTCACGGCCCCGAGCGACTTCGAGCGGAAGCGGTACTGGAGGCTCCCGCCCTTGGACTTGGCGAGCTCGATGCCGTCCCGCCTGAGCCGCCGCTCAAGCTCGCCCATCCGGTCAGGGCAGTCGCGCATGCGCCCGACCTCCTCGATCCGGCGGGCGACCGCGACGCGGACGCGGGCGTTCTCCGAGCGCTCGGCCTGCCCCTTTCGGGCCATGTCGCGCTCTTCCGTGCCGGGTTGCCTCGCGTGGACGCGCGAGTTGGCCTTGCCGCGCTCAAGCTGCCTGAGGCCGTACCTTTCGTCCAGGGTACGGACGGTCTTCACGCGTGATGCCGCCGCCTTTCGGGCGGGGCCCTCGTCGAGCCTTCGGCCGGTTTCCAGATCACTGCGGTTGATGCCGAGGTGCACGGCGTAGCGGTCGGTGGCGTCCGCGCGGCAGCGCTCGCGGTGCAGCACCATCACGACTTCCTGGTTGGGGTAGCGCTCGGCCACGTACTCCCTCGCATAGCGCATGCACAGCTCCGGCGTCATCTTCCCGCCGTTGAGGTCGCACTCGTCTGGGAGGAACCCGAGTATCTGGTGCTGCATGTAGGTACACTTGGCACCGGCCTTGCCTGGCCTGTCGTGCCCCATGGCCGCCCTCGTGTCTGCCATCTCCTGAAACCAGTGGTCATCGTCGATGATGTTCTGCGTGCCGTGGGCGAGCGCCTTGTCGCGGTCCCAGGAGAGGTAATCCCTGAGTCTCGCGAGGTGCTTCTCGCTGCAAACGCTCGTCTGCTTTATCGCCGTCATGTTCGCCTCCCTAGTCGAGCGAGAGCCCGCTGAATTTGCCGCCCGGCTTGCTCCCGTTCTTCTTCTCCGGCTCGGGCCACTTTGGGCACCAGGTCGAGGCCTCCTCGCGCATCTTCCCAGCAGCTGACTCGTCGAGGCGGCGCTGGTAGGCGCGACGGTTCTCCGCCTCGTGCTCGGGGGTCCCGAGGTCGAAGTGCTCCCCCGTGGGCGTGTTGGTGCAGTCGGTGACGGGGGAGCGGAAGACTCCGGCTCGACATGCGGGCATACCGTTGTCCGCGTGCTTCACGACGATGATCCCGTCCCGGTCCGGGGCCATGTCGCGCCACTCCCAGGGGTGTATCACGTCGTCGGCGCTCTCGCTGTAGGACGTCGAGGAGGACGTGCCCGATGCGGCCCTGCCGTTGCTCGTGCCCTGCGTGTGGCGCGTGGTCTTGCCGATGAGCTCGGTGAAGTACCGGCGGTCCTCCTCCTCGGCGAGCTTCATCGCAATCTTGACCCCGCAGTTCGCGAGGATCTTCCTGCGGCCGTCTCTCTCGCCATACTTATTGAGCTGGGATACGGCCTGCGTCGCGCCGACCCAGAACGTGCCGTAGCTGCGCGCCAGACTGAGGAGGGCGGGCAGGCACTCGACGCGGGGGAGGTTGCCCCACTCGTCGCCGAGTATCTGCACGGGACGGGGGAGCCTGCCGCCGTTCGCGTCCGCGACCGCCTGGACCGAAGCCCAGAGCTGCGAGAGGAATATCGCCGCGATGCAGTTGTAGGGTGAGCCCTCGTCGAGCACGTGGAGGAAGACGGCGCTCTTCTCCGTGAGTACCGTGTGCGGGTCGATGTCGGAGCCGGAGGTCATCCAGGCGACCGGGGCGGAGGAGAACGGGCGCAGGGCGACCTTGAGCGTCGAGAGGATGCTCCTGAGCTCGTTGCCGCCCGAGGAGACGAACTGCGACGCCCTGCCCTTGGCGGGGTGGCCGCTCGGCAGAGCGCGGAAGACGGCCTTCAGGGGCTCGGACGGGTCGTCTCCCTCGGCCTCGGTGCCGCGGTCCAGGACCTCGCAGACGGTCGCGAGGTGCTTTGATTCCTCGGGACACTCGTCGGACATGGAGACCAGCAGGACCAGGGCCGAGAGCAGGCCCCTGGCCGAGGCGGTCCAGTGCGAGCCCTTGTCTTTCTCGTCGTCCTGCACCACGAGCTCCGCGATGGCGTCCGCCGCCTGCTCGGCCTCCTGGTCGCGTCCCTCGGCATGGAGGTCGAGCACCTGCTTGAGCGGGTTGAACCTCTGTCCCCTATAGGGGTGCTGCGTGTCGAGAAGCAGGACGCGATAGCCGCGACGGGCCAGCTCGTCGCCCGTGAGTTCTATGAGCTCGTTTTTCACGTCGGAGACGATTAGAGTCGCGGGCTCGGATCCGTTGGAAGCGCCGCCGTAGCTGAGCAGGTCGATTGAGGGGAGATAGAGGAAGCGACTCTTACCTGACCCGGTGGCCCCTGACACGAAGGCCATCTTCTTGGGCTCGTAGAGATAGCAGGGTTTGCCGTGATACTTGGTGAACCCATAGACGAACCCACGTGACGAGGGATTCGTCGAGCCGTCCCAGGTCATGGACCCTTTTATGACCTCGCGACCCGTCTTGACGTGGGCGTCGCCGAGCACGCCGCCGTCCTCGGCCCTCGCGTTGAGGGTGGTCGAGTAGGCGATGAGAGCGCAGATGCAAAAGGCGAGGAGGAAGGTCAGCAGGGTTCCGAGCGGGCAAGCAGTGAACGCACCCGTGAGCCACCAGCCGAGGACGGTATCCACGCCGAACGACGACGGAATCGCAGCCGCGCCTAACGGTGTCCCGGCGACGAAATCGTCGACGGGGACGGCGAGGACGGGGCATGCGAGGATCGCTAGGAGAAGAGATGATATGAGCGCTGTGGGCATCTTGGTTTTCATGATCATTCTCGATTCTTGGAGATGAGGTTCGATAGCTGCGAGGCCGTGCTCGATACCAGACGGACGGCCTCCGCGAGCTGTTGGGCCGTCTGCGTATCCACGCCATAGGCGTTTGCGGTGAGAACGGCCTGGTTGAGGTTTCCGCCCTGCTTCTTCATCTGATGAAGAAGCTGCCGCAGCGTCGCCTCGTCGGCGATCCTGACGGGCTTCTCATCGATGAGGAGGGCGGCTTCGCGCATGAACGTCGATGGGGCCATACCAAAAGAGGAGGAGCGCACCGTGATGGCGGCACGCTCCTCCTCGGTCATGCGGACGTTTATATGCGCGGTCTTGGCTTTGCCACGCATGGGCTAGCCCCTGTCGTGGAAGGTGGCGCGCGCACCGTCGAAGTCGAGTCGGGACTCGCCCAGCGTGCCGTAGCGGTTCTTGAGGGCGACGAGCTTGAGGGGCGTGCCGGTTGCGGGAGACTCGTAGGGCCACTCGGGCTTGTCATTGTCATCGGCGAGGTAGAGCACCGAGTCAAAGCCGTACTCGACAGCGGAGGAACCACCGAACATGGCGAGGTTGGGCCTGGCCGACTTCCCGGAATCATAGGACTTGCGAGTGGTCGAGCTCAGTGCGATGACGGGAGAGCCATAGAGGTTCGAGATTTCGCGGAGGCCCTTCACGCATGCTGTGATAGCCAATCGCTCGTCGATGAACTGCTGGTCCGCCGTGACGCCGCAGGCGAGGAGCTGGAGGTAGTCAATGAAGACGATGGGGACCTCGCCGCGCTCGCGTGTTACCAGCCCGACGAGGTTGGAGAGCTCCACGGTGTTGAGCGGGCCGGTGATGCAGAGATTGGGGGCGATCTGGGTGCGATATTTGTCGAGTGCAGCCTCGAAAGTCGTGTGCTTAGGGTGATTCTGGGTCGCGCAGCTGGAGACCTCGGACAACGCGACTTTGCCGTCGCTGAGACGCGCCAGACTCTTCTCGATCAGCTTGTGCGCGGGAAGCTCGGCGGAAACGTAGATTACCGGGTGCCCGTCTGCCGCGAGCTTGTCGGCCTCCTGGAGTGCCAGTGTCGTCTTGCCCTTGCCCGGGGCGGTCCCGATTGCGTAGTTGAGCCCGGGGTAGACACCGCCGAGGATGCTGTTGAGTGCGTCGAGCCCGAAGGAGGCGATGGGTTTGTCTTCCTGAAGGGCGTGGACGTGCTCGTCGAGCACATCAAGCTCGAAGACGAGGGGATTGACGTTCGGGCGCTGCATTACTCGCTCGCCCCCTCTGCCAGCTTGTGGAAGTAGTCGAACAGGTCCTCTTCCATGACGAAGTACTGGTTGGCGATGCTAAAGCAGTGGTGGGTGGACTTCATGAGCTTGATGGCGCTGGATTGTCCGATGCCGGTGAGGATCTGAACGTCCAGGCGGCTCATGATGCGCTTGGTGCCGACATGGCGCAGGTTGATGCCTGCGGAGATGGCGTCGGTCTTGGGGTCATCTGCAAGATGCATGATAAACTCCTTTAGTAGGGCGCTCGGCTCCTCTTCGATGTTTGGCGACAGTGAGAGGAGTCGGGTGCTTGTTTGTAAAATGGTCTTATCGACTAATTAGCCCCTTTCTTCTCGTATTCGTCGATAAGGTGCAGAAGGCTGATTCGAGCTTCTGCGGGCTCGCTGTATCCCTTGCGGGATGATCTGCCGATGTTGGCGAAATCGAGCAGAGCACGGTAAGTGCAGGAATAGTCCTTGATGTGCTCCCATGCGTTGAGAATGTATGAGACCAAAGGTGTAACGGCGAGCAACGCTGTAGGGTCTTGCAGGGTAGTTTCGAGTTCACGGCCGGTCTTAGCCTGGATACGTGCGTCGAGGTTGCACTCGGGCATCTTTGCAGCCTCTTCCATAATGAGGCAAATGCTGTCCCAGTTAGTGCGGAGATGATGAACGCGCTCGCTCGTGGTGTCGATGCAGATCCTTGCTTCATGACAGTAATCAAAAAAGCCTTTGATGACGTCGCGGCAATCATTTTCTGGCTGGATTGCGCTCCAGTCCTCGAACATGCCCTCGAAGGCGTCGAGACAGCTCCCATCCTCAGCATAGATGAGCTGCGCGGCCCACCTGCCTAGATCCGAGCTCGTCAGCTGCTCCATGGGAAGCCTCGCTAGGAGCGCAGACGGGGTTAGACCCCTTGCGGCGGCGAGGTCAGCGCTGGAGCGCTTGAAGAGCACCTGCTCATCCTTTGAGTTGAATAGGATCGTCGAACGCAGCTTGCTGCTCGCAGTGGTAAGTGCCATTGATAACCTCCTCTCTGATTGGCCTTATTTGCAGTATACATCTGGTGACACAATTATGAGAGTATTAATTTTCATTACCTTCAGATAATTTTTCGAAGACTTCGGCAGCGTTGCGGTCGTTGGCTCTGATTGCGTGGGTGTAGAAATTGGCCGTCGTACTCGCTGATGCGTGTCCCATCCGCGCCTGAACGGTCTTCAAATCGACGTTGTTTGCGACGAGCGCCGTCGCTGCCGTGTGTCTCAGTCCGTGGGGGACGAGACCCGAGTATCCGGTGCCGCGTGTGTGCAGCTTGCCGTTGCGCTCGAACTGGCTTGTCACGTTGGCGTACTCGCCATAGCCGTTGTCGACGCAGAAGTCCCTGAACCAGCGTGAATAGTTGTGTCCATCGGGTCGGGTGATACTGACGTGAAGGTTGCCGTTTTCGTCCTTATGCGGGCTGAGAGCGTGGACGATGGGGTCAGAGTTTCTCTGTCTTAGCCCGCGTTGCTCGAATAGGTTGCGCTGCCGCATCTTCCAGTCGTTTAGATACGCGGCTAGCGAAGAGTCTATAGACAGGATCCGCCTGCTCATTTCCGATTTGGGTGCCCTGAGCGTTTTGTCATTGGTGTACTGGTGGACGATTCTGATTTCCATCGCCTCGGGGTCGTAGTCTTCCCAACAGAGCCCCAGGGCCTCCCCTTTTCTGAGTCCTAGGTGGAATATGAGCATGGTGCAGACGGTCATCGGCCCCATGGGTTCGGATAGCAGGCATTTGGTGAATCGGGGCAGTTCGTCGGGTGGGAGGAAGTTGCGCACTCTAAGGTCTGGCTTTGGGAGTTTGACGCTGATGCATGGGTTGCGCTCGATTAGCTCATTCTCCAGTGCGTCCTGCATGACCTGTTTGAGCTTGACGTGGATCCGACGAATCTCGGCCTCTGTGAATCTTCCGGTTGAGATTGCTTCGGCATACGCCCGTTTGATCTCGTCGGGTCTCAGCGCACCGAGGGGCATGTCGCCGAACAGCTCGCGTATATGGCGCACGTCATATTCCTCTCTTTGGAAAGAAAGAGGGGAGCCGAAGGAGCTTTCTCGGAGCCGATGGAAATCCTCGGCGTATCCGGAAACAGTGGTCGGCATGTCGCCAGCCGGTTCATAGGTCTCCAGCTCCTTCCGGTAGGCATCGAGCGCATTCGCAACCTCACCGGGCCAGTTCTTCGGGTTTTTGCTCTTGCAATGGATGGTTCTCTTGGGTGTCTTTAGGTATCTGACTCGTTTCCCGTTCTTGCCGGATTCGGGGTCGCGACCGAGAGAGAAGTAGATGCGGAAGGAACCGGGTTTTCCCTTGATCGGTTCGGAAGTGCCTTTGGCTGTGGGTTTGATTCTGGTTTCCATGGGTCTCCAGGGGTGGTGCGTTGGGTTAGCCTCGGGGGCGGGGCTTTGAGGGCCTCGCCCCCGAGGCTAACCCAAAAATTTCACCCCTGCAAGTCAAAATGAAGAGGTAAAGGGGTGTAAAAAGGGTGAAATAGAAAACTAATCAAGAAGAGCAAAAACGGCAGAATAGCTAAATTACCTGCGGAAACAGAGATATTGATGAAAATGAAAAATTGCAGGTAGGGTAATAGCTCATGACCTCCTAAAGCGGGTGTCGACGGTTCGAATCCGCCCGGGGGCACCAGGGAATATGACGGCGTCGCGGGAGCGGCGCCGTTTCTGGTTTGCGGGGGCCGCCGGCGGATGCGGGCCGTCGACACCCGCGTCACTCATTTCCCCGCGGGGGAGTTTTCGAATCCGCCCGGGGGCACCAGAGGAATATCGAGCCCGGTACCGCTACGGTGCCGGGTTCTTCTGGTTCAATGCCATGTCAAAAACGAAGCGCCCGCTTGCTGGGGGAGCAAGCGGGCGCCTGTGAGCGAATATGTTTGCGGCGAGAGCCGTGATGAGCGGTGGGGTGGCGACTAGTTGGTCGTACCGGAATCGTCACCCGTGCCCGAGCCAGAGCCCGAACCCGAGCCAGAAAGTGCGACCGTCAGCGTAATCGTGCTGTCGGTGGACTGCTTGCCAGTGGGGGAGACGCCCGTAACGGTGGCATCCTCGTTACCGCTTACGGGATTGCCGTTCTGGTCACAGAAGCCGATGTTATAGAAACCGGCGTTGTTGAGCGCGGTGACGGCGGCGGAGATGCTCTTGCCGTACAGGTTGCCCGGAACACTGGCCTTGCCGGACTTCTTGGCAATGACGACGGTAATCGTGGCGCCGGGCTTCTGCTTGCCACTGGGGTTCCAGCTGATCACGGTGCCCTCGGTAACCGAGTCGTTCTCCTGGTAGCTAACGTCGACGCCAAAGCCTGCCATATCGAGGGCGTTGCGCGCCTGGGCCTCGGTCATGTCGGTCAGATCGGGGACGGACGTGGTATCCGGGCCGCTCGAGACCTTGTACGAGATGGTCGTGCCCTTCGCGACTTCCTTACCGGCTTCGGTGCCCTGCTCAAAGACCTGGCCCTCATCAGCCTCGTTGGCCTCCTCGGAGGCGTTGCCCTTCAGGCCAACGCTTGCCAGTGCGGCTTCTGCTTGGTCCTTGGTCAGGCCGACAAGTTTGGGAACCTCAACCTTTTCGGAGGGCTTGGGGCCCTTGGAGATTACCAGGTTCACCTTGGTGCCCTTGGTCTTCTTGGTGTTGCCGTTGGGCGTCTGCTCGGCGACCTTGCCCTCGTCGACATCGTCGTTGTAGCTTTGGTCGATGGTGCCGACCTCGAGGCCGGCTTCCTTGATCAGCTCGACGGCAGTCTGCTGGTCCTTGCCCAGCACATCGGGCACGGTGACCTGCTCGCCGCCAAAGAGTCCTGTGGCAAAGGCCACCACGATGCCGATGACGGCAACGGCTGCCACCACGGCGGCGATGATCTTGTTCTTGTTGGATTTGGGCTCTTCGACCTCGTAGGAGCCGGTGGAGCCCGAAACCGAGCTACGGGCGGTATTCTGGCCGCTCACGCCCGAGACGGGACGCACCATGGCGCGCGTCTGATCGGAAAGCTCGCGAGTCTTGGTGGCGCCCAGCTCACCGGGGGCACCGATGATGCGCGTGGGCTCCGAGACGTTGACGGCACGGCCCGACAGGTAGCTGTTGAGCACCTGACGCAGCTCGTCGGCGGTCTGGAAGCGGTTTGCGGGGTCCTTCTCCATGCACTTGAGGATGATGCGCTCAAGGTCGGCGTCGACACCGGAGTTGATCTGGCTCGGCGGAATAGGCAGCTCGTTGACCTGCTTGAGTGCGACCGAGATAGCGTCGTCACCGTCAAAGGGCACGCGGCCGGTGGCGCATTCATACATCACGACGCCCAGCGAGTAGATATCCGAGGTGGGGCCGAGGTCCTGACCGCGGGTCTGCTCGGGGCTGACGTAGTGGGCGGTTCCCAGCACGTTGTTGTCTTGCGTGAGGTGGCTGTTCTTGGCGCGCGCGATGCCAAAGTCCATCACCTTGATGTTGCCGTCGGGCAGCACCATGATGTTCTGCGGCTTAATGTCGCGGTGGATGATCTCGTGCTTGTGGGCGACCGAAAGCGCGGAGCTGATCTGCGAGCCGATCTGGGCGACCTTCTTGGGGTCGAGGGCGCCGTGGCTCTTGATGCCGCTCTTAAGGTCGGTTCCGCGCAGGTACTCCATGACGATGTAATAGGTGTCGCCGTCCTTGCCCCAATCGTAGACGCCCACGATATAGGGGGAGGAGAGACCGGCTGCTGCCTGGGCCTCCTGCTTAAAGCGTGCGGCGAAGGTTGCGTCGCCAGCATACTGCGGCAACATGATCTTGACGGCTACCGTGCGGTCGAGGACCTGGTCCTGTGCACGGTAGACGGTCGCCATGCCGCCTGTTCCCACCTTATCCTTGAGGAGGTATCTTCCCCCGAGGACCCTCTGTTCCATTCCTGCTCCTAACATAACTATTCGCTCAACGATGTGTGTAGTACCTACGATGTGGCCGCTGGGGCCGTGTGGCGCGTTGCCGCTAACTCTTCGGCCGCGGCGCGCCTCGGGTGTCCGATTCGATCATGGGCATCACGCTCCCTGTGCGGCAAGCGCCGCGGTCAGGACGATGCCGGCGATCTTGGCGGCCTTGACGTCATGCTTGTCGAAATCCTCCAAGGCCACCGAGATGGCGACCGTGGGTGAATCGTAAGGTGCAAAGCCAACGAACATCGAGTTGACGTTGGTGCCGCCGGTCTCGGCCGAGCCGGTCTTGCCGGCGACCTTGACGCCGGGGATTTGGGCATCGGTGCCGGTGCCGGACTGGACGACGGCAAGCATGGCCTGCTTGACCTGGTCGGCCGTGGCGGAGCTGACGGCCTGCCCCAGCGAGCGGGACTGCGTGGTCTTGACCACGGTTCCGTCCGGGGCGAGTACCTGGGCTACAAAGTACGGGTCCATGACCACGCCACTGTTAGCGATGGCGGCGGCAATCACGGCGTTTTGCATGACGGTGGTCTGCGGGCCGGGCGTGTGGTCCATGCCGACAGGCTGGCCGGCGCCGGCCCAGGCGGTCTCCCACTCGGTCATGAGCGACGGGTCGGCCATGATGGAGGCCGCGGAGGTCAGGTCCTGGCCGAGCTTTTGGCCGTAGCCAAAGGCGTTGGCAAACTGTACGAGCGTGTTTGCGCCAACTTCGTTTGCCACCTGGCCAAAGACGACGTTGGAGGACACGGCAAAGGCCTGCTGCAGGCTGATGGTGCCGTAGCTCTCGTTGGCATAGTTGGTGACCGGTGCGTTGCCGATATCCATGGAGCCGGGCGCCTGGTAGGTGCTGGTCAGGCTGGCGGTACCGGTCTCGAGTGCCGCGGAAAGCGTAACGACCTTAAACGTGGAGCCCGGCGTGTACAGCGCGTCCATGGCGCGATTGTACATGGAGCCGTCCTCGCCGCCGCCCGTCTGCAGCAGGGCATCGATGTTGGTGTTGTCGTAGGTGGGCGAGCTGGCACATGCGAGCACCGCGCCGGTACGCGGGTCGATGACCACTACAGCGCCCTTAAAGCCCTTGAGTGCCTGCTCGGCCGCCGTCTGGATACGCGAGTCGATGGTGAGCTTGGCGGTGTTGCCCGGCTGGGTCTGGCCCGCGAGCGACGCGATGGCATTGTTCCAGCTGGAGTAGTCCTTAGAACCGGTGAGCGTGTCGTTCATGACGCTCTCGATGGCGGTGGCGCCATACTGCTGGCTCACGTAGCCAACCACGTGCGCTGCCAGGTTGCCGTTGGGGTAGGAGCGTACGTAGGTGCCGTCCTCCTGCTGCAGCGACTCGGCCAGCGTCACGCCGTCGGACGTGATGATGGAGCCGCGCTGGATGTACTTGGAGCGGGCGATGGTGTGGTTGTTGGTCGGCATGTCCTGATAGTCCTTGGCCTTGATGACCTGGACATAGGTGAGGTTGCCGATAAGGATGGCGAACAGCGCCGTAAAGGCGAGCACCGCGCGGGTTAGACGGTTGGCGAGCGCAACGCGGCCGAGCACACCGGATTCAGGCGTGTCGAGCAGGCGACGGCGCATGCGCGAGCCGACGGAATGGCTGCCGCTGCCGTAGGAAGACGAGGTGGCAAAGCGCGAGCCCGTCGGGGCGGCGGCAGATGCGACCTGATCATCGGTGATGGCGGCCATGGTGCCGGTGCCGGTAAGCTCGGCCTCGCGTCCGGTCGCCTCGTCACCGGCACGTAGCAGGAGTGCGACGATGATAAAGCTCGCCAGCAGAGAGGAGCCGCCCTGGCTCATAAAGGGCAGGGTGACGCCGGTCAGCGGGATCAGGCGGGTTACGCCGCCAACGATCAAGAAGGCCTGGAAGCTGATGGCGGCCGTAAGGCCTGTGGCACTAAAGGCGGCGAGGTCGGATTTAGCGCGGGCAGCCGTGGTGAGGCCACGCACGGCAAAGAGCATAAACAGGATGAGCACGGCGCCGCCGCCCAAAAGGCCCATCTCCTCGCCGATAGCCGAGAAGATAAAGTCGGACTCGACGACAGGGATGTTGTTGGCCATGCCGTTGCCGATGCCAACACCGACCAGACCGCCATCGGCAAGCGAGAAGAGCGACTGGACGATCTGGTAGCCCTGGCCCTGGGCGTCCTTAAACGGATCGAGCCAAACCTGGAAACGCACCTGAACGTGAGACAGGAACTTGTAGGCGCCCACGGCTCCAACAGCTAAGAGCGCAAGGCCGATAACGACATACGAAAAGCGCCCCGTGGCAACGTAGAGCATCAGCAAGAAGATGGTGTAGAACAGCACGGCCGAACCCAGGTCGCGTTCGAAGACGACGACGAGCAGGCACACACCCCACACGGCAAACAGCGGCAGCAGCAGTCGCAGGCGAGGGATCTTAAAGCCCAGGATCTTGCGGTTGGAGATGGAGAGCAGCTCGCGGTTCTCGGCTAGGTAGCCGGCCAGGAACAGGACGATAAAGACCTTGGCGAACTCGCCAGGCTGGATGGTAAAGCCCGCGATGCGAATCCACAGCTTGGAGCCCGAGATCGTGGTGCCGATAAAGATGGGCAGCATCAGCAGGATGATGCCGATAATGCCAAAGGTGTACTTGTAGCGCATGACCACGTCGAGGTTTTTGACCAGTGCAAGCGTTCCCACCATGAGCGCCACCGAGACAAACAGGATGATGAGCTGTGAGATGGCGAGAGCGGGGGCGAGACGCGTCACGAACGTGATGCCGATGCCCGAAAGTATAAATACGATGGGTAGGATGGCGGGGTCGGCGCCGGGCGCCAAGATGCGCACGGCGATATGTGCCGCGGCGAAGGCGGCAAAGAGGCCGACCGGTACGGCGAGCGTCTCAAAGGAGATGGCAGCGCCCGCGGTGAGGACGTATATCGCATACAGCAGGATGACGGGGAACGCCGAGGCGATGAGCAAGAGCAGCTCGGTGTTGCGGCGACTCATAAGCGGCACTCCCTTTCTAATTCTTATCGGAGGCTTCGGCCTCGGCGGACTGTTCGGCGGTTTTCTCGGAATCTGATTCGGAGGTCGATCCCTGATTGGTGTTGTCGCGAATCGTTTGCGCGTCGATCACCTGGCGGGTCTGCTCCTCGTCGATCTGGTGGCGGTACTTGGATATCGTGTCCTGCGCATCGTCGACACTTGTTTGCGGAATGCCCGCCTTGAGGCGGTTTTGCGTGTCTTCGGGCAGGTCGGATAGCTTGATGCTGGTTTCGCTTTCGAGCCAGTGGAGCTTGAGTCCGAGCGGCTTGCCGGGCAGGCCGCGCCAGACGGCGACATTGCCCTGGTAGGTACCCAGGTAGTACGAGCCGGTGACACCCGTGTAGGCCCAGATGCCAGCTGCCAGCACAAAGACGAGGGCCAGGATGGCGGCGATAGTAATGTTGCGGCGACGCACGCGCTGCGCCTCGCGCATAACGCCATCGTCAACCAGGTCAACGACTACTACGGTCACGTTGTCGTGGCCGCCGGCAGCAAGCGCCGCGTCCACTAGGTTGTCGACGCAGATTTGCGCGGTTGAGGACTGCGTGGCGATGTTCTCGATATCGCTATCGGGAATCATGCTCGAAAGGCCGTCGGAGCACAGGATCAGGCGGTCGCCTTCCTCGATATGCAGAGTGAAGTGGTCGGCATACATGGCGGGGTCCGAGCCCAGTGCGCGGGTGATGACCGAACGGTTGGGGTGGACGCGAGCCTCGTCTGCCGTGATCTCGCCGGCGTCCACGAGCTCCTCCACGTAGGAGTGGTCGCGGGTCACGCGGATGAGCGTGCCCTCGTGGAGCAGGTAGGCGCGCGAGTCGCCCACGTGGGCGATGGCGAGCGTATCGTTTTCGATATAGGCGCAGGTGGCTGTGCAGCCCATGCCGGGCTTGCCCAGGCCGTTCAGGGCCGCCTCGATTACGGCGGCGTTGGCTGCCTCGACGGCTGCGGCCAGGCGTGCTGCGTCGGCGGACTGTGGGGCCGTCTTGGCTATAGTCTCGACAGCGATAGAAGAGGCTACCTCGCCGGCGGCGTGACCACCCATGCCGTCGCATACGCAAAAGAGCGGCGACTGCACCAGGTAGGAATCCTCATTGTGCGGGCGCACACAGCCAACGTCGGAGCGGGCGCCCCACATGAGTTGCGTGGTGGTACCGGCATCATAGGTCGAGTCGGTCTCGATGCGCTCCTCGGTCAGGGGCTCAAAGCTCATGGTCGAGCCGGGGTCTTTGAGCTTGGCCTCAACGGCAGCAACGTCGATCTCGGCGGTGTCACCGGGAGAGACGGTGTCGGTCTCGGCGTTTGATTCGGAATTGTCGGTGTCCGGGGAGTCGGGCTCCTCGGACACGCGGGCGGTCGACTCGTCGTCTTGCGGGCTGACGTCTATAGGCTCGGGCGCCGGCGTAGACGCGGGCGCAACCTCGGATGCCGGGGCTATGGGAAACGCCGGCGCGGCGGGCTCGGGTGCCGCAAACACCGCAGCGCTCTCGTTGATTGCCGCGGCGACGGGCTCTGCAAAGTGAGCCGGCGCCGGGGTTGCTTCGGGCGCTGTGGGCTGTTCCGCAGCATGTGCGCCGATGGGCACCGCTACGGCATCCGCTTCGTCCTCGTTATCGGCGAGATCCGAAATATCATGCGTTACATGCGAAAGAGGCAGGGAGAACACGGTGTCCTCGGGCTCCACGGGTGTGGAGTCAGCCGGAGCGGCGTGGGCCGGTGCAGCTGCGGCGGCAGCCGGTGCCTCGGTCATGGTTGCGGACTTGTTCTCCTCGTCGATCATCGACGGTTCACCTTCATGACCACGTCGCCAATCTGGACTTCGTCGCCCTCACGTAGCGTTGCGGGCTCCACGAGCTGGCGGCCGTTGACGAGCGTGCCGTTAAGTGAGTTGAGGTCCTCGATGATGAGCGCCGGGCCCTGCAGCGAAAAGCGCGCGTGCGAGGCCGAAACGAACGGTTCGTTGATGCAGATGTCCGAAGATGGCGAGCGACCGACGATGACGGGGCCGAGCATGTCTACGTGAATGCCGCGGATACCGCGCGGACCCTTGTCCACATCGATCGTCCAGATAGCCGAGTCGCGGCGCTGTCCACGCACAAGTCCCACGCCGGTCTTCATGACGGCGAACAAGAAGATATAGAGCAGGGCGACCAGGACGATGCGGCCTGCAAAAAGGACGATATCGATGTTCATAAGCGACTATCCCCTAAATTCAAAGGTGCTCAGGCCAAACGTCAGCAGATCGCCGTTGCGCAGCGGGCAGCGCGTAATGCGGCGGTTGTTGACGAGCGTGCCGTTGGTGGAATTGAGGTCCTCGATCGACCAATCCGAGCCCGTAAAGGTGAGCTGGGCGTGGCGGCGCGACACGTTGGGGTCGCGCAGGGCAATGTCGGAAACTGAGCGCTCGCGACCGATGGTCACCTGTGCGGAGGTGATGCTATGGCTCTCGCCGCTCACGACGTCGACGAGCTGGGCGAGCGGGCGCTGCGGGGCGCGAGTGCTCGCCATGTTGGAGGCGATGCCGGCTGCGGCGCCTAGGCCCACGGCGGCACCGGTCGCGGCGGCTCCGCCCATGCCGGCAAGCGCGTCGCGCGAGACGGTCTGAGGCACCGGGATGGGTGCGGCGGCGGGGTCGGGGACGCTAGGCGCGAAGGGGTCTGCCACGGCAAGCGGGTCGGGAGCGGCGGCGCGAGGCGTCGGCTGCTGCTGGGGCATGGCGGCGGGGCGCTGCTGCTGCGGGGCAGCAAACTGCTGCTGGCCGGCGCGCGGGGCGCTGGCGGCACGGCTTGCCGCGGAGTTGTTCTGGCCCAGGCCGTTTTGATAGGCGCGCTCTTCTTCGTACAGGCGGCCGAGCGTGGGGGCATCGACGTTCTCGGCAAAGACCGAGAACTTGCCGGCGCGCAGCTGCGGATCGATCATAAAGCGCACGAGGGGCTCGCCGACAAAGACATAGCGGCGCTTTTCGGCCTGCGCCTTCACAAACTCGCGGACCTCGCGCGAAAGCTCGGGGTAGAACGGGGCGAGCATGGGATCGTCGTCGGCGGCGATAAGGATGGTATAGAGTGCCGGCGCCGTGTTGACGCCGTTGATCACCAGAGTCTGATCCTCCATGTCGCGAGCGGCCTGCTTGGCAAGCTTCTTAAAGGAGAACGGGGCACGGGTGGCACCGAAGATGCCGGCCACGTGGTCCTCGAAGATGTTCAGGAAGTTCACGAAAGATCACTCTCCGTATAGGTTCTTTGGTATCCGAGCAAATATAGGCATATCCCAACGATTATAGAGGATAGGGTTCCCGCAACCGCCGCCTTGGCGACGACCGCGGCTGCAAGGCTGGCAATTTCCATATGGTGTGCAAGACAGGACGCCGCTGAGCAGCCGATGCCGGTGGCAATGATGGCGGCGATTGCGGCAAGGTTTGAGCCCTGATCGGCACGCTTGGCATGGGCATTGAGCAGCGCAGATGACGCCGCGGCAGTTGCCGCGACCAGCACAAAGGCAGCCCAAAGGAGCGGGTCTCCCAGCGCTGCGGCAACGTTACCGAGCCCCAGCACGCCTCCGGCTGAAAGCGCGACCGTGGCCAGACGGGCAAAAAGCGCGCCCATGCCCGTTGCCGCGGCGGCGCTTGCCGGGCCGAGCAAAAATGACGCGACGCCGGAGGCGACCCCAGCTGCCAGGAAGGTATTGCCGGTCAGACAGCCAAGCGCGAGTGCGCAGGTGAGTGCGGCGCTCGCGGCAGCCTCGGTGCGACCCCAGGCAATCCACCAACCGGACATGGCAGCGGCAAAGATCACCGCGACGGGCAACATCGACAGGATGCCCTGCGCCTGCATGGTGGCGTTGGCCATGAGCACCAAAAAGCCCACAGCCGAGATGGCCGAGCCGATCTGTGGGGCCAGGCCGGCCGCCGCTCCGATTGCGATAGCCGCAATGACCAGGCCGGGAAGCGCCGCGACCCCGGTCGTTTGCATCAGCAAAAAGCTAAAGGTGCCGCACGTTAGCGCCGAGATAGCGCGCATGGTGTAGTCGCGCGCATGGCTCCAGCGCGTGCCCGCCCAGCCGAGTGCGGGGTCGACCTCGATGGCGTCGTCTTCGTAGTGCGACGGCTCGATATCGTCGAGCTCCTGCTCGTCATCCGAAAGTTCGCCAACCATTTGCTCCAGGCTGCGACGGCCTTCGCGCACGCTGCCCAGACCGGCAAGGAGCTGGTCGCAAAATGCCTCGATGCTGTTGGGGCGGTCCTGCGGCATGGGGGAGAGCGCGCTCATGAGCGCGGCCTCGGCTCCCGGGGGAAAGTGTGGTATCAGCTCGCCGGGATAGGTGGCGCCGCCGATGATGCGGTCGAGCGAGTCGGCGGGCGTGGCCGCCATAAAGGGAGCGCTGCCGCACAGGCCCTCGTAGATCACACAGGCGAGGGCAAAGATATCGGCGCGCTCATCGACCGTGCCGGTCTCGATATCGAGCTGCTCGGGCGGCATGTAGCCGATGGTGCCGCCGCGCGAGCCGCCAAAGCCACCGGCGGACGACAGTCGCGCCATGCCAAAGTCGGTGAGCTTTACATTGCCCGAGTGGTCGATGAGCACGTTGGCGGGCTTAATGTCCAGGTGGAGCACGCCATTACTATGGGCGAAGGTGAGCGCCTGGCCCAGGGCATCGGCAATGGCCGCGGCCTCGTCAAAGGTAAGTGAGTGGCCGTCCACGCGATGCAAAAATTCGGCCAGCGACATGCCATCGACATATTCCATAACCAGGTAGGCATAGGCTGTGTCGTGCGTAAAGTCGATGACCTGCACGATATTGGGATGTTGAAGCATGGCGGCGGTGTGCGCCTCGCGCAGGACATCCATGATGTCGCTGGCGGGCATGCCGGCACCGTTGATAAGGGGGATGCGCTTAATGGCGACGCGGCGGCGCAGGTGCGTGTCGCGGCAGATCTCGATGGAGCCAAAACCGCCGGTCGTAAGTGTCTCGAGCGGCTGGTACCGCTTGAGCAGCTCGCGAGAGCTGGTGCCCTCCAAAGGAACGTCCGGCGAGAACCGGGCGGTATGTTGCGAGAAAAGCGGCATGGCCAACCCTCGTGCGTTTAAAGTTCGTTTGCGAGCGGCGGGCGCGGGGCCGAGCCATTCGCGGTGGCATAGATGCTGCTAGTGTAGCACGCTCGGGCGGATGGCGAGGATAACGGGATGCGAGGCTGCCTGTCTGTCTTGGCCTTAGCGCTTATTCTTGTTCTTCTTCTGCTTGCGCTGCTTGCCCTTGGTCTCCTGGGGCTTGTCGCCCTGCTTGGCCTCGGCGGCGGCCTTTTCAGCCTTCATCTTCTTGCGCTTGGTCTCGATGCGGAGTTTTTTGTTGATGCGCGCCTTAAGGAAGGTGCCAAACTGCTCGGCATCGCCGCGAATAAAGGTTTCCTTAGGGATCGTCACGCCCTGGTCGGCGAACATGGCCACAAAGATGCGCTCGCCGTCGAGCACGTGGTCGAGCTTCTCAAACGGGAAAAACTGCGACTTGCCGCTCTTGCCCCAAACCATCAGGCCGTCCTCGTTGGCGGCGACGCGGCGATAGCGGCCACCCATGGACTCGTCGGCCTCGACGGAATCGATAAAGTCGCGGGCGAGGGTGTGGTGCAGGTTTTTGCTCCACCAGGCCAAAAAGGCGCCGAACACGATCAACACGACGCCAAACTTGATCCAGTTGCCGCCGGCCACCAGCATGCCGATGCCGATGAGCGCGGCAATTGCCGCGGCGACATACAGCGAGCCGCGACGCCTGGGCGAGGCGACCAGGCGGGCGAAGTCGGTGACCAGGTCGTTTTCGTACTGGTACTCGTTGAGGTACAGGATGCCGTCATCGGCTGCGGCCTGCTCCTCGAGCGCGACCTCGACCTGGTCGGCTGCTTCGGAGGGAACGAGGTTGCTCTCTGCGTCTGCCATGCTCTTTGGACTCCTATCGCGGCGGGCTCGCCGTACGGGTTATTATGAATGCAGTATGCCGTGCGACCGCATGGCCGTCGCGGCAACAAGACTCAGTATACCCGGGGGAGCACCCATGGAATCGTTGTACCGAAAGTATCGCCCGCTCACCTTCGAATCCGTGGTGGGCCAGCAGCATATCGTCTCGACGCTCGAGCACGCCATCACCGAGGGACGCCTGTCCCACGCGTACCTGTTCTGCGGACCGCGCGGCACGGGCAAGACCACCATGGCGCGCATTCTGGCCAAGGCGCTGCTGTGCCGTAATGCCGAGGCAGCGCGCGCCGAGGGTGCAAGCGGCTGCATGCCCGACGGTACTTGCGAGGAGTGCGAGCTCATTGCCGAGGGCAACCACCCGGATGTCTACGAGCTCGATGCCGCCTCCCGCACGGGCGTGGACAATGTGCGCGAGGAAATCATCAACTCCGTCAACTTTGCCCCGGTGCGCGGCAAGTACAAGATTTATATCATCGACGAGGTCCACATGCTCACAACGGCGGCGTTTAACGCGCTGCTCAAGACGCTCGAGGAGCCGCCGGCACACGTGATCTTTGTGTTGTGCACCACCGACCCGCAAAAGATTCTGGAGACCATTCTCTCACGCTGCCAGCGCTTCGATTTCCACCGCATCGGCAACGAGGATATCGAGCATCGCCTGTCTTACGTGTGCGAGCAGGAGGGCTTCGATTACGACGACGAGGCACTCGCCATTGTGGCGCGCCATGCCAAGGGCGGTATGCGCGACGCGCTTTCCACGCTGGAGCAGCTGAGCGTCTTTGGCAACGGTTCTGTGCATGCGGACGACGCCCGCTCGCTTTTGGGCGAGGTTTCGGACCAGATCCTGGGCGAGTTTTCCCGCGCCATTGCCGATCGCGATGTTGCCGAGCTCTATGGACTGATCCGTGCGCAGGTCGAGGAGGGCAATGACCTGCTGGAGCTGACGCGCGACCTGGTGGCGCATGTGCGCGACGTGTACGTTGCCTGCGTTGCCGGTGCCCGTGCCGAGCTGTTTGAGGGCGGCTCCGAGCAGGCCGAGGCGCTTGCTGCCGAGGCCGCTGCCTTTGGCGAGCATCCTGCCGACCGCCTGGCCCGCGTGCTGACGGTGCTCGACGATGCCGCACTGGAGATGAGGGGCGCGAGCGACGTGCGCCTGGTGCTCGAGATTGCCTGCACGCGTCTGGCGCGTCCCGAGGCCGATTTAACGATTGAGGCATTGGCCGAGCGCGTGGCACGCCTGGAGGCCATGATTGCCAACGGCGCCGTGCCGGCGAGCGTGGCTGCTGCTCAGGCCGCCGCGCCTGCAGCATCCGTACCCGCTGCTGCCCAACAGCCGACGCTCATTTCGGGCGCTCGTGCTGCCGCTCCGGCGGCATCCGCTGCCCCCGCTGCTACGTCCGCGCGCCAGGGCGGTATGCCTTGGGACCGCGGCGCTGCTGTTCCGGCTGCCCAGCCTGCGACCAAGTCCGCGGCTCCTGCGCCGGCGCCCAGACCTGTAACGCCTGCACCTCAGCCCGTTGCGGCTCCGGCTTCCGCGCCTGCTGCATCGACCGTGTCGGTGTCCAAGCCCAACAACGCCGCCCAGGTTGCCACCGCCGGTGCTGCCGAGACCCCCGCGGTTGAGGACGCCGGCGAGCTCCAGCGCAAATGGGCCGAGGTCGTCGAGCGCGTCAAGGCTCGTCAGGCCTCCTACGCAGGGCTTTTGCTCAACGCCCGCGCCACGGCCGACGACGGCTCCAAGCTCACGGTCTCGTTCCCCGCGGGTTCGACTTTTGCCATCAAGATGCTCGGTCGCGCCGATACGCAGTCGGTGGTCCTGCCGACGGTCTGCGCGGTCTTCGGTCGTCGTACCGTCGACTATGTCCTGGATGGGGGTGGCACGCCGGCTCCTCAACATGAGGAGCATTCTCCATCTGCACGGGCTGCGGTATCTGCGGACCCGCAACCCGTGTCCTCGGTGCCCCCTGCATCCTCGAGCGCCAGCGCGACGCAGCCAAAAGCGGCGCCGGTAGCGGCACCGACCCCGTCGGCGCCTGAACCCGCTGCGCCCAAACCGGCTGCTCCGATCCCCGCGCCCAAGTCCGCTGCCGCGCCTGCGCCCAAGTCATCCGACCTGGCCAAGGCCCCTTGGCTGCGCTCCGACAACCCTGCCGGTGCTCCTGCCACGGGCAAGCTCCCGACCGAGCCCGCGCCCCGAGCGCCCGAGCGCGCGTCCGTCCCCATGGCTCAGCCGCCTGCGCAGGCTGCGCCATGGGAATCCGAGCAGGTGCCCTACGACGATGCTATGGTCGGTGGTTTTGCTGCCGATGCCGGCGGGGACAATCTGCCCCCGTTCGACGTGCCGGGTGCGGCGTCCGCGACCAAGGCCGCTGCTGTGGCACCCGCAGCCTCTGCAAACGACGACGTCCCCGCCGCTCCCTGGGAATCCAATCCCGGTGCTGGCAGCCCCTTCGGCCATCAGGGCGCAGCCCCGAGCATCCCGCAGACCGAGGACGAGGCCAAGGCCCTCATCCGCAGCGTCTTCGGTCAGTCCACCATCTTCAAGCCGGTGGAGTAACCGTGCGGGCGGGTATGCTGCTCAAGAAGAGATCTCTTTGCCCGGGCGCATCTGTATTTCGGACATGTGCAACGTGGTGCCGCGTATGTCGCATTTGAGCAGACAGGTGCGTGACGGTCGGCCTAGGATGCTGAGGTCGATACGATACGTCGCATGGCTGTCCGTGTACTCGACTTGCTCGGCGTTAATGGTTGCTCCGATTGCCAAATAAACGCCTAGCTCGGCATCGACAATCTTGAAGTCCTTTATCTTGACCTTGAACTCTTGATAGAGGGACGGGCTGTTGTAGTAGACGGTTCGGGTTCCGTCGGTGCACTCATCGGTCGTCTCCCATTTGACGACGGGCTGGTCCGAGCTGGCTATCAGCAGTTCTGCTCCAAAAGCTATGGCATGGGTGATGACAACCAGCAATGCCCAGCCGACAAAGAGATAGAGAACCACATATGCAACGGGGTGTTTTGAGCGGATGTTTTGGAGCGCGTTGGGGGCATTCATGGGGCACCTCCAAATTACTATCTATGGCAATCAAATTATACCTCGCCGTCATGAGCGCCGCCTCGAGTAGTGGCTCGGCATTTAGCCATTTAGTGGTACGCATTAAATGTCGGATTCCGGCTCTACAAGATTTAGCTTTAAATATTATGCAGATGCGAATTATTCAACTTTGCATAATCTATGGGTGCGGCTTGCGCTCCAGGACATGTATATCGACTGAGGTAACACGTCCGCCCCGCTCGCTGGCCTCGCGCCGTGGTACGATTTTTGAGTTTGAAAGTCCCGCCGTGCTCCGGCTGCCCTTGCAGCTCGGCGTGCGGCCGCACGTAAAGGAGCCATCATGGCCGGTATGAACATGCAGCAGATGATGAAGCAGGCTCGCAAGATGCAGGAGCAGCTTGCCGCCGCGCAGGAGAACCTCAAGTCCCAGACCGTCGACGCCTCTGCCGGCGGCGGCATGGTCAAGGTGACCGTTAACGGCGAGATGGAGCTCGTCAACCTCACCATCGATCCCGATGCGCTCGATCCCGAGGACGTCGATATGCTGCAGGATATGATCATGGCTGCCGTCAACGAGGCCGTCCGCGGCGTCAACGAGCTCGCCAACAAGCAGATGGGCGCCATCACCGGCGGCCTCAACATCCCGGGCATGCCGTTCTAAGACACGCATATATATGAGTGCCAACCACAGTCTGCAAAAACTGCTCGATGAGCTGGGCCGTCTGCCGGGCATTGGTCCCAAGTCGGCCCAGCGCATCGCCTATTACCTGTTGGAGGCCGACGCCGAGGAGGCGCGCCGCCTGGCCGAGGCCATCCTGGAGGTCAAGCAGGAGGTCCACTTTTGCAGCCGCTGCTTTAACTACGCCACGGCCGACGAGTGCTCCATCTGCCAGGACCCGATGCGCGATACCACTCGCATTTGCGTGGTGGGCGAGCCGCGCGATGTCCAGGCGATCGAGCGCACGGGCAGCTACCACGGCCTCTACCACGTATTGGGCGGCGTGATCAGTCCCATGGACAAGATTGGCCCCGAGCAGCTGCACATTCGAGAGCTGCTGGCACGCTTGGGCCACGAGGACATCCACGAGGTCATCATCGCCACCAACCCCAATATTGAGGGCGAGACCACGGCGAGCTATCTGGCCCGTACCATCAAGCCGTTGGGCGTCGAGGTGTCGCGTCTGGCAAGCGGCCTTCCCGTGGGCGGCGACTTGGAGTATGCCGACGAGCTTACGCTTGGCCGCGCCATCGAGGCCCGCCGCGCGATTTAGGTGGCGAGCCTGCTCCTGCCGTATGTTTTCCTCGCGACGCACGGGGTAGTCATAATTTCCCCGTGCGACTGTGAGTTTGTTGTGCAACAAAGATGCTTCGTATCCGCTTATCGCATGGACGCTTCCGCTCGCATCCTTAATTTGTCCATTCGTTGCGCAACCTTTTTGGTTCGCTGATACACTCAAATATGGATTCGAATGAATGCGCCGCTCCCGAGCGGCGTGTTTTTGTTGGAGGAGAACGCATGCGGCCCGGTGGCACTCAGACAAAGCGCGGCGCCGCGGTGCGCATACGACGCCGACTGGGCTTGGCGCCGCGGGCGTACGCACTGCTATCGTGCTCGCTGGTGCTGGTCATAGCTGGCGTTTCTGCCTATGGCATGACCGTGCCGTCCATGATGCAGGCGCATGCCGCACGCGAACCGCGCGTGGGGCATGAGGTCAAAAGCGATCTGGGCACCACGACTGGATATGCTTGGGCAAGTGTGGTCGGGCATATTGTGTTTGGCACCGACGATGCGGACGGCGCCGAGGCCCCGGACAACGAAGTCACGCTTGCCAATGGCAAAACCATCGTGCTCACCAACACCAAGATCATCGATCGATTGTCCAACAATAGCGTGGCGGCAACGGTGAATAAGGTCGAGCAGCAAAAGGAGCAGGACGCCCAGCAGTCCGGAAAGCCCGGTAGCTCGGATACTTCTGGCTCCGGCTCGGATTCATCGAGTTCGGGCGGCGGCTCTGGGTCGGGTTCCTCTACCGGAGGGCCTGGAAACGGCGGCTCGACGGGCGGCAACACTGACAACGATGCAAACTCCGGCGGCCTTTCCGCTGCTGAGGAAGAGAGCATTCACAGTTGGCTTGTGACCAAGTACAACATGCTCGACGGCTATGTTTCTCGTGCCAATGATGTGGTCTCGACCTATAACTCTACGGGAGATCCTAGGCCGTGCGACAGCCTGGTCGGGGAGATGTTTGTCATTCGAGCCGAGTTCGGTCGTCAGACATTCTCGCCCCGGTCAAAGTGGTATCAGCAGTATGCCAATCTGTGGGGCTGTTACACCAACCTATGTCAATGGGTCGGCCATTACGGCGATGATGACGTCGCGCTCGGTAACTTCAACAATAACGTGGCGGCGCTTGCCCTATGATGACCGATCTTGCATCCACCACACCACAATCGCTCGGTCGCGATCCGATGGTCGGCCTGCGCCTGGCGCGTGTCGACGGGTTTGAGCCGGCCATTGCGCTCGGTCAGGACGAACTGCCTGCCTATCTGCGTCGTTTTACGATGTTGTTTGCCGACGATGCCACCATGCGCCGTGGCGGTATCGGCCGCGTGACGCGTGCCGTCAACGCCCAAGGCGAGGCCGTGGCGCTCAAGCAGCTCATCTTGCCGGCGCGCGATGAGTTTGACGACGATGCCGCTCACGAGGCGCTGGTCGCCAAGTTCAAGGCGGCGTTTCGCGAGGAATACGAATGCCATCGCGCCCTTTCGGGCCTTAAGGGCTTTCCCTGCCTCTATGGCTGGGGCGAGGTCGACGGTGTGCCTGCAATTGTCATGGAATGGGTCGAGGGCGAGACGCTTGCCCGCTTGCGTTCGCGACTCGCCGTGGACGATGCCGGACGCCTGTCGCCGCTTGTGGCGGCGCGTCTGGGTCGCGACCTGTTCGATCTGCTCTGCCGTATGAGCCTGGTGGGCGAGGGCTTTGTCCATCGCGATATCTCGCCCGCTAATATTATGGTGCGTACGGCGCGCCTGCCGCTTGACCGGCAGCTTGCCGAGGGCACCTTTGACCTGTGCCTGATCGACTTTGGCTCGTCGCTGGCGCTCGAGCCTGCGTCGGCCGTGGCCGGTACCGGCGGCAAGGCGTCGTTTACGGAGCGTTATGCCACGCTGCGTCGCGCGACGGTTGCCTATGCCCCGCCCGAGATGCTCACCGACGATATTCCCGACCTGCGCGCTTTGCGTATGTCGCCGGCGATCGACGTCTATGCCGCGGCAAGCACGGTTTACGAGCTCATTGCCGGCGTCGCGCCATACGAAGCCGCGCCGGGCACTTCGGGCACCTCGTGTTCGCGCAAAAAGACGCGCGACATCGCCAGCCCCTATCGTCTCAAGATGGACACGCGCCCCGACTATCCCATTGGTGTCCATGCGCCCGGTTGTGATTTGACTCAGCTGCTTCGTCGTGAGCCCGATGTGGCGCTCGCCGCGGCCGAGCAGGCCCAGCAGCTGGGGCTTGAGCCGGATTCCGAAGAGCTACGCGATGCACTGGCGTTTGTCGATGCCCAGCTGTTCGACGTGGTGATGGCCTGTCTGTCCAGCCATCAAAAAGATCGTCCCGAGCCGGCGGCGGTCGAGGCGGCGCTCTCGGCGTTTTGTGACCACTATACGCAAAATGTCGGTCGTTCGCTCCGCGGCGAGCCGCTCACGCCGTGCCCCATGGATGCGTCCGGCCGCGCGGTTCGTCGCGCGCTGATGGTCGGCGCGACGGTCGTCTGTGGCGTGGTTTGGGCTGTGGTCGTGGTTTCGGCCACGCTGCTGGCGTCGGGCGCTCGCGTGACGGCGACTTTGGGATCGCTCGTGTGGTCTGGGTCGCTACCGGGTATTATTGCCGCACTGGCGTTGGCGCTGCCAGGCATAGCCGGCGTTGCCGCGGGGGCACTTGCACGTGATCGGCGCTCGGGCTTCCTGCAGGGTGTGCTTGCGCTTTCTGCCTGCGAGGTTCCGGTGTTGGTTGTGGCTGCATGTAGCGTATTTTCCCAACGCGCCGTGATGGGCGGCCTTGTTGCCGCTCTGGTTGCAACCTATACGCTTACGTGGTTTTTGCTTGCGATGGGCTTTGCCTTTGAACTTCCCGTTTCGGCACCGCGACGCACAAAAGCCCAGATGGCGACTCCGCTTGCCGGTGGAGCCGCAGCTGCCCGTACTTTTGGCGGACCTGTCGAAGTATCGTCCGATTCTATTTCTACGACCAAGGAGGCCTAGGTCATGGCATCTCAAGTTGAGCTCACCCCATGCGGGGCCATGTTTGACATCTTTAAGCGCGCGGCGCATCTGAGCCATATCGAGCTGTGCGGCTTGGTGCTTTCGTCCCGTCCGCTCGCCGACGGCCGCAGCCCGCAGAGCCGAGCCGCCGATCGCTCTTGGGTTTCCCGCTTTATCGTTCGCGCGCCGGTCGGCACGCTTCAGCAGCGCTACTTTGCCGAATACGGTACCTCGGCTGCGCGTATTATGTCGCAACTGGCCCTGCGCCAGCGCAATCCCATGGACTCCACGGCTGTGATCAATATGGTGTGCGGTCCTGCAGGTGAACCGATGGTACACGCGCTCGAAGAATGCCACCAGGACACGAATCTCTATCGCAACGCGCTCGATCGCCTGTCCCAGGCGGCGGAACTCATGCCCGCCGAGCGCGCCGAGGCCGTGCTGGTGCTGTTTGTCGCCGTCGGTTGTTCGGCGGATGTGCGGTCCTCGGTGAACTATGCCATCGACTACGCACACGCGACCTGTGGCGGAGGCACATCCACGCCGCGTTCGCTTGGCATGTCGCTGACTGCGGGCGAACGCGAACCCGCCCCGGCGCACCCCTTGGGCTTGCTGCGCGTGCAAAACAGTTTTGTCGTGAGCGCCCCGCGCTGGATTCAGCCGAGTGAGCAGGGTGTTGAGATTGGCGCGCTGGCCACTGGTGAGGGCGATATTACCGACGTCGGCGACGATGTCTCGGCCCGCCATGCCCATATCTGGTGCGATGCTCAAAATATCTGGCACGTCGAGGACTTGTCGTCCACCAACGGAACCGTGGTGGTAAACGGGGCCACGCGCGTCTGCATTCAGGTCGAGCCCGGCCGTTCCGCCCAACTCAATCCCGGCGACGAGCTCAAGCTCGGCGAATCCACTACCTATGCCATTCTCTTCGGTGCCCTCTAGCCGGCAGTTAGGGACGTTCCTTTTCTGCCGGCACTTGGGGACACTCCTTGGCGCGCCAGGGCCGGCCGCTTGGGACGAGGGGCCATTTCGCCCCTTGGCGGTCAGTCGGGGTAAACCTTTACCGCACGCCTATATTTGCCGAAATTACACTTGACGGCGGGGTACAATAAACCCGCATGCGGATTTCCGTTGCGGGCGCTTCCCATCGCCGGGGCGTGCCCGGGAGCATCCGGCATGCGGCCTTTGCGGCGCTCGGTCATGTGCAAGACGGGCGGTCGGGCCTGTAGGGCGCATCAGTTGCCCCTCGCCTCGGCATGTCTTCTCTCCACGCCATGTACCTGCTGCTGAGCCTGCCTGCCAGATGATTGGAAGCAACAGCGTAAATCCCATCACGCCAACATCCCGGCGATCGCCGGGGCCTGTATACCTATATGAGAGGAGAGGGGTATATGGCGCGTAAGTTTAAGTCTATGGACGGCAACGAGGCGGCCGCATATGTTTCGTATGCGTACACCGAGGTAGCGGGAATCTATCCCATTACGCCGTCCAGCCCGATGGCCGACCATGTCGACCAGTGGGCGGCCCAGGGTCGCAAGAATATCTTCGGCACCCCGGTCAAGGTCGTCGAGATGGAGTCCGAGGCAGGTGCAGCCGGTACCGTTCACGGTTCGCTGGGCGCCGGTGCTCTGACCACCACCTACACGGCTTCTCAGGGTCTGCTCCTGATGATCCCGAACATGTACAAGATCGCGGGCGAGCAGCTCCCGGGCGTCTTCCACGTCTCCGCGCGTTGCGTCGCTTCCCACGCCCTGAACATTTTTGGCGATCACTCCGACGTCATGGCCTGTCGTCAGACCGGCTTCGCCATGCTCGCCGAGGGCAACGTCCAGGAGGTCATGGACCTCTCGCCGGTGGCTCACCTTGCCGCCATCGAGGGTAAGACCCCGTTCCTTAACTTCTTCGACGGCTTCCGCACCAGCCACGAGATCCAGAAGGTCGCCATGTGGGACTACAAGGATCTGGCCGAGATGTGCGACATGGACGCCGTCCAGGCTTTCCGCGACCACGCGCTCAACCCTGAGCACCCGCACACCCGCGGCAGCCACGAGAACGGCGATATCTTCTTCCAGAACCGTGAGGCCTGCAACAAGGTCTACGACGAGCTTCCCGCCGTCGTCGAGGGCTACATGAAGAAGATCAACGAGAAGCTCGGCACCGATTACGGCCTGTTCAACTACTACGGCGCTCCCGATGCCGACCGCGTCGTCGTGTGCATGGGCTCCTTCTGCGACGTGCTTGAGGAAGTCATCGACTACCTCAACGCTCACGGCGAGAAGGTCGGCCTGGTCAAGGTTCGTCTGTTCCGTCCGTTCTCCATCAAGCACTTCGTCGACGTTCTCCCCGAGACCGTCCAGAAGATTGCCGTCATGGACCGTACCAAGGAGCCGGGTTCTATCGGCGAGCCGCTCTACCAGGACGTCGTCTCCGCTCTCTACGAGGCTGGCAAGACGGGCATCAAGGTCGTCGGCGGCCGTTATGGCTTGGGCAGCAAGGACACGCCTCCCGCGTCCGCGTTCGCTGTCTTCGAGGAGCTCAAGAAGGACGAGCCCAAGCGCGAGTTCACCATCGGCATTGTCGATGACGTGACCAACCTGAGCCTGCCCGAGGTCGAGGATGCGCCCAACACCGCAGCCCCCGGCACCATCGAGTGCAAGTTCTGGGGTCTGGGTGGCGACGGTACCGTCGGCGCCAACAAGAACTCGATCAAGATCATCGGCGACCACACCGACAAGTACGTCCAGGCCTACTTCCAGTACGACTCCAAGAAGACCGGCGGCGTCACCGTCTCGCACCTGCGCTTTGGTGATTCTCCGATCCGTTCGCCGTACTACGTGACCAAGGCCGATTTTGTCGCCTGCCACAACCCCAGCTACATCGTTAAGGGCTTCAAGATGGTTCGCGACGTCAAGCCGGGCGGCACCTTCCTGGTCAACTGCCAGTGGAGCGACGAGGAGTTCGCCGAGCACATGCCCGCCGTGGCCAAGCGCTACATCGCGAACAACAACGTCAACGTCTACCTGATCGACGCTATCGACCTGGCGGCCAAGGTCGGCATGGGCAAGCGCACCAACACGGTGCTCCAGTCTGCCTTCTTCGCGCTGGCCAAGGTCCTGCCCGCCGAGGACGCCCTGCAGTACATGAAGGACGCGGCTACCAAGTCCTACATGAAGAAGGGCCAGGCTATCGTCGACGCCAACCACAAGGCCATCGATGCCGGCGCTACCGCTTTCCGTAAGTTCGAGGTTCCGGCAGACTGGGCTACCGCCGAGGACGCCGCTCCCGTCGAGCTCTCCGAGGAGACCAAGTCCGCCATCGCCCAGCAGGTCAAGAACCTGCTCGAGCCCATCGATCGCATGGATGGCGACAGCCTGCCCGTTTCTGCCTTCGTCGGTTGCGCCGACGGCCAGTTTGAGCTGGGCGCCTCCGCATACGAGAAGCGCGGCGTCGCCGTGGTCGTTCCTCACTGGGACGAGACCAAGTGCATCCAGTGCAACCAGTGCGCCTATGTGTGCCCGCATGCCACCATCCGTCCGTTCGCGATGACCGAGGACGAGGCTGCCGCCGCGCCCGAGGCTACCCGCACGCTCGACGCCATGGGCCCCAAGGCCAAGGGCATGAAGTTCACCATGGCCGTGTCCCCGCTCGACTGCATGGGCTGCACCAACTGCGTCAAGGTTTGCCCCAAGGGCGCCCTCGAGATGGTTCCCACCGAGCAGGAGATGGACCAGCAGCCCGTTTGGGACTACATGGTCGAGAACGTCTCCGAGAAGAAGGAGCTCATCGCGGCCAACGTCAAGGGCAGCCAGTTTAAGCAGCCCTACCTGGAGTTCTCCGGCTCCTGCGCCGGCTGCGCCGAGACCGCCTATGCACGTCTGGTGACCCAGGTCGCCGGCGACCGCATGTTCATTTCCAACGCCACCGGCTGCTCCTCCATTTGGGGCAACCCCGCTGCCACCGCTCCTTACTGCAAGGACAAGGACGGTCACGGCCCGGCGTGGAACAACTCCCTGTTCGAGGACAATGCCGAGCACGGTCTGGGCATGGCCGTTGGCTATGAGGCCGTTCAGCACAAGCTGATCGCCGCTACCCAGGACATCATCGCTGCCGATGGTCCGTCCGATGAGCTCAAGGCTGCCGGCCAGGCTTGGATCGACTCCGTCAACGACGCCGAGGCTTCCAAGACCGCTGCCGCTGCCTACGTTGCCGAGCTCGAGAAGTGCGGCTGCGACGCTTCCAAGGCGATCCTCGCCGACAAGGCTTACCTCACCAAGAAGTCCTTCTGGATCTTCGGCGGCGACGGTTGGGCCTACGACATCGGCTTCGGTGGCCTGGACCACGTCCTGGCTTCCGGCCACAACGTCAACGTCTTCGTCTTCGACACCGAGGTCTACTCCAACACCGGTGGTCAGGCCTCCAAGGCCTCGAACCTGGGCCAGGTCGCTCAGTTCGCCGCTGCCGGTAAGGTGACCAAGAAGAAGTCCCTGGCCGAGATCGCCATGAGCTACGGCTACGTCTACGTGGCGCAGGTCGCCATGGGCGCCAACCCGGCTCAGACCCTCAAGGCCATCCACGAGGCCGAGGCCTACGACGGCCCGTCCCTCATCATCGGCTATAGCCCCTGCGAGATGCACTCCATCAAGAAGGGTGGCATGCAGAACTGCCAGGCCGAGATGAAGAAGGCTGTCGAGTGCGGTTACTGGAACCTCTTCCGCTTCAACCCCGAGGCTGCTGCCGGCAAGAAGTTCTCGCTCGATTCCAAGGAGCCTGCGGGCGGTTATCAGGAGTTCCTGATGAACGAGGCCCGTTACGCTTCGCTGACGCGTTCCTTCCCCGAGCGCGCCGAGGAGCTCTTCAAGGAGAACGAGCAGGCCGCTATGGACCGCTACGCTCACCTGCTGAAGCTCAAGACGGTGTACAACGAGGCCTAGGTCTCCCACCGCAGGATCTGAGGGCTGACCTTCGCGGACGTCCTCGGACATGAAAGAACCCCCGCTGCGCACTACGTGCGGCGGGGGTTCTTTCGTCCTGCGGAGTGCCCGCGAAGGTTAGCCCTCAGATCCTGCTACGACTACGTCCTCGGATTGTGTGGGCGGATGAAGGACGTAGTTGGCGGGTATTCCATCCCTTTCGCTGTTTCGCGGCTTTGCCGCGAAACCTCGCGCCACTTTGGGGATGGATGGGGGACTTGGCTGTTGCCGCCTTTTCGGAGCTCTTCTTTATTCCTTATGCTGGATGAAAAGCCCCTTGTTTTTGCAGGGGTGCATACTCGACTTATATGTGCATAGAATCTCGTATAGTGCGAGTAAGATATTGCGCTGTCCGTTTTGTGTTTAGCAGAGATGTAGTTTGCATAATCCGACATAATCCTTGCTTCATTTAAATAAAGTCGCACGTAAATTACGTAGATATGTCTGAGCTGGAGTTCTGTACGCTGAGCGGATAAAAACGACCGTTCACCGTTCCGCTATTTTCAAAATGAATAAAATGAGCGATAAAGAGAATATAAACCTTAATAAACTCGCGTATCGCACGGACGCGGGTTATTAATGGGTTGTAGGCCTTTTACAGAAAGGATTCCAGCAATGTCTAAGCCTCTTGGTAAGCCCGATCGTATTGTCGTCGCCCTTGGCGGCAACGCCCTCGGCAACAACCCCGTCGAGCAGATCGAGGCCGTGAGCAACACCGCCCATGCCCTCCTCGGCCTCATCGAGCAGGGCAACGAGATCATCATCACCCACGGCAACGGCCCGCAGGTCGGCATGATCCAGAACGCCTTCGCCGCTGCCCACGATGCCATCGGTACCCCCGAGATGCCGCTGCCCGAGTGCGGCGCCATGTCCCAGGGCTACATTGGTTATCACCTGCAGCAGGGCATCGGCCGCGAGATGCACAAGCGCTATAAGCGTTGGCACGCCGCCACCGTCGTCACCCAGATCGAGTGCGATCCCGACGATCCCGCGTTCAAGAACCCGACCAAGCCGATCGGTCCCTTCTATACCGAGGAGCAGGCCAAGGAGTTCATGGCCGAGGATCCCTCCAAGGTCTTCGTCGAGGATTCCGGCCGCGGCTGGCGTCGCGTCGTCGCTTCCCCCGATCCCAAGAAGATCGTCGAGGCCGACTCCATCCTCAACCTGCTCGACAACGAGTTCATCGTCATCGCCTGCGGTGGCGGCGGCATCCCCGTCGTCCGCGACTACGAGAACAAGGGCTGCTACAAGGGCGTTCCCGCCGTCATCGACAAGGACCTGGGCGGCGAGCTGTTGGCCGAGGACTGCGACGCTGACGTTCTGTTCCTGCTGACCGCCGTTGAGCATGTCGCCATCAACTTCGGCAAGCCCAACCAGGAGGAGCTCGAGGACCTCACCGCCGACGAGGCCGAGCGCCTGGCCGACGAGGGCCAGTTCGGCAAGGGTTCCATGGAGCCCAAGGTTCGCGCTGCTATCAAGTTCGCGCGTTCCCGCAAGGGTCGTACCTGCATCATCGGCGCTCTGGACAAGGCCGCCGAGACCATGGCCGGCCTCTCCGGTACCCGCATCCACGAGTAGTCTCTACTCTGCTGCCTCTCTTGTGGGCGCCAGGCAAAGCGCCCACAAACTAGCCTCTCTTCATGAGCCCCGCAGTCCGCTCCGACTGCGGGGCTTTTGCTATTCACCTAGTCATTGGGGACGTTCTTAAATGACTAGTCAAACAAGAGCGCCCCCAATGACCACTCATTTAAGTCTGTCCCCAATGACTAGTAGTAGGCCCACATGGCTTCGACTTCGTTGAGGACCTCTACGACGCCCCAGCGGCGGGCGCTGCGGTTGGCCGAGTTGGGGTCGTAGACGCCAATCTGGTTGGCGTTGTCGATGCCGTAGAGCACGATGTAGTGGCCTACGTTGGTAAACGTACCGGGGCGCACTGCGGCGATGACGGGCGCACCCGAGCGAAGTGCTTGGGTAATCGATTCGCGATCGTTATAGAGCTGTGTTCCGTTGAGCCCTAGCTGCCACGCACCGCCTGTCATAAACGACCACTCGGTGGCACCAGTGGGGGCGTAGTTGCCGGCTTCGGCCAGTGCGCATACATCGACCGGCGTCTTATCGGTGTGGCCGGTCTTAAAGATATAGACCATGGTGAGGCAAGTGGGACCGCAAGCGTTTTCTCGAATAGTGCCACCGGCATAGGGCAGCTCCGACCATGCGGGGTCAATTTGGTAGATGTGGGGCATGGCGCCGGCCTGCCATTGCGAGCGTGGGGTCGAGAACGCAAAGGAGTAACCGGGCGCGACGGGAGCTTTAAGCAGCTTGTCCTCGGCAGTGGGCTCAAGACCGGCTGATCCGTGGGAGATACAGGATCCCAAAAACACAAAGACGAGGCAGGCGGCAATGGAGCAAAGCGCAAGGCGTAGGCGGCGGGCCGGAAGCGCGTGGCTTGTGGTGTGCGACGCGGGGTGAGGGGCGGAATTGCCGCGATCGCGTTGAGGTCGCGAAAAGGAGCGCTTGACGTAGTAGTCGGTCTTACGGCGATCGTAGCGGCGTGGCTGCGATGTGCCGGTCTGGCGTTGGCGTGTGCTCGTACTTACACGGTCTGACTGCTGCACGGTACGGCTTTGCTGCCGCGAAGAAGCCCCGAGCTGCTCTTGGGGGCGCTGCGGGTTGTCGTTGTCGGAGGTGATTTTGGGCGTTGACGTGGTGCGGCCGGCAAGGCGCACGCTTTGTGGCCGTTGGTCGCCGTCATTGTATCCGTATGCCATTCGAATCACCTTGCCTCATGTGTAACTTGTCTATCCTACATAAAAAGATGCACGACACATGGGTATGTGCGCCAAAAGCCTGACAAATGGTATGAACGTTGCCGCGCCGCGCGCCAAGCGTCACGGCAACAGGTATTCAAAAGCAGACAAGATGAAAGCGTCCAAGACGAATGACGTCTCCCGCCGTTCGTCCCAAAAACGGTGCCGCTCGTTTTGCAATTCTGCCTTCGGTCGAGCTGCGAGCGGCGCTGCTGCGCCAAGGCCGTATCTTAAAGCCATGGAATAAAAGCGCGCGGCAAAACGGACCGCGCAAGGGGTGACGCCAAGGGCGTCAAACAGGAAAGGAGGGGAACAATGGCGGACAAGAACGCAGAAGTTGCAGTCGAGGATAACGGCGGCATGAAGAAAACGCTTTCGCTCTGGAACTTCTTCACCATCGGCTTCGGTGCCATCATCGGTACCGGTTGGGTTCTGCAGGTCGGCGACTGGATGGTCGTGGGCGGCGGTCCCGTTCCCGCTATGATCGCATTCCTCTTGGGTGCAATCTTCCTCGTGCCCGTCGGAGCTGTTTTCGGTGAGCTCACGGCTGCTATCCCCATCTCGGGCGGCATTGTCGAGTATGTCGATCGTAGCTTTGGCCGTACGCTGAGCTACATCACCGGATGGCTTTTGGCCCTGGGCAACGGCATCCTGTGCCCGTGGGAGGCCATCGCCATTTCGACCCTCGTGTCTGAAATGTTCGGCAGCCTGCCCGGCCTTGAGTGGCTGCGCGCCGTCAAGCTCTACACCATCCTGGGGGCCGACGTTTACCTGTTCCCGACGCTGATCGCGCTCGGCTTTGCAGTCTACGTCATCTTCCTCAATTTCCGCGGTGCCAGCTCGGCTGCCAAGCTCCAGGCCTTCCTGACCAAGGCCCTGCTCTGCGGCATGCTGCTCGCCATGGGCGTCTCGCTGTTCACCGGCTCGCCGGACAATGCCATGCCCGTGTTCTCCCAGGTCACCGGCGCTGGCGGCGGCAAGGCCGCTACCGAGAGCACCAGCCTGTTTGCCGGCATCGTGTCGGTCCTGGTTCTGACCCCGTTCTTCTACGCTGGCTTCGACACCATTCCTCAGCAGGCTGAGGAAGCAGCCGAGGGCCTCAACTGGAACAAGTTCGGCAAGATCATCTCCCTGGCTCTGCTGGCCGCTGGCGGCTTCTACATGGTCTGCATCTACTCGTTCGGCACCATCCTCGACTGGCATGAGTTCGTTAAGAGCCCGGTTCCCGCGCTCGCCTGCCTCAAGGGCATCAACATGCTTCTGTACCTGGCCATGCTCGTCATCGCCACGCTTGGACCCATGGGCCCGATGAACTCCTTCTACGGCGCCACGAGCCGCATCATGCTCGCCATGGGCCGCAAGGGCCAGTTGCCCGAGCAGTTCGCCGAGGTCGACCCCAAGTCTGGCGCTCCCAAGCTCGCCTGCGTCGTTCTGGGCGTCATCACCGTCGTCGGTCCGTTCCTGGGCAAGAACATGCTCATCCCTCTGACCAACGTGTCGGCTCTCGCCTTCATCTTCTCCTGCGGCATGGTCGCCCTCGCTTGCCTGCGCATGCGCTTCACCGAGCCCGACCTACCTCGTCCCTACGAGGTGCCCGGTGGCAAGTTTGGCATCTCCCTCGCTATCGCTGCCTGCGCCATCATCATCGGCCTGCTTGTGATTCCGTTCTCTCCCGCCTCCCTCAACATGGTGGAGTGGAGCATCGTGATCGGCTGGTTGGCTATTGGCCTGGCCCTCATGGCTTTCACCAATTCCCGCAAAAAGTAACGCCGAGCCGGGGCGGATCAGGTGCGCGGGCCCCTCTCTTCCGCGCACCGAACCCGGCGCCACTTGGGTAGCTTTGTGAGGCCTTAACCCAACACGGCCTCGCCCACTATATGGATCCATAAGGAGGAACCATGTCCACTAAGTATGCAATCGTTGGCGGCAAGCTCATCGACGGTACCGGTGCCGAGCCGGTCGAGAACTCCCTCGTTCTCGTCGACGACAACGGCAAGATCGAGTACGCCGGTGCTATGCAGGACCTTCCCGAGGGCGTTGAGGTTATCGACGCCGCCGGCAAGACCGTCCTTCCCGGCCTGATCGACACCCACCTGCACTTCTCGGGCAACCTGACCGACGATGATACCGATTGGGTCATGCAGCCGCTCCTCGAGAAGCAGGCCGTCGCCGTGAAGCAGGCCTACGACTGCCTCACCCACGGCCTCACCACCGTCTGCGAGATCGGCCGCTTTGGTATCCAGATCCGTGACTGCATCGACAAGGGCGTCTTCAAGGGCCCGCGCGTTCTGGCCACCGGCCTTGGCTTCTGCCGCGTTGCCGGCCACGGCGACTCCCACCACTGCAGCCAGGAGCTCAACAAGGAATCGCACCCCTGGGGCGATCAGGTCGACGGTCCTTGGGATCTGCGCAAGGCCGTCCGTCGTCGCCTGCGCGAGAACCCCGATGCCATCAAGATCTGGGCTACCGGTGGCGGCATCTGGCGCTGGGACTCCGGCCGCGACCAGCACTACTGCTCCGAGGAGATTCAGGCCGTGGTCGAAGAGGCCAAGATGGTCGGCATCCCCGTGTGGAGCCACTGCTACAACAACCACGCCGCTGCCTACGATTCCGTTCGCTTTGGCTGCGAGCAGCTGATTCACGGCTTCGATATCGATGAGCGTACCATGGACCTCATGGCCGAGCAGGGCACCTTCTTCACCCCGACGATCGCCTTCCTGCCCACCTGGTACGCCACCTATCCGCCCGTCTACGTCCCCGAGCTGCACGACAAGTACGAGGGCACCCTGGTCGAGAAGGAGCTGCAGCGCAACTACGACTGCCTGCGCGAGGCCAAGAAGCGCGGCGTCGTCATGACGATCGGCTCCGACTCCTTCTCCTTCGTCACCCCGTACGGCACCTGCTCCATCGAGGAGATGTACGAGTTCGTCGACAAGATCGGCTTCACCCCGGTCGAGACCATCACCTGTGCCACCCTCAACGGTGCCAAGATGTGCCACATCGAGGACGAGACCGGTTCCATCGAGGCCGGCAAGTGCGCCGACCTGCTGGTCGTCAACGGTGACGTCGCCGCCGACATCCACGTGCTCAACACCGACAACATGGACGTCATCATGAAGGACGGCTGGATTGTCGAGGGCGGCACCTTCGGCGAGGCAAACAAGTACAGCGCCTAAGCTACCGTTCATCGATGGCTTGATGTAAAACACAGTATTTGATTGCATAATGCAATGGAGAGGGTCGCTTGCGGCCCTCTTTATTGCTATGGGGTGCGTCGGTAAGAAGGAGATGACGGTGGATCTCAATAGGCTGATTCTGGGCAAGAGCTACAACTCTACCAAGGTCTTTCGTACCGCTCAGCATGTGGTTCAAGCCATTTTGCTCGGTATTGTCGTTCCGCTGCTTATCCTGCTGCTCATCTGGGATCTAACCGATAATCCCAATCCCGTTCCGGCCGTTGTCGTCATTGCCGGCTTGGTCATGCTGTGCTTCTTCTTCTCGTACGTCTTTGTCGTTCCCGACGACCTCACATCGAGCGCAACCGACCGCACGCTCGCCATCGCTTCAAAAATATTCGCCTACACGTCGCGCGGCCTTACGCCCGAAGCTGCCCTGGGCGCCTCTAAGATCATCCTGTCCGAAACTATCGCCTCTGCCATCTGCTTTACCGACGGCAAGCAGGTGTTGGCAAGCTGGGGCGAGGACTCGGCAAAATGCCCCGCGGGCACCCCGGTGGTGCTGCGGACTACGCTCAACGTGATCAACAGCGGTGAGCAAAGCGTGTTCTCGCGCGATGCCTCGACCGAGACAGGTGGCTACTTTCCGCGCCTGCGCGCCGGTATTGTCGCACCGCTTACCGTGCGCGGGCATTGCGTGGGCACGCTCGAGCTGTATTATCCCCGTCTGAGCAGCATCGATATGCGCCAGACGGCGCTTGCCTCGGGCTTTGCCGACCTCATTTCCACGCAGCTTGCGAGCTTTGAGCTCGAGCGCCAGGACGAGCTTACGGCCCGCGTGGAGCTGCGCGCCTTGCAATCGCAGGTCGATCCTCATTTTCTGTTTAACACCATCAGCACCATCGTGTCGCTCGTTCGAACCGAGCCCGACAAGGCTCGATCGCTGCTGATCGACTTCTCCAATTACTATCGTCAGACGCTTTCTGATTCCGATACGCTCACCACGCTCGAGCACGAGGTGGAACAGGGTACTCGTTATATCAATCTTATGCAGGCCCGGTATGGCGACGGCCGTTTGCGCGTCTCGGTCGATATCGACTTTGAGGTGCGCGATTGCATGGTGCCGCCGTTTATCTTGCAGCCGTTGCTCGAAAACTGCATCAAACACGCGCAGCGCGAGACCGAGCCGCTTTCTATTCGTGTTAGGGCTTTCGAGACCGATGACGGTTTGGAGATCATCGTCGAGGACGATGGCATCGGTATGAGCGAAGAGGTCTGCGCGCATCTGTTTGAGCAGCATCGCCTGGAGGAGCCCGAGAGCATTACCGCCGACGGCTCCATCAAACGAGGCTGCGGCTTGGCGCTCTTCAACGTGCTTCAGCGCATCCATTTCTTTTACGGAGAAGATTCTGGCATGCGCGTGAAGTCCCAGGAGGGCGTTGGCACGCAGGTCATCGTCGAGCTGAACGGCGAGCCGCATGAGCCGGCGCCGTTGACGGCGTAGCACGCGGTTGGATTGAGAGAAAAAGAGGGGAAGCACATATGTCCGAAGGCTGGAACATCTTGGTGGTTGATGACGAGCCTCCCATTAGGGCTGAGCTACGCTATCTGTTGGAAAAGGATGCGCGTGTGGGTCAGATTGCCGAGGCGGGCAATGTCACCGAAGCCGTGGAGTCGATTCTGTCGAACAAGCCCGACGTGCTGTTTTTAGACATTACCATGCCCGGTCGCTCGGGAATTGAGCTTGCCGAGACGCTGCAGAACCTAAAGACGCCGCCGGTGGTTGTGTTTGTGACAGCGTTTGCCGAATTTGCCGCCGATGCGTATAACCTCGATGCGGTCGACTATGTCGTCAAGCCGGTCGAGGACGCACGCCTGTCAAAGGCACTCGACAAGATCGAGGCAGCCTTGGGTGCCCGTCGTGTTATCCATGCTCCGCGCCAACCTTTGCGTCTGACGGTGGACCGCGGGGGCAAAAAGGTGTTCATTCCCGCCGCAGACGTCTGCTACTTTGAGGCGCGCGCCGATTTTTGCAACGCCATCTGCGCCGAGGGAACGTACCTGATCAATGAGTCGATCTCTTCGCTCGAGCGTCGCTTGGACTCCGAGGGCTTTATTCGCGTTCATCGCAGCTACCTGGTCAATTTGGAAGACGTGCACAATGTTGAGATTGGCTCCACGGGGTTGATGGAGCTCAGGCTCGACCGCGTGAACTCGACGGTACCGGTGTCCCGTCGTCGTGCCGCCGAGGTCAAGTCGCACCTGGGGCTTGCGTAGACGGTCTGCATGCCGTCGTTTACCATCGCAGGTTTGGCATGGGCGCGCGGTGGGCATAATGGGTGGCATCGAATGAAATCGAAAGGATCATTATGCCCGCGCTTATCACCCATCATCTGTTTGGCGAGGAAAGCATCGACCGTCTTCCGCAGGGCGTCATCACGTCCGATGAAGAGCGCATTGCCTTTATCTTGGGCAACCAAGGCCCCGACCCGTTCTTCTTTCACATTCTGACACCGCGTGTTTCCGACTGCACGCTGCTGGCGCAGGTCATGCATCGGTCGCGCATGTCTCGCCAGTTCGCGTGCCTGCGCGACGGCGTGTCGCATCTGCTGCCGCGCGACGCCAGCTTGGGTCGTGCCTTTGCGCTGGGCCTGCTGTCTCATTACGTGCTCGACCGCAACGCCCACCCCTTTGTCTATGAGCAGCAGTTTGGCATCGTGGAGTCCGATTCAGAGCTTGAGGATTCGAGCAGTCAGGTCCATGCTGTGATCGAGAGCGACCTGGATGTACTGATGCTGCAGCTTAAACGCGATGGCGCTACGGTCGACGATTACCCGCCGGCGGGCGAGATCGTCACCACCGATCGCATCAATCGCGTGGCCGGCGTGCTGATGAGCTATGTTGCCGGACGCGTGTACGGCATTGACATTCCGGCGGGGGAGTACGGTGCTGCCGTTGCCAATATGCAGCGACTTTACCGCGCGATTGAGCCGGCCGGCTCCGCAAAGACGCGCGCGATCTCGCTGGTTGAGGGCTTGGTGCACGATTACTCGCTGCTCGACGGCCTTGCTCATCGCGTGACGACGGAGTTGCCCGAGCGCACCGGTAACCTGGGCCATCTGACATGGAAGAATCCCTTTACCGACGAGGCCTCGAACGAGAGTTTCCCCGAGGTCTTTGATCGCGCGCTGGGCGATTACGAGTGCACGGTCGCACGTTTTATCGAGACCGGTGACATGGATGTCGTGACCAGTCACGTCAACTACAGCGGTCGCGTGCTCAATGCCGATGAGGAGTTCGACCGCGAGGAATAGGGCCCGTGCGTGCCCCTTTGCCGAATCCTTACCGGCGGTTCTGGACAATTGGGGTACGATGAACTAACTGCATATCGGGCGAATACGAAGGGTCCCTGTCCATGAAATACACCAAGCTCGAGCGTAACTGGGTTATGTATGATGTGGGCAATTCGGCCCTCGTGCTGCTCAATACCTCGGTGGTGCCCATTTACTTTAACGCCATCAATACCGGCGCTTCCTCGGCCGACCTGGTGGTCGCCTGGGGCAATGCACAGACGATCGCCTCGCTGGTCATCGCCATGCTCATGCCCATTCTGGGCGCACTTGCCGACTACGCTGGCAACAAAATCAAGTTCTTCTTGGGCTTTTTCCTCACGGGCCTGGTTCTTTGCCTGGCGCAGGCTATCCCAATGTCCGCCATGGCATTTTTGACCGTGTACGTGCTGTGCACCATCGGCCTTAACTCTTCTATGACGTTCTACGACGCCATGCTGCCCGACGTTACCACCGACGAGCGCATGGACGCCGTGTCCAGCTCGGGTTATGCCTGGGGCTACATCGGTTCCACCGTGCCGTTCGTCATCTGCCTGGCGCTCATCATGGGTGGCCCCGCTCTTGGCGTCCCCACCATGCTGGCAACGCGTCTGTCTTTTATCATCACTGGTGCCTGGTGGCTCATCTTTACCCTGCCGCTCATTCACACCTATAAGCAAAAGTATGGTCGCGAGCGCGGTCCCGAGGACACCATCGGCCACATCGTTGGCGGTGTGTTCTCCGAGGTCGGACACACCATGCGCGAGATCGCCCACAACAAGACCGTGCTGGTCTACATGATTGCGTTCTTCTTCTATATCGATGGCGTCCACACGGTCATTTCCATGGCTACCAGCTACGGCTCGGCTTTGGGCATCGATTCGACCCAGCTGGTACTGGCGCTGCTCGTCACGCAGTTCGTGGCCTTTCCGTCCGCCATCATCTACGGCAAGCTCGCCGGCCGCGTGGGCACGCTCAACATGATCTTGGTGGCAGTCGCCGCCTATATGGGCATTGTGCTGTTCGCCGCGTTCTTCCTAAAGACCGCCTTTGAGTTTTGGGTGCTTGCCATTATGGTCGGCCTGTTCCAGGGCGGCGTGCAGGCGCTCAGCCGTAGCTACTTTGGCCGCATTATCCCCAAGGAAAAATCCAACGAGTACTACGGCTTCTTTGACATCTTCGGTCGCTATGCAAGCGTCATGGGCACTTTCCTAGTGTCGGTCGTCACCTCGCTGACCGGCAACCCGTCGCTGGGCGTCCTTTCCATTGGCGTGCTGCTGATCGTTGGCTTTATGCTGCTGGTCCGCCTGTCCCGCATGACTCGGGCGGCAGAGCATGCCGCATAGGAGCGAGCGGCTATTGTGCCTGTCCACGGTACTCTTTTGGGGTTATCCGCAATAAACATTGCGACTTGCGAGCAATGATTTGCCCAAATGGGTATGATGGAATCAGCTAGGTCGCGGGGCGTCGCCTGTGTTTGGCGGCGTCCCGTTTTTGTGTTGCAGGGAGGGTAAGGCATGAACGCCACAGTCGTGATTCCAACGTATTGGGCGGGCGATGACGCTTGCGCAAACGCCCCTGGCACCTATGACCATTCGACGCGACTCAACGCCGACAATCCCGAACTCGACCGCTGCCTGGCCTCGCTTGAGCAGGTACGTGACATCCCGCGCATCATCCTTTTGGTGGTCTGTCCCGTTTCTGCCACAGCCGATGTGTCGCTGCGCGTGCGCGAGATTGTCGACGCGCATCCCACGCTCAAGGTCACCGTTGTCACCAACACCCAGGCCTCGCGCATTGCAGACCGGGTTGCTCAGATCGCGCCCAAGGGTTCGGGCGAGTGCGTGAGCCTGCGAGGCTACGGTGCCATCCGCAACATGGGGCTAGCCTGTGCCGCTGTGCTGGGGCATGACGCGGTTATCTTTTTGGATGACGATGAGACTGTCATCGACGCCGACTTTATGAAGCGCGCGACCTATGCGTTGGGGCAGCAGACGCGTCAGGGCTTGCCGATCTTGGTCAAGAGCGGCTATTTCTACGATCGCGACGGCTCGCCGCTGGCTCCCACGGACAAGGCGGGCATCTGCCATCGTTGGTGGACCAAGCGCATCGAGTTCAACCGTTGGATGAAAAAGGCGCTCTCGGGCACCCGCATCTCGCGCTCCAACTACGTGTGCGGCGGCCTGATGGCCCTGCACGCCCGCGCCTTTACGCGTGTGGCCTTTGACCCGTTTATCACCCGCGGCGAGGACTTGGATTACCTCTTTAACATGCGCATGTTTGGCTACGACGTGTGGTTCGATAACGAGTGGACCGTGCGCCATCTGCCTCCGGAGTCCGAAAAGCGCTCACCGCGCTTTATGCAGGATGTATACCGTTGGTACTACGAACGGGCCAAGTTGACATTCGCCGCGCATCAAAAGGAGCTCATTCCCGTTACGGCGGCATCACTCATGCCCTACCCGGGCCCGTGGATTTCGCGCGAGCTCGACGACCGCGTGCGCAAGACCGCTATGGTCCGCAGCGTGTTTACCCGCGAGCATGAGGGCTACCTGCGCATCTGGCGCCACGGTATTGACGAGGCCAAGACCTACGCGCGCCAAAACGCCGCAAGCTACCTGCGTTTCCAGAGCTTTTGGCCCAAGATCATGGACGGGCTTTGGCGTGACGCACAACTGATCAGTATCCTGGAGGGGGCCGAATGATCGACCGCCGCGCCCAGCGCGATAGTTCAATATCAATCTTTCGCATCATTGCCGTTGCCTGCGCCATTTGCGTGCTGGTGTACTTTATTTTTGCCTTGGTGACCGGTATCGAGCCGATCGCCACGGTGATTGCCTGCGCGCTGCTGTGCATCTTTCTGTGCATCTTTATCTTTTTGACGCTCAATCCCGATTCGGTGCGCTCCCAGTACACCGAGGAGACGCTCTCGGTGGCCTCGGCCATGCTCGAGGACATTAAGGGCGGTCTGACGCAGGAGTCGGCGCGTTTGGTGTGCCGGCGCATTTTGCCCGAGACGCGCGCCATGACGGTGGCCATCACCGACGAGGGCAACGTGTTGGCCTGCGCGGGCGAGTTTGAGGAAAAACTACTGCCAGATTCTCCTATCCACACGCTTGCCACACGCTACGTTATCGAACATGGCATCGTGCAGTCGTTCAACCGTATGGTGGATGTCGTGGGCTCGGATGGCTCGCACAACCAAGTCCCCGCCGGCATTATCGCCCCCATCAAGGTGGGCGATCGTACCGTCGGCACGCTCAAGTTCTACTACAAGACCCCGCGCGCCGTCGACCGTACCCAGTACGCGCTTGCCTCGGGCTTTGCCGAGATCTTGTCCACGCAGCTCGCCATCCACGAGCTCGAGGTGCAAAAGGAACTCACAGCGCGCGCCGAGGTGCGTGCGCTGCAGGCGCAGATTAACCCACACTTCCTGTTCAACACGCTGAACACCATTGCATCGTTTACGCGCACCGACCCGCTGCGGGCCCGCGAACTGCTTCGTGAGTTCTCATCGTTCTATCGTGCCACGCTCGACAACTCGGGATCGCTTATTCCGGTCTCGCGCGAGGTTGCACAGACCAAGCGCTACCTTACCTTTGAGAAGGCCCGCTTTGGCGAGGACCGCGTGCTTGCGACGTTCGATGTGTCCGAGGACGTGGAAGATACGCTGGTGCCGGCGTTCGTGATCCAGCCGATTGTCGAGAACGCCGTACGTCATGGTATGGGCGATGACGACGCCCTGAGGATCGACGTGACCGTTCACCAAGACGGCGAGGATGCAATCTTGATTGCCGTGGCCGATAATGGCGTGGGCATGGATGAGGGTACCGCCGCCAGACTGTTTGACGAGCGCTCTGCCCGTCCCGACGCCAGCTCTCCCCAGGGTGGCGGCGCCGGTGTGGCCATGCACAATATTTCGGAGCGCATCCATCGCTTTTATGGGCCGCACTCCTATACGCGTGTCGAATCGGCGCCGGGCAAGGGCACCAAAGTGCTCCTTCATCTTGATTTGTCAGAGAGCATCTTTGACATTCAAGAGTAAAATAAAGGGCTACGGGCTCAACGTCATGCGACGGATGCCCGGCGTAGTTAGTTGACGAAAGGTTTTATCCCTATGCTGCGTGCGATGATTGTGGATGATGAGGCGCCGGCTCGCTCGGAGCTTCGCTTCCTGCTCGAGCAAACGGGCAAGATCGGCACGATCACGGAGGCGTCGAGCGTCCGCTCCGCCATCGAGATGCTTATGGAAAGTCGCGTGGATGTCGTGTTTCTCGATATCTCGATGCCCGGTGCCTCGGGCCTGCAACTTGCCGAGGCGCTGCATAAGCTCAAAAATCCGCCGGCGATCGTGTTTGTGACTGCGTATAGTGACCATGCGGTCGAGGCATTCGACGTGGATGCCGTCGATTATCTGATGAAGCCGGTCGAGGAAGCTCGCTTGGATCGCGCGATCGAGAAGGTCATGCAACGCGCCAAGCCGGTTACGGACAGCAAGGTGACCATCGAGCGTATCCCGGTGGAAAAGGGCGGCCGCAAGGTGCTCATTCCCGTGGACGACATTCGCTTTATCATGGCCAAGGACGATTACTCCTGCATCTATACCGTCGATGATCGCTTTTTGTCGACGACCTCGCTGGCGCAGTTTGAGGCCAAGCTCTGCGACTTTGGCTTCTTCCGTGTTCACCGCCGCTATATCGTCAACTTGGCGTGCGTCACGGATGTGGAGACGGTGCCCTCGGGCGCCATCCAGCTGGGCATTACGGGCGTCGACGAACGCGTGCCGGTTTCGCGCCGCCGCGTCGTGCCGCTCAAGAAGGCTCTGAGTCTCTAGCACACTGGCCCCGCAGCCCTGTAGACCCATCGTCTGCGGAGCCGTGGGGCCTTTTTGTATGTATCTGCCGAATCGTTTTTTGCGGAAGGGATCCCATGAACAGTGCAAGCGCCAAGCGTATCGACATCATCTCGGACACCCACGGCTATCTTTCGCCTGCGCTCCTGGATGAGCTTGAGGGCGCAGACCTGATCATCCACGCCGGCGATCTCACGTCAGAGATGGACTACGAGCACCTATGCACCATCGCCCCCGTGCGGGCCGTACTGGGCAACAACGATTACTACCGCGACTACGGTCCCGATGTAGACCGTCTTGCGCTCTTTACCTACGAAGGCCTCAAATTCGCCGTAGCCCACTACCGCGAAGACCTTCCGGTGGGATCCGTAGACGTAGCCATCAATGGTCACACCCACGTAACCAAAGAAGCCCAAGTGGGCCGTTGTTTAGTCCTCAACCCGGGCAGCGCTAGCTACCCCAGAGGCACCCGAGGCCCCACCATGGCCAGAATGCTAGTAAAAGACGGCAAGATCATAAGCACCAAATTTATTGATCTAGAGTAACCACAACAAAAACGGGGGATGCAAATGCGTCCCCCGTTTCCATTTGAGCCAAAGGCAGAGCTTCAACAAAAACAATCAGACCAACCCCGCCGAGGAGCACGCGGGCTAGCCGCGCAGCGGCGCACGCCCGCAAAACTGGTTGAATAATGTGACGGCAGGGAGGGCTTCCGGGGCTGAGGGCGGGGGTTAAGTTTGTCGCGAGTTCCGCACGCAAAGGAAAGCACTTAATGTGCTTTCCGTCTTGCGCAGGACTGTAGAGCAGCAAACTTAACCCCCGCCCTCAGCCCCGGAAGCCCTCCCGGATGGCCCCAAAAAATTTTTCAAAAAAGTTGTTGCGCGCCGGACAGACTTCTGTGTATACTAATCCCCGCAGCGCACGCGAGCGGAAACAAACGCGAACGTCTGCCTGGGGAGTTAGCTCAGTTTGGTTAGAGCGCCGGCCTGTCACGTCGGAGGTCGCGGGTTCGAGCCCCGTACTTCCCGCCAACGCAATTAAAGCCACGTCTTCGGACGTGGCTTTTTGCGTTTGATGCACTTTGTTTCGATAGAACGATCGCCCTGGTGTATCTTCGCCCAGAATCCCCGCGCCTTCGGGAACGCAAGTAAAATCTAATAAGTATATCTGTCTGAACAACAGCTTTGTTGCGCAACACCTGTTCTACGAGACAGGGGGTTAGGTTATACTAAATTGCACTGTGCGCCGCATCTGATGCATTTCGCTCCAAGCGCGGCACTCAGTGGATATCCGATTTACCATTTGGATGTCCTGGCGGTCATTTAGCGTCTCGACACAAGCTCGGCCCCGGAGCTCGTTCGAGCTGTTCGTATTCCTTGAAAGGGGAAAAATGGACATATCGAGGAAGACTGATTACGCCCTTCGAATGCTGGCGATGCTTGCTGAGGATCCGGAGTGTTTGCTTTCTGTTCGCACCGCTGCCGAAGAGGTCAATGTCCCGTATTCGTTTGCCCGCTCGATTCAGCACGGTTTGGTCCAGGCCGGTATTGTGGAGAGCCTGCGTGGCGTCCACGGTGGCATGCGTCTCAAGGTCAGTCCGGACGACGTCACTATCCGCCAGGTCGTCGGGGCCGTTCAGGGTCCTATGGTTATGAACGATTGCACCGCGCCCGATGGTGACTGTGCGCGCATGGGCGCGTGCTGCTATCATCCCCTGTGGGCCGGAGCTCAGGCGTTGATGCGCGACTACCTCGATTCCGTTTCGCTCGGCGACATCGTCGCTCACCGCCAGTTCCCGGCCGTCGATCCCAAGTTCGCCGACCGCGAAGCGTTTCCCGAGTACGCCACCTGCGCGTGCGCTTACCGGGAGGAATAGCGCCGCATAAGGAGCATAGCCATGATTCAGGACCCCTTTCGTTCGATGATTCGTTCGGAAGGGGTCCTGCGTTATCGCGACCTTCCGTGGCGCCGCACACGCGATCCGTACATCATTTGGCTTTCTGAGGTCATGCTGCAGCAAACACAGGTGCCGCGTGTGGAGGCGCGCATGCCGGTGTGGCTCGATCGTTTTCCGACTGTGCAGGCGCTTGCCCAGGCCGCGCCTTCCGATGTTTTGGACGCTTGGCAGGGCATGGGCTACAACCGACGCGCTCTGGCGCTTCACGGGGCCGCTCAGCGCGTTGTAGAGGACTGGGACGGGGAGTTTCCGCGTGAGACGCGTGACTTGGTCGCTCTGCCTGGTATTGGCCCGGCAACGGCGCAGGGTATCCGTTCGTTTGCGTTTGATCTTCCGGGCGTGTATTTGGAGACCAATGTGCGCACGGTCTTTTTGCATCATTTCTTTCCCGATGTGCCGGCCGTTCCCGATTGCGAACTGGTGCCGCTGATCCAAGCTGCCTGTCCGGCGGTCCCCGGTGCGGCGGCGGACGAGATCGCGCCCTTTGCCGCGCCTCAAGACGATGCCGACACGCCGCGCGCGTGGTATTACGCATTGCTGGATTACGGCGCGTATCTTAAAAAGACACTGCCCAATCCGTCCAGGCGGTCGGCGGGCTATAGTCGTCAGTCCAAGTTTGAGGGCTCGCGCCGCCAAAAGCGCGCGCATATCGTGCGTATGTTGTTGGCAGCGCGCGATGGGCAGCCGGCGGGGATTACGCTTGCTGATGCCGTGGTGGGCGTTAACGAGATGGAAGCGGCAGCCGGTCGCGGGCCGGTCGAGTGCGACTTGATCGCGGGCATTCTAGCTGACCTGGAGCGCGAGGGCTTTTGCCGAGCCGAGGACGATCGTTGGTTGAGTGTGTAGCCCGCTCAAATCTGAAGAACGGGATTGTAAGGTTTAAATTCGCGGCTTGAGGGCATCCTAAAGACAAGGTCGCTCAAAGCCTATGGGCGGCACGTGTTGAAGGGAAGTACACCTATGGATTTTGAGAATTCCCAAACCAAGAAGAACCTCGAGACCGCTTTTGCCGGTGAGTCCCAGGCACACACCAAGTATCGCTACTACGCATCTAAGGCCAAGAAGGATGGCTACGTTCAGATTTCGAATATCTTTGCCGAGACGGCGGGCAACGAGTCCGAGCACGCCAAGCTGTGGTTTAAGTATCTGCACGACGGCGCCGTTCCGGGCACTCTGGACAACCTGCGCGACGCCGCCGCGGGCGAGAACTACGAGTGGACCACGATGTACGACGAGTTCGCCAAGACCGCCGAGGAGGAGGGCTTTGCCGAGATCGCCGAGAAGTTCCGTGGTGTCGCCGCCGTCGAGAAGGCCCACGAGGAGCGCTACAACAAACTCGTCGAGCGCATCGAGTCGGGCGAGGTGTTTGAGCGTGAGGGCGTGAAGGTATGGAAGTGCCTGAACTGCGGGCACCTGCACGTTGGTGCCGAGGCGCCTGAGGTGTGCCCGGTGTGTAACCACCCGAAGGCGTACTTTGAGGAGCAGGTGGTGAACTACTAGCGCGTGGCGCTGGCATGAGCTGGGCCGGGAGGGCGGGATTACCTTCCCTCCCCGCTCACGGCTCCGCAGGGTCGCGTTGAGGGAAGGTAATCCCGCCCTCCCGGCCCGCTTTGGGTCGTCGCGTGCTCGCTACAGAAAAGCTGATTAGAAGTTTGTGTGCCGCCCCTTTTGGGCGGCACGTTTTGTATAGGGATTGGGTTGCGGCCATTTGGTTGATGGTTCGGTTATTTGGTTGACGGGGCTTGCTCCGGGTTGGGGCGGCGCCGTTGTTTAGGGGGTACACTGGGTGGCGACTTTTAGTTTATCTACTACCTGATGGGGTGTTTTTTATGGGCAAGAAGTCTCGGGCTCGGGTTGCTGCGGCGGGAACTCGCAAGGATCCTGGTCGTCGGGTTGCCGAGGGTAAAAAGGCCGATCGTGCCGAGAAGGACAAGAAAGTCGGCGCGCATGCTCATCCTGAGTGGGCGCCTCATTTGAATTCGGCTAGTGAGGATTTGACTGCCAAGTTGTTTACTCTGGTCGAGGTAATTTTGGGCGTGGTGCCCCTTGTGGTTATCGGTTTATTCTTGGCTTCGAAGGACGCCACGAGTGTCGATAAACTCACCGAGGTCTTTTCGCAGGACCCCTCGATGGTGGTCTCGTTTATTTCTGCGTGCTTGCAGCCGTTTGTGGCGTACATGCTGTATATGGTCTACCGCAAATACTGCGAGGGTGATGCGGGCTTTGCCGCCGGTAACCTGATCGGTCTTTTGTGCTCCGAGATCCTACTGCTCAATATCCCGGGCGTCATCGGTATGGGCATCTTGCTGTGGCGTGTTTGGCGCAACGTCGCCCCGCACTTTGAGAGCTGGTTGTTTGAACGCCGTGCAATGGGCGTGCTGGCAGACATCGCGGGCTCGCTCGTGATTCTAGCCTTGGCGTTTATGTGCGCCACCGCCACCCGAGGTCTCGCGGGCATCTAAAGCTGCCTCCACCGACTGCGGAGCACGGGGCGGGGAAACACCTTTCCCTCTCGCTCATGGCTGCGCAGGTCGCGCGAGGTAAAGGTGTTTCCCTACCCTGTGCTCCGGCTTCGGGTCGTCGCGTGCTTGCTACTGAAAAACTGATAAGAAGTTAGCGTGCCGCCCCTTTTGGGGCGGCACGTTTTTGTATGGGGTCCCTGTCTTCACAATTTCCGTCAAGCTTTTGGTTGGATTTTGGTCAGTTGGCGTAAGGGTGGAAGGCCAAAAGATTGCTGACGAAAAAAGCTCAGAGAAAGTGCTGGTAGGGGAGTTGTTGAGCTTTTCGACAGCTTTTGAGCAAAAGAAACTTTGTGGCTATTGCCGGCGATTGCGTTGTCGCGGTCATGGCGGTGCGGGATGCTGGTCGTAAGCGTCGAATGCTCCGATTTTGGAGGCCAGCATGGATCTGTTTCTTGAGACTCCGCAGCAACAAGCTGAGCGCATGCTGCGTCAGCAGCAACGACTCATGGAGATGCAAATGCAGGGGGCGGCAGCCCAGCCCCCTGCGCAAAATGCCACGCCTGTGGTTTCGCCTGCGGGCGAATCGGCACCAGAGGCCTATTCCGTACAGCAAGATTCATATGCGCAGGAGCTCGCGTTCGACAAGCGTCGTGCGCGTCGTCGCCGCGTGGGCCAGCGCCTGCGCACATTGGCGATGATCGTGCTCATCCCGCTGGGGCTTGCGGTCATCTTTCTGGCGTCGTATGCCCTCACGTGCATCCTCAACGGCGCATCGCCCAACGAGGTGCTCCAACATCTAGCGGCCCTGGGCCAGCGCCTAGGCGACGTCATAACAACCATCCGCACCGGCTGGGAGAGCTAGCGTTTGTAACATTAGGACTTCTAGGGTGTAGGGATTATCGCCACGAGCGGAATTCTTGCATCCTGTTGGTCCTGTCGTGCGACTGAATAGTATTATTGAAGTTGAATAATAATAGGATTTGTTATGTATAAGCAGGATTTAGAGCAGACTCTGTTGGGCATTGACGAAGAGGCAGAGCTGGAAATAGGTCCAAGAGACGACAGGCCGAGCGTTGTATTGGTGGGAGGAAGCGCCTTCATGCTAAACGATGTGACGAATCGTTCGGTTACACATGACATCGATGTGTTTGAGGCGGACAGGTGCCTCCGCGAGATCATAGCTCGATACCCCGAGGTGAATGGTATGGCGGTGGCATATTGTAATCAGATGCCATTCAATTACGAAGATCGTTTGATCCCCTTGGATATTGGGGCGCGTTTTATCAGGTACTTTACGCCATCCTTGGAGGATCTGGCGGTAATGAAGCTCTATGCCTTCCGTCCGAACGACATCATCGATCTTCATAGTCAGGCATTCGTCGACCGACTTGATTGGGGGCTGCTCGAACGGCTTATATTCGACGAGGGAGAAGCACTGGCGTCGTCGCCTTCGGAGCGGAGTTATCAAGAGATGGTCTGTGCATACAGGCAATACAAAAAGGAGGTGCTCGGTTGAA
>CAUACA010000013.1 GCA_958427355.1 uncultured Collinsella sp. | reverse complement strand
AGGGTCAAGACGCCGGCGCCAGACGGGGAGACGGCGAGATAGCCGGCAGGTCGGCATGAAACGGCAGGGCCAGGCGAGCAACTCGTCCGGTCTCGGGCGCATCGCCCCTTGCCGGATTCAGATTCGACAAGGGGCGACCATTGCGCAATCGCAAGAAGATGACGGGGCGGAATGTCAATCCTGGTCTAACAGAGCCTTAAAGAATCATCGACACGATAGCTATTTAAGAAGTTGTGCCATGGCGTTGACGAATTTCTGGACTTGGAGGGTTGGCTCGAGCGGATAGTGCAAAAAGACCGGTACCTCTCGCCCGCACAGGAACGGCACGCCCACAAAGGCAGGGTGCACGCCCGACCATGCGCCGCAGGTGAGCACCGCGTCGCCCTTTTCCTCGGCTTCGTTAAAGAGCGCGAAGTCAAAGCTATCCACATCGATCACATCCACACCGCCGTCGGCTAACAGGTCGATGCGCAGGCTGTCCATAGCGTCGTTGCCGTGACGGAGCACGCGCAGGCGCATGCCCTCCAAGTCGGCGACCGTAATGCGATTCTTGCGGGCAAGCGGGCTCGTGCGTGGCAGGTCGATATAAAACGGCACGTTAACGACGCGAAGCTTTTGGCAGGCGTCGCCCCAGCGTGGGGTCGAAAAACTCGACTGCACCACATCGACCTCGCGGCCCAAGCTGCGCATGACGGTCTCGCGCTCGTCATAGAGGTCGCTTACCGGCACAATCTCAAATCGTAGCGACGGTTCCAGATCATGGATGCCCGACCACATCGATAGCGTTTGGCGCCCCGGGCACATCATCGACACGCCCAGACGCACGGCACCGCCATCGCCCGCCGCGCGTCGGGCGCGACGCAGCGCATCCTCGGACTGCCGCATGATCGAGCGCGCGTCGTCCACCAGCAGAGCGCCCGCCGGCGTCACCTTAACACCCGAATGCGAGCGCTCGAACAACGTGATGCCAAACTCGGCCTCGAAGCCCGACACCTGCTTGACGAGCGCCGGGGTCGACACGCGCAATTTTGCCGCCGCACGCGAGAAGCTTCCCAGCTCCGCGGCGGCCGATATGGCCTCGAGTCGTCGATCGTACACGTCAATCTCCCGTTTCCAGACGCATGGCAATGAACTGCCGAAGGGGGTCGTTTTGGCAGGTCACGCGCTCAATTGAGAAAAAACTGCATCGCACAGTGTAAACCTATGGTTAACGCTATTCTAACAAATATGCAATTCACCTGCGCAAATGCAAAGCATACGATAACCAGCGAAAACCACGTGGGTCGGTTAATGGGAGCGACCCACCGGGAGGCACAAGAAGGGAAGTTCCTATGAGCAACTGGCTTAAGCTCGAGGGCGATGTCTGCGCCGTGACCGGCGCACTCGGCGGTATGGGCGTCGAGATCTGCCGCGAGTTCGCCCGCAACGGCGCCAATGTCGTCCTGCTCGACCTGGACGAGGAGAAGGTCAAGGCCGCAGCCGCCGACCTCGCCGCCGAGTTTGGCATCCACGCCGAGGGTTACAAGATGAACGCCACCGACGAGGCCGAGGTTCAGGCCGCCGTCGATGCCACCATCGCCGACTTCGGCCGCGTCGACGTTCTCGTCAACACCGCCGGCATCCTGCGCTTCGCCGCCATGGAAGACCTGCCGCTGAGCGACTGGGAGCAGGTGCTCAACGTCAATCTCACCGGCTACTTCATCACCTCGCAGCGCTTTGGTCGCGAGATGATCAAGGCCGGCCAGGGCCGCTTGGTGCACATCTCGACCGTCGCCAGTCACTCCCCCGAGACGTTCTCGGGCGTGTACAGCTCCACCAAGGCGGGCGTCAACATGATGTCCAAGATGCTGGCTGCCGAGTGGGGCCCCTACGGCGTGCGCTCCAACTGCGTCGAGCCCTGCTTCGTCAAGACCCCCATGTCGGCAAGCTTTTACGCCGACCCCGAGGTCGAGAAGAGCCGCAGCCGTCTGATCGCCACGCGTCGCATCGGCGAGGTGAGCGATATCGCCAACGCCGTCATGTTCCTGGCGTCCACGCGCTCGGACTTCACCACCGGCGACGCCATCAAGGTCGATGGCGGCTTCTCCAACATGATGGGCGACCTCACCGCCAAGCCCGGCGGCCGTCGCGCCTATGCCGACAACTACCTTAAGAACAAGGGTGTCGAGCTCTGGTCCGATGAGTCCGGCGTCGCAAAGCCAACTGACCAGTAACCAACCTGACAGGGAGGCCCCGCGGACACGCCCGCTCCTCCCCCGTATCGATTAGAAAGAGTCCAATGGCTTCCACCAACTCCAACAAGGGTCGCGCTGTCGTGCTTTCCGCCGCGTGCGTCACCATGTTCTTCATCAGCTCCATCGCGCTGTATTCCGTCGTAAGCAAGAACCTGCTCGCCGTCTACCCCGAGTGGTCCAGCGCCCTTACCTGGGCCTTCCCCGTCTTCCAGACCATCATGGCCGTGACGGGCATCTTCGCCGGCCGCATCTCCGATAAAATCGGCCCCCGCAACGTCGTGATCGCCGCCGCCGTGTGCTACGGCGTGGGCTGGTTCATGTCCGGCACCGTCACCGAGCCGTGGCAGTTCTACCTGTGGTTCTCGCTCGTCGCCGCCGTCGGCAACGGCCTGGGCTACAACCCGGCGCTCACCACCGGCCAAAAGTGGTTCATCGACAAGAAGGGTCTCGCCTCCGGCATTACGCTCGCCGCTTCGACCGCCGGCCCCGCCGTGCTGTCCCCGGTGCTCGCCTCGCTACTCATCCCGAGCCTGGGCATCTTTGGCGCCCTTAAGGCGCTCGGCGTCATCTTCTTTGTGACGATCGCCGCCTCCGCCCTGTTCCTGAAGGCCCCCGAGGCCGGTTGGCTGCCCGAGGGCTTCGAGGCCCCCAAGGGCGGCGCGCACGCCGGCACCTTCGGCGACCTCACCCCGAGCGAGATGGTCAAGACCCCGCGCTTCTGGGTCCTCATCGTCACCTTCGCCTTTGCCGCCACCGCGGGCACCCTGCTCGTGGGCAAGGTTGCCTCCATCGCCGCCGTCCAGCTCTTCGCCGACCCCACGAGCGCCGCGGCCGTCGCCCTCGGCGGCGTGGTCGTCTCCGTCAACACCTGCGCCAACCTGGTCGGCCGTCTGTCCTTTGGCCAGATCATCGACAAGCTCGGCGCCTATAAGTCGCTGCTCATCAGCCTTGTCGTCACCATCGTCGCACTCGTCATCATGTCGATGAGCTTTACGCAGGGCATGTTCTTTGTGGCGCTCGCCCTGCTCGGCTTTAGCTTTGGCGCCCTGCTCGTCATCTACCCGCCGCTCACCGGTGGCGCCTTTGGTACCAGCAACATCGGCGTCAACTACGGCATCATGTTTTTGGGTTATGCCGCTTCCACCTGGATCAGCCAGCCCATCACCGCCGTGCTGTATCACGCCGAGGTCGGCAGCGCCGCCTACCAGCAGTCTTTCTACGGCGCCATCGTGATCGCCGCCATCGCCGTCGTGCTCACGGTCTACATGATGGTCTCCGACAGCAAGAAGAAGTCCGCCTAGTTTTACCGATGCGACAAAGGGACAGCCCCTTTGTCGCATTCCACCGGTCACCAGTATTAAGGAGTCGAAATGTCTGAGCTCAACCCCGTCCGCATTGCCGTTATCGGCGCCGGCGCCATGGGCCGCAACCACATCCGCTTTGTCACCGAGGAGCCCGAGGCCGAGCTCGTCGCCATCGCCGACGCCTTTGAGGGCGCCCGCGCCACGGCAGAGGCCGCCGGCGTGCCGTTTTACACCGATCCCGCCCAGATGATGGACGAGGTCAAGCCCGAGGCCGTCATTATCGCCACGCCCAACGACCTGCACCTGGGCGTTGCTCGCGAGGCCGTGAAGCGCAACATCGTGCCGCTGGTCGAAAAGCCGATCTCCAACGACCTGGAGGATGCCCAGGCCTTCGCCGCCGAGGCCGAGACCGCCGGCGTGCCCGTGCTCGTGGGCCAGCACCGTCGCCACAACCCCTTCGTCAACAAGGCCAAGGAGATCATCGAGTCCGGCGAACTGGGCAAGCTCACCGTGTCGAGCTTCCACTACATGATCTATAAGAATGACGAGTACTTTGATGTCGAGTGGCGCCGCAAGAAGGGTGCCGGCCCGATCCTGGTCAACCTGGTGCACGACGTCGACCTGCTCCGCTATCTGCTGGGCGAGCCCGTTGCCGTCCAGGGTATGCAGTCCAGCGCCGCCCGCGGTTTTGAGACCGAGGACTCCGCTGTGGTCAACGTCCGTTTTGCCGATGGCGCGCTCGCAAGCATGACCATCTCCGACGCCACCGCCAGCCCCTGGAACTGGGAGGCAACCGCTCGCGAGGATCCGCAGTACCGCCCCTTCGACGCCGACGCCTACTTTATCGGCGGAACCTTGGGCGCCCTGTCGCTGCCCCGCCTGCACCAGTTCTCCTACGACGGCGCCTCCAACTGGCACAAGCCGCTGCAGATGGAGATTCCGGCCGTCGACCCGGCACTGCCGCACAAGATGCAGCTCAAGCACTTTGTGAGGGTTGTCCGCCGCGAGGTCGAACCCGTCGTGACCCCCGCCGATAACGTCAAGACGCTCACGCTTCTCAACGCCATCAAGGAGGCCGCCGAGACCGGCCAGCTCGTCGAGCTGTAATGCCTTAAGAGCGACCGTGGCAGAAGCCCCATGCCGAACCCTTCGGTCCGCCACCAACAAGCCCCTCTTCTTTGCCCCGCGAGCAGCCTCCTGCCCGTGGGGCTTTTTGCTACTTCGCTGACGATTTTTCTAGGACGGGGGCCATTTTGCGCCTCAGCTTGGTTCGTTCGCCACGAAATGGGCCTATCTACTACGTTTAACCGACCACCCTCAACCATGCCAAATTTCTCGAAATAAAAACCGCAGGTAGACGGGTTGCATATTTTCGGAAAACCGGGGATGGTCGACCAATACGGTTCAAACGTAGTAGATAGGCCGTTTTCGTGGCGCGGCCCCAAAACAGTCTTTTAGGACGGGTGGTATCCTTGGTAGCCCTGTGCTGCAAACGCACCTTAAACGCAAGGAGTCCCATGGATCTTATCGCCCAGCTCGCCCGCGAGCTCAACCTTAAGGCCGCCAACATCGAGGCAGCCGTCAAGCTCATCGACGAGGGCAACACCATCCCCTTTATCTCGCGCTACCGCAAGGAAGCCACAGGCGGCATGGACGACGTCGCCCTGCGCGCACTCGACGAGCGCCTGTCCTACCTGCGCAATCTTGAACAGCGCAAAGAGGACGTCATTCTGCTCATCGACGCCCAGGGCAAACTTACGCCCGAGCTCGAACAGCAAATTCGCGAGGCCACGCAGCTCCAGCGTGTCGAGGACCTCTACAAGCCCTACCGCAAAAAGCGCATGACCCGCGCACAGAAGGCCCGCGAGGCAGGCCTGGAGCCACTTGCCAACATGGTCATCATGCAGGCCTCGGCCAAGGGCAGCGCGCTCGACGCCGCCGCGGCATACGTCAACGAGGAAGCCGGCTTCGACACGCCCGAGAAGGCGCTCGCCGGCGCGGCGGACATCGTGGCCGAGACGGTGGCCGAGGACCCCGAGAACGTCGCCGACCTGCGTGCCTTTACGCAAAACACCGCAGACATCGTCGTCGAGGCCACCGACCCCACCGAGAAGACCCCCTACGAGCCGTACTACAGCTATGATGAGCCGCTGCGCCGTATACCCAACCACCGCGTGCTGGCTATCGACCGCGGTGAGCGCGAGGGCAAGCTCCGCGTGCGCGTGAACGTCGACGGCGCCGCCGCCACGGCACGCCTCGGCAGCCGTTGGCCCCGACGCCAGGGCGTCTTCGCGCCCGTCTTTGACGCCGCCATCGCCGACGGCTACAAGCGCCTCATGGCCCCCTCGCTGGAGCGCGAGGCCCGCGCCAAACTCACCGTCCGTGCGCAGACCGAGGCCATCAATGTCTTTGCCAAGAATCTCGAGGGCCTGCTCTCGGCACGCCCCGTGCGCGGCGCCCGCGTGCTCGCGCTCGATCCGGGCTACCGCACCGGCTGCAAGGTCGCCGTCATGGACGAGACCGGCAAGCTGCTCGACCACGGCGTGGTCTACCCCACCAAGCCGCGCCACGACGTCGCCGGCACCAAGCGCGAGCTCGCCCGCCTCGTCAAAAAGGACAGCGTCAACACTATCGTCATCGGCAACGGCACCGCCAGCCGCGAGACCGAGGAAGTCGTCTCGGAGTTCATTGCCGAGCAGGCGCCCAGCCTTCGCTACACCATCGTTAACGAAGCCGGCGCGTCGGTGTACTCCGCCTCCGAGCTCGCCAGCCAGGAGTATCCCGATCTGGACGTCACCGTGCGTGGCGCCATGAGCCTGGGCCGCCGCCTGCAGGACCCGCTGGCAGAGCTCGTCAAGATTCCGCCCCAGTCCATCGGCGTGGGCCAGTACCAGCACGACCTTGACCAGGCCGAGCTCTCACGCACCCTGGGCCACGTGGTGGAGGACGTCGTCAACCGCGTGGGCGTCGACGTAAACACCGCGAGCGCAAGTTTGCTGGGATACGTATCGGGCATTACGCCGAGCGTGGCCAAAAACATCGTGGCCTACCGCGAGGAAAACGGCGCCTTTACCGATCGCCGCCAGCTCAAGAAGGTCCCCAAGCTGGGACCCAAGGCATACCTCAACGCCGCGGGTTTCCTGCGCATTAGCGGCGGTAAGAACCCGCTCGACGCGACGAGCGTCCACCCCGAAAGCTACGAGGTGGCCACGGCCGTCCTAGAACGCGCCGGCGTTAAAACAAGCGAGCTCAGCCGCGGCGGCGTGCCCGACATCGAGCGCCGCCTGGGCAGCATCTCGGCGCTGGCAAGCGACCTGAACTGCGGCACCCTCACGCTCATCGACATCGTCAACGAGCTCAAGAAGCCCGGCCGCGACCCGCGCGACGACGCACCCGAGGTGGTCTTTAGCCGCTCGGCACTTTCCATCGACGACCTGGAGCCCGGCATGGAACTCAAGGGCACGGTGCGCAACGTCGTCGACTTTGGCGCCTTCGTCGACGTGGGTGTGCACCAGGACGGCCTCGTGCACATCTCCAAGCTCGCCAACCGCTTCGTCAAACACCCGAGCGACGTGGTGCGCGTCGGCGACACGGTAAAGGTGTGGGTGGAAAAGGTCGATCGCGACCGCAAGAAGATCTCGCTCACCATGGTGCAGGGGAAGTAAACCACCTAAAGCAAGGGTCCCCCCTCTCGCGACGTGCAAAATCGCGAGTATTCTGCAATTTCCGCCGCCCCGAACGCCCCTCAGAGGCAATAAAGTCAAAAACAGCCCCCGTTTTAGCGTCGTCAGAGCCAAAACGGGGGCTGTTCCGTGCTTCAGCTAGCTGATAAAAACCTTTACCTTGCTGAATACTCTCGATTTTGCACGTCGCAGGCGGGGGTACCTTTGTCCACGGCAGGATATGGAAGCCAAACACCAACCTACTAGCAAGTTCGTGTCGGCAGCCCCGGCCTTTCCTTTGCCTAGCGCGACCCTCGCGAAGCGCGTGAGCGATAGGGAAAGGAAAGGCCGGGGCGAACAACCCTCGGCGCAGCCAGTGTTCGCGTTACGGCAGAATGTGGAAGCCGAGCGAGGCGATATCCTTGGCAAAGCCGCGCACGGTGTCGAGCGAGACCTCGTACGGGTCGCGACCAATGTTCTTGCGCTTGGCCAGGATGCTGTTGGGCACCGTGATGATCTGGCAACCACAGGCCTCGGCCTGGTAAATGTTGATGAGCTCGCGCGTGGACGCCCACAGGACCTCACAGTTGGGCTTGGCGGCGGCCTTCTTGACCGACTCCGTCATAAACGGAATGGGGTCGACGCCGGTATCGGCGATACGGCCGGCAAAGAGCGAGATGATGGACGGCGTCTCGGCGTCGACGGCCTCGACCATCTCATCGACCTGCGTAGGCGTAAAGATGGTGGTGACGTTGACCTTGATGCCGTCGGCCGAAAGCTTGCGCACCAGCTCGGCGGTGGACTCGCCCTTGGTGGTCACGCACGGAATTTTGACGTAGACGTTCTCGGCCCAGGTAGCGATCTCGCGGGCCTCGACCTCCATGGTCTCGACGTCGTCGGCAAAGACCTCAAACGAGACGGACACATCGGTAATGTGGGTCAAGACCTCTTTGGCAAACGCGCGGTAATCCGTCACGCCGCCCTTCTTCATAAGGGACGGGTTGGTCGTGAAACCCTGAACGTTGCCGTTCTCGTACATGTCGAGCATGCCCTCGAGGTTTGCACCGTCAGCGAACACCTTGATTGCCATCTGCCTGATTCCTTTCGTTAGCATACGGCCGATAAACTGCTAAACACTTTACCTACGTTTATCAAGGCGTGAGCTGCGGTTTTTTATCTTCTCGGCGAACGGTATAAACACCTCAGTGTTTGGATTGATAAATCGATTGAGCATGTAAAAGCAAAGAGTCGCAGTTTGGGCAAACGTCAGAACGCGGGATTCATTAGATGAGGCCGAAATGCTGCATCGCTGTGACGGTGCCGTCGTGTGCGACATCGTCGGTCACGTAGTCGGCGAGCGCCTTGACCTCGGGCATGGCGTTGCCCATGGCCACGGCCGTCTCGACCGCAGCGAGCATGCCCAGGTCGTTACCCGAATCGCCGAAGCCAAAGGTGCGCGCGTTGCCGGTGCGACCCAGGTATTCCAGCGCTCGCGCCACGCCCACGCCCTTGTCAATGCCCTTGGGGCTCAGCTCGCGATTCTGACCACCGGTGTTGCACAGCTCAAACTCGCGATCGATAAAGCCGTCATCGTTGGCTACGCGAGCCAGGTAGCTCGCGACGATGCACACCTTGCCCACGCGCAGACTGCCGTCGACGCGCATCTCCTCGGCGCTGTGCACCACAGAAGTGCCGATCAGAGACGACTGCTCAACACCCGCGGGTTCCAGGGCAAAAGTAGCCACGTTGGTCTCGAAAAAGGCCTCAATCCCTACCGCGGCCATACGGCGTGCGAGCTCCGCGATAACGTCCTCGTCAAAGCAGTCCTCATGCACCACGCGACCCTCGACCTCGAGCGTCGCTCCCGCCATGGCAACGACACCCGCCGGGTTCAGCGCGCGCAGGCCATCGGCAATCAGCCACAAGGGACGACCCGTGCAGATAAATGCATGGTGTCCCGCGTCGCGCAGACGATGAAACGCCTCGACGACCGCCTGCGAGGGGCGAACCGCCGAAAAGTCCTTGTCGGTCATGTTGTCGGGATCGAACGACGTCAGCGTGCCGTCCACGTCAAAAAAGAGCACGGCGGAATCGGGGCACGCATCAATCATATGGGTTCCTTTCGGGGGCGAGAGTAAACGAAGTATCCATCATATAATGGAGCGACGCAACCAGAGAGGTCACCCATGGAATTTTACGCAAGCTGCCCCGAGGGCTTTGAGTCCGCACTCGCCGATGAGCTTAAACGCCTCGGGCTTTCGCATGTTCGCCGGCTGAAGGGCCGCGCTACATTTGAGGGCGAGCTCGAAGAAGGCTACCGCGCCTGTCTGTGGTCGCGCCTGGCGAGCCGTGTGTTCGTGGTACTCGGGCGCTTTGAGGCGCAGGATGCCGATGAGCTGTACGACAGCGTTTACGACATCGCCTGGGAGAACATCGTCCGCCCCGGCGCCACCATTTCCATCACCGCCCGCGGCGTGACCGAGCAGCTGCGCAACACGCGCTTCTCGGCCCTGCGCGCCAAGGACGCGCTGTGCGACCGTCTGGCCGAGACCACGGGCCGTCGCGCCGATGTCGACGCCGCCGATCCCGACGTTCACCTGTTGCTTTCGCTGCGCCAGCGCCGCGCGAGCATCAGCTTGGACCTTTCGGGCGACCCGCTGTTCAAGCGCCTGCCGCCCGCGGCGACCCGTGCCGGCGAGGGCGCGCACGTGTTGCGCCCCGACTACGCCGCCCTGGTGCTGGCGCAGGTCGGCTGGACCGCACTGTGTGAGCGCGAGTTGACGGCCGACGATTACGAGAATGAAGCCCTTCCCACGCTAATCGATGCCTCGTGCGCCGGCGGCGGCCTGTTGCTGGAAGCCGTGAACATTCTGACCGACCGCGCCCCGGGCGCCGCACGCGAGCGCTGGGGCTTTGAGGGCTGGCAGCTGCACGACGCCGCTCTGTGGGAGCAGCTGCTTGCCGAGGCGCGCGAGCGCGGGGCGGCAGCGCGCGAGCGCCAGGCGCGCATCGTGGCCGTAGACATCGACCCCGCCGCCCGCAAGACTGCCGAGCGCATGGCCAAGTGCGCCGGCTACAAGCGTTTTGTCGACTTTTGTGCCGCCAAGCCCGCCACCGTGCTGGACCATGCGGGCGCCGTCGCCAGTGCCGCCGTGGTCGCAGACACCACCGAGACCCCGCTTTCGCTCATGCACGACGCCATGACGCTGGTCGGCGAGCTGCGCCGCGCGCCCGAGCTCGCTTCGGCACCGGTCGCCGCGCTCACCCGCGACGGATTGCTGGCCCGCGCGCTCCACGCCGAGCCCGAGCGTTCGATCGCCATCATGCCCAATAACGAGGAGGCGGCTCTTGAGGTTTGGCCCTCGCTCGACCACGCCGCCGCGGCATTCGAAGCTGCGACCAGCGCAGATGCCGAGGAGCAGACCGCAGATGCCCAAGACGAAGCCGCCGACACCCTCATGCCCGAACCTGCCGCCACGCTCGACCTGGGTGACGGCAAGCCGCTGCCCGTGCTCATCCCCGAGTCCGAGCAGTTCGCCAACCGCCTGCGCAAGAATGCCCGTCTGCGCCGCAAGTGGGCCAAGCGCGAGGGCGTGAGCTGCTACCGCGTCTACGATGCCGACCTACCCGACTACTCCGCCGCCATCGACCTGTACGAGGGCTGCCCGCAGACGCCGGGCCGCTGGCTCGTCATCGCCGAATACGCCGCGCCCAAGACCATCGACCCCGCGCTGGCCCAGGCCCGCATGCTCGACATCTTGGCCATTGCGCCCCGCATCCTGGATGTTCCCGCCGAGCATGTGCACGCCAAGGCCCGCATGCGTTCGCGCGGCGGCTCGCAGTACGGCAAGCAGGGCGCCGGCAAGGGCGGCTCGGGCGAGCGCGCCAATATCGCACGCCGTCGTCTGCCGCTCATCGAAGAGGGTGGACTCACCTTTGCCGTCAACTTTGATGACTACCTGGATGTGGGCATCTTCTTGGATCACCGCGTCACCCGCAACCTGGTGCGCGAGCACGCCAAACAGGCACGCCGCTTCCTCAACCTGTTCGCCTACACCGGCACCGCCACCTGCTATGCGGCAGACGGCGGCGTCGAGGAAACTGTGACGGTCGATCTTTCCAACACCTACCTGGACTGGGCCGAGCGCAATATGCGTCAGAACGGCTTTGTGGGGCCGCAGCATCACTTTGTGCGCGACGACGTGCTCGCCTGGATTCGTGACCAGCGCCAGACGCGCAACCGCTGGGACCTGATCTTTGTCGACCCGCCCACGTTCTCGAACTCGTCCAAGATGGGCCGTCGCACCTGGGATGTTCAGCGCGACCATGTCGAGCTTTTGGCCGGCGTATCGCGCCTGCTCGCGCAGGGCGGCCATGCCATCTTTAGCTGCAACCTGCGCGGCTTCCGCCCCGAAACGCGCAAGCTCGCACGCGCGGGCGTGGTGCTGGAGGACATTACGGCACAGACCATCCCCGAGGATTTCGCGCGCAACCAGAAGGTGCACCATTGCTATATCGTGCGCCGCCTGCCCATCGAGGACGCCATGGCCGAAGTCGGCTTTAGCGCCGAGGAGATTGCCGAGCGAACCGAGGAGCTGCGCAGCCCCGAAACCCGCAAGCCTCGCGCAACGGCGCCCGCGCACGCGCAGGCCGGCAACGGCAAGCCCAACTTTGTCGGCAAGCCCTCCCCCGCCGGCAAGCCCAAAAAGAAAAAGTTCTACGCCAGCAAGCCCAAGGGCAAATAACGAAGTTGCGGTGGAATACGGACTGCTTTGCCTGGAATTAGGCAAATTTAGACCGTATTTCACCGCAACTCATATTGGGATGGCGGATGCCGACCTATCCCTGGATGACCAATCGGTAACCGATACCCACGTGTGTCTGGATATAGCGCGGATGCGCGGGGTCGGACTCGATCTTCTTGCGCAACGTGCCCATAAAGACACGCAGGCTCGCCAGGTCGCTCTTGGTCGCCGTGCCCCAAATCTCGTGCAAAATAAACTGGTGCGTCAGTACCTTGTCGGCGTTATGCGCCAGCAGGCACAGGAGCTTGTACTCAATCGGCGTCAGGTGCAACTCCTCGCCATCCATCGTGGCAATGCCGGCATCAAAATCGATATGCAGTTCACAGGTATCGAACGAGCCCTCGGAGACAACGCCGCCCGTTTGCGCATACGAAAGGCGCCTGAGCGTCGTGCGGATGCGCGCGAGCAGTTCCTCGACCGAAAACGGCTTGGTCAGATAGTCGTCGGCACCGGCATCGAGCGCGCGGATTTTGTCCGCATCTTCGCTGCGCGCCGAGACCACGATGATCGGCATGCCCGACCATGCGCGCACCGACTCCACCACCTTGACGCCGTCCATATCGGGCAGACCCAGATCGAGCAACACAATGCTCGGCGCTTGCGATGAGGCGGCAGCGATAGCGGCATGGGCGGTCTCCACGGCCATATGACGCAAGCCGTGCGCCTCGAGCGCGGCAACGATAAGATTGCGAACGGCGGGGTCGTCCTCAACGACCAAGATGAGCGGTTTTACGGCAGAGTTCGGCACAGCGCTACTCCTTATCAAACGAAACATCGGCGACGGGAAGCTCAATCGTAAAGACCGAGCCGTGCGGGTCCGCCGCGGCAACCTCTATGCTACCGCCATGCGCCAGCGCAATGGAGCGGCAGAGCGAAAGACCCAGGCCCACGCTGCGGTGGCTGTCGGCAAGACCGTGGTTGGCGGTGTAGAACGACTCAAAGATTCGCTCGCGGTCCTCGGGCGCAATGCCCGGGCCGTCATCGGCCACCGAGCACGCCACGCGTCCATCGTCGACGCCAATCGAAATCACGATATGCGAGCCTGCGGGCGTATAGGTGATGGCGTTGTTCACCAGATTGACCACCAGCTGCACCATCAGGCGCGCGTCGACGTTGACGAGCGCCGGCTCATCGCACGCCACCACCTTAAGGTCGTGCTCGCGCACGGCAGGGTTCACGTGGCGCAGTGCCTCCTCGACGATATCGTCCATGAGCTCGAGCGTAGTCGACAGATGCATGCCGCCGCCCTCGAGCTTGGTGATGGCGAGCAGGTTCTCGACGGTGGCGTTGAGCCACAACGCGTCCGAGCGAATGGATAGAAGCAGGCCGCGGCGCGTCTGGGCATCGAGCACCGCGGTGCCGGTCGAGCCCTGATCGAGCAGCACGTCGGCATTACCCGAAATACTGGTGAGCGGCGTGCGCAGATCGTGCGAGATGGAGCGCAGCAGGTTGGCGCGCAGCTGTTCGTTTTTGGCGAGCACCGCCGCTTCCTCGCGGGCCTCCATGGCGCGGGCGCGGTCGAGCGCCAGCTCGCCTTCGCTCACGATGGCATCGGCAAGTGTCCGCTCCTCATGCGTCAGCACGTTGGGCTCGGCAACGATAGCCAGCACGCCCACCACCGAGGCGGGGTCGCCCGAGCGCGCGAAGCCGTCGCCTGTGCGAACCGTCAGGTAGATGCCATAAAACGCCGAGCCACCATAGGTGGCATCGAGCGGCGTTCCCACATAGGCGGACGCCGAGAGCCGCGGCGGCATCTGCGGCGCCAGTTCATGCACCGGCGCGGCATCGCCCACGGCCGTGTATGTCGCACGCGGCAGCAGGTCATCGCCCTCGGCGTCGGCGCTGTACCACACGGCCGGGCAGCCCGAAAGACGCGCCAGCTGCGTGGCCATGGCGTGAACGATCTGCTGCTCGTCGGCGCAGCGCTGCAGCATGCGGTTGGTCTCGAGCACCATATGCGTGCGACGGTCACTGGCGGCAGCCTGCGCCAAGGCCCGGCGCAGGGCCAACGCAATCGAGCTCGACACAAGCGAGACCACGAACATGATGAAGAACATGCCGGGATAGCCGCGGTCGATAAGCGACAGCGAGTAGCGCGGGTCGACAAACAAGAAGTTGTAGAGCGCCACGGCGGCAGCCGAGCTCAGCAAGCAATACAGGCGACTCCAGGTAAAGAATGCGCACAGCTGAACGGCAAACACATAGACGATCATGATGCTCGGCGCGAGACCCGGATGGTCGAGTAGCGCGCCCACAATCGTCGCCGCGACCAGCAGCCCCACCGATACGCAGGCGTCATACAGAGGAGTGCGGCGCGTCAGCGTTGTGCGCCGCCACCAAAAGCTATCGGCAATATCGCCGTCCGTACGGACGTCCATCAGCGTCCCGCCCCTCTCTCAAAAACAAAAACCACCACAAAGGGACAGGCACCTTTGTGGTGGTTTCCCTTGTGGTGGTTCCAAGTGTATAGCCTTTGCAACCGGCGGTCGCTAGACAAACAGCACGTGCGCGAGCAGGGCACACACGCACACCGCTCCAAATACCAGTGCCACGATCGAGATCACGCGGTCGGCCATGTCCATGTTGGCACGATTCGTAAAGAACCGATCTTCGGCGGCGTCGACGCGCGCTTCACGCACCAGGTCGGCAGCAAGATCGCAACCGTCAAGCACCTTTGCATCCATGGTTTCCTCCCAGGACTCAATCCCCGTCATTACAAGCCCGCCCGTTCGTAGACAAATCTCGAGTGTCGACTACGGCCGCTCGTTGGGGGCCAAGCGCTGCATCTTGTTCACGGCCTTGAACTTGGTGAACAGCGGCACGTACTCAAAGCTCACGTTGGAGTTCTCCAGGCCGTACCAACGCGCGGGCGTGCCGGCGGCGCGGCGGATGATGTACTTGAGCGTAATGGCCGTACGCTCGCTGGGCTCCACATCGCTTTCGGGCGCCAGAAGCTTACGGATCAGGACGAACTTGAACGTGCCGATGTTACCCGGATCCTTGTAGACCGAGTAGTCATGCGTCTGCGGCGGCAGCTCGCCGGTGGCAGCCAGGTCCTGAACAACCTGACGCAGGTAGGCATTGACGCGCTGGTTGATCTTGTAGCCCAGGTACAGATGCACGCGGAACACGTAGTCGGTGCCGAACGTCTCGACCGAATAGGCAAAGGTGTGCGGTTCGTCCATAGTCTCGACATTCACAAACCACCAGGCGCGGGCGCGCTTGGGATGCTTGTCCAAGATCGAATAGACGATATCGCGGTCGATGTAGTCGGTATGGGTGTCCTTGGTCAGGTACACGACGTTGTCGCTCATGCGCTCGTAACGGTCGTCGTCACGCAGGCGCTTGAGCTGCGGCAGGTAGCTGCGCAGCGGCAGCAGCGTAAACTGGCGCTGCTCGACCGCCGTGCCGTTGTACCAGCACACCATGATGCCCATGATGAGCGCGGCCATGAGGATGGTGAAATAGCCGCCGTGGAAGAACTTGGTGAGCGAGCTCACGAAGAAGAAGCCTTCGAGCAAGAGGAAGAAGGCCGCGAAGATCCACGGAGCAACCTTGAGCTTGCGCTCCTCGTGCAGGTAGAAGAAGAGCAGCAGCGTGGTGCACATCATAGTCAGCGTAATGGCAAGGCCGTAGGCGGCTTCCATATGCGCCGAGTTCTGGAACAGCAGCACCACGATGACGCAGCCGACAAGCATGACGTTGTTGACCATGGGGATGTAGAGCTGGCCCTTGGTCTCGGCAGGGTAGAAGACCTGCATGTGCGGCATGAGGTCCAGACGGCTGGCCTCGGACACCAGCGAGAATGCGCCGGTGATGAGCGCCTGCGAGGCAATGATGGCCGCGACGGTGGAAAGGCCTACGGCAAACGGGCGCAGGCCCGGGGCGAGCATCTGGTAGAACGGGTTGAGGTCGGCAATGCCCATGAGCTCGGGGTTGGCAGCGTTGTTCATAAGCCAAGCGCCCTGGCCCATATAGGAAAGCAGCAGGCAGCACTTAACGAACGGCCAGGTAGCGTAGATGTTGCCGCGGCCGACGTGGCCCATGTCGGAGTAGAGCGCCTCGGCACCGGTGGTGGCGAGGAAGCAGCTGCCCAGAATCATGATGCCCGCGTGGTTGTTGGGGCTCAGCAAAAAGGCGATGCCGCGCACCGGGTTGAGGCACAGCAGCACGGCGGGGTGCTGGAAGACAAAGAACAGACCCGTGCCGCCCAGGAACAGGAACCACAGCGTCATGATGGGGCCAAAGGCGTGACCGATCTTGGCCGTACCGATGCGCTGCACCAAGAAGAGCACGATGATGATGGCGAGCGTAATGGCGACGACGCGGCCCTGGTCATCGCCCAGCACGGCATGGACCGCCGGGATGGTGCGCAGGCCCTCGATGGCCGTGGTAACGGTAACGGCCGGCGTCAGGATGCCGTCGGCGAGCAGCGCGGCGCCACCCAGCATGGCGGGGATGATAAGCCACTTGCCGCAGCGCTTGACCAGGCTGTACAGGGCAAAGATGCCGCCCTCACCATGGTTATCGGCGCGCAGCGAGATGAGCACATACTTGATGGTGGTCAGCAACGTGACCGTCCACACGACAAGGGAGAGCGCGCCGAGCACGAACTCCTCCGTGACGCTTCCGATGCCGCCGTTGCCGGCAACGAGCGCCTTGGTTACATACATAGGACTGGTGCCGATATCGCCATACACCACGCCCAGCGTGACGAGCATCGCCGAGATGCTCACAGGAATCGCAGCGTGCGAAGCTGCCTCCTTGGCCTTTTGTTCCATAAGCCGGTTTCCTCCCAACTTTAATGTTCGAAGGGATTATAGGTAATCGGCCCATGTTTTAATGCACTGTTTTCCCAGCTAGATAAAGATTTATACAGTCTTTAGGCCACCGCGGCGATATGAAGTGTGACAAAGGGACTATCCCCTTGTCACATTCGTCATTTTCCGAGCCAGTTTTTGAACCACCACTCCATGGAGCGGCTCATCTCGGCCATAAAGGGGCTCGTGTGCTTGCGGGTGTAGATATCCACGACGCGCTCCCCCACCTCGCGGGCGTGCGGGCGAAACATCGCATCCATCTCGGCCACCTGCGCATCCATAGTCGCGGCATCCGCACGGCAGTAGCGCTCCTCGTGCACCAGGTTCACCACGGGGTGCGCGATTGCCGGGCGCTCCTTACGGGGCGTGCCGATGATGAGCATCGACAGCGGCATGGTATAGGGCGGCAGATCGAGCAGCGCGGCAACTTCCTCGGCGTTCTCGACGATGTCGCCGATATAGCAGCTCCCCAGCCCCAGGGCCTCGGCGGCAACCACGGCGTTTTGCGCGGCGATCACGGCATCCTGAGCCGCGATGGCAAAGTCGCCCAGACCCGGCGCGCGGCGGGGTGCCTTGCCCGTACGCTCTACAAGCTCGGGCTCAAAGCAGCCCACGTGCTCAAACAGATCGATCCACTTGGCATAGTCGACCACAAATATAAGTGCCCAGGGCGCCTTGGCGATCATGGGCTGGTGGTCGCACAGGTCGGCCAGGCGGTCGAGCGTTGCCTGCTCGCGGATGCTCACGATGGAATACATCATCATGGCGCCCGCCGACGGCGCGCGGCTCGCCGCATGCAAGATCGCCGCCCGCTGCTCGTCGGTCACCGCCACGGGACGGTCGTCATCATCACGCGCGAAGGCACGCGTGGACGAGCGGTGTTCCAAGATGTCCAGCGCCGCGTTGCCCGTAGTCTCGACCGGATAGCCGCCCGCGTCCACGCCCACAGCTCCGCCGCAGTACTCGGTGCCCGTCATACAAACCTGCTCGCCCATAGCTCTATCCTCGCTAATTCTTTAAGAAGCCTTTACGTTTCCGTGTAATTCCCGTCCATTATCGCGCAGGCCGCCACTACATTGCGCCACACCGCCGCACGTGCGCGTTAATATGGCTGGTTGTTGTGCGCAGCCACCAATTGCAGCGCATATCTTGGTAACAATCGGGTAAACCCCCGCTTTCGTACGTTTTAGTTTGTGAGGAGTCTCAGCATGTTCGCTGCCGCCATCTCGCTCGTCGGTCTTGCGGCGACCGTCTACCTTGTTTTGCGCGAAGCCAAGGCCATTCGCGCTCAGTCGGGCACCGTTGCCAAGGGCGCCTTCGCCTGGAGCGTCGCCTTCGGCCTGTTCCAGCTCTTTTTGACCGTCTGGGGCGCTATTGGCCTTGTCGCGCAAAACGAGCCGCTCGCCTTTGTGATGCTCATCCTGACCAACGCCATCCTCACCGGCTGCGCTTGGGCCAGCATCGCCCGCGACCGCATCGCCCCGCGCGTCTTTGCGTTCGCCGGGCCCAACGCCCCCGCCCCCACCGGCAAGCTCGCCCGCCTGCGCGGCGCCTTTGTGGGCAAACCGCTCGTCGCCGCCGTCCTGTGCCTGCTGCTCGCCGGCGTCTTTGCGCTGCTGGGCATGGAGGTCTCGTCCAACCACGACTTTACCTGGGTCTACCCCCTGTGCATCCTGCTCGAATGGGCCATCATCACCACGCTCATGGTCGGCCTGTTCTTCCTGTTCCAGCGCCACGGCGCAGCCCCCGCGGTCTTGGCCTTTGCCCTCTTTGTCCTGGGCATTGCCGAGTTCTTCGTCATCACGTTTAAATCCATGCCCATCCAGCCGGGCGACCTTTCGGCCATCTCCACCGCCGCCGCGGTCGCCGGCACCGGCTACACCTTCTCCATCTCGCTGTTCTGCGTGCTGTCCATGGGCTTTACCGCCATCGCCATGCTACTATGCGAGTACGCCGGCCTGGTGGCACCGCACCGTCAGAAGGGCGCCGCCAACGCCAAGCGCATGCTGCTCACCAACCTGCTCGTCGCCGTGCTGTGCCTGGGCGGCGTGACCGCGCACGTCACGCTCATCGACTACTACAACACCCTCGGCATCACCGTCTACACCTGGCGCCCGCTCGAGAGCTACTGGCGCGAGGGCTACCTGCCCGCTTTCATTAGCGCGGCGCAGTCCATCAAGCCGCCAAAACCCGCCGACTACTCCGTCGACGACGCCAAGGCCACGCTCAAAAAGTACGCCAAGGCCTACGACAAGTCCGACGCGGCCAAGAGCGACGAGCGCGCCGCCGCAAAGGAGCAGTTCGATAGCGAGAAGCCCACGGTCATCGCCATCATGAACGAGACCTTCTCGGATCTTTCGATCTACCAGAACATGCGCGCCGGCTACGAAGGCCCGCAGTACTTTAAGAGCCTGTCCAACTGCCTCAGCCGCGGCAAGCTCTACGTGAGCGCCTACGGCGGCGGCACGGCCAATACCGAGTTTGAGTTTATGACCGGCAACTCCATGGCCAACCTGGGCTCGGGCGTGTACCCCTACACCATCTACAACATGGAAACGACCGGGAACCTGGCAGAGCAGTTCAAGTCGCTCGGATATTCCACCACCGCCATGCACCCCAACCACGCGACCAACTGGAACCGCGAGAACGTGTACAAGGACTTTGGCTTTGACCAGTTCCTGTCCATCAACGACTTCCAGGGAGCCGACACCCTGCGCGGCATGGTGACCGACCAGGCGACCTACGACAAGATTCTTGAGCTGCTCGACCAGAACGCCGATCCTCAGTTTATCTTCGACGTGACCATGCAGAACCACTCGGGCTACGACACGGGCCTGCTTCCGGTCGACAAGCAGATGCATCTGAACATCGACACGACCGACCTGGACACCAAGACCGTCGAGGACGGCACGCTCTCCGATGTCGACGAGTATGTCTCGTGCATCGAGCAGTCCGACCAGGCGCTTCGCTACTTCCTCAACGCCCTGAGCAAGCTCGACCGTAAGGTGGTCGTGGTGTTCTGGGGCGACCACCAGCCGTTCTTCCCGTCCAAGTTCAACGATAAGTGGTTTACCGGCGAGGACGACGCCACGCATCAGGAGCGCCTGTGGCAGACCGATTACATCATCTGGGCCAACTACGACGTTGCCGGCTGCGACCAGACAAGCGAGGTCGACGACCTGTCCACCAACTACCTGTCCACGCAGCTGATGCAGCTGATCGGCGCACCGCTGACCGACTATCAGAAGGCGCACATGACGCTGCGCGAGTCGCTGCCCGCTATCAACTCCGTGGGCTACGAGGACGCCAGCCTGCGCTGGGCGCTCTCCTCCAACGTCACCGGTGACGACGCCGCTGCCGCTGCCGCAACCAAGGCGCGCGAGGATTACGCCAAGATGCAATACTACGAGATGTTCCGCGACGGCAAGAACGTGTACACCGAGCACTTCCAGACCGAGGCCAACGAGACCGACCCCAACCTGGCGCCGGGTACGACCAAGATTAAGTAGCGGGCCTGTATCCCGGTTCGTCTGCCCGGCCGGCGCGGAATGTAAGATTCCCTGCTTGGGCAGTCCTGCTCGCACGGAGAGCACATTAAGTGCTCTCCGGCTCGTGCGGAACTCGCGATGAACCTTACATTCCGCGCCGGCCGGGCAGACGCCTCGGTGTTGAAGCGCGGCTTGTCATGGGGGAATCTGCTGAATATATATAAGTTGAAGGCCACGTCATGTGGCCTTTTTTGTATCCGGAAACCGTGTCCCAGAATTCACGTCCGGAACGGGATGCAGTTTCCGCTTACGGCCCCGTTGGGAAACTGCATCCCACTCCAAAAGCAAATTCTGGGACGCACTTTCCGAATCCCCATCCATCCGGAAAGCCCGTCCCACTCTGAATACATCCAGCGAACGCATGCGAGCGTGTCGTCCAGGACGGTCTCGTCATCGCGGTGATGGAAAATATCGTCCCAAACGCTTGCCACGGTTGCGCCCACGAGTGTCAAGAAAAAAGCCTCGAGAATCTCGGGGCTTTCACATTTGTATTGTTTTGCACGAAGGACCGCGAACGACGAAGCTACTCGCCCAAAACGGCCTTTTTGGCGGCTGCAGCCATGTTATCCAGATCTTCCTTGGTGGGATGGTCCTTCGCGGCAACCCAGTTGTCGAGCAGCATCTTATAGCGAGCGTTTTCGGGATCTTGCTCGAGCATGGCCTCGTAGCGCTGCTTGACCGCGGGGCCCATCTTGCCCTGGCACATCGCCCAGCCCGCAAGCTCGGCATCCCCAGCCAAATTGGAAGTTACGCGGTCGATAATCTGCTGATAATAGCTCTGGTCGGCCCCAAAGCCGCAGGTGCCAAACAGGAACACGCGCTTGCCGTGCAAGGCGGAGAGCAACGCCGCGACCGAAGGCGTGCACGCGCCCTTGTCGCACCAAAAACCGACGAGCACCGTGTCGGCCGCGCAGGCACCCTGCGCCTCGAGCGCAACCTGATCTGCATCCGCATCGTCGCTCAACGCCGCGGCATGGACAAACTCAACGCCCGCAGCCTGCAGAGCGCGCTTGATCGCGCCCGAAACCATCCTGGTATTACCGCTCTTGCTGTTAACCACCAAAGAGCACGTCATAGTCACGTTGCCTCGTTTCCCCAAAAACTAAAGCCACTAATGCAATTTATTAGATGAATATCTTAGTACTAACGTGACAGATGTAAACCACCGTCTGTCGATTGGCGACGCAGGCAACATCTTTGGACAAATGCCCGCAGCGCAAGCCCCATACTTTTTAAAATTTGGGACAGTCAAGCGGCCCTGCCCCCGAATCAATGACAATCGTCACCATAATATGCCATCAATCGTCACCATAATTCTCCGTTAATCATCACCTCAAATTATCGTTAATCGTCACCACGTTGCTGGTAGAATACATAATCAAAGCAATTAAAGAAGGAGGCAGTATGGATAGATATGTAGACAGATGCATCGATAAGGTAATCAGGCATAATCTCGATATCTTCGGTGCGGTTCTCATTCAAGGCCCAAAGTGGTGCGGAAAGACCACTACGGCAAAACGTTTTGCTAGATCATCCTTGTCTCTTTCCGATCCAACTGGTAATTTTGCCGCCCTCCAGCTGGCTCAGATCGATCCAGCACAGGCAATAGCAGGACCCTCTCCTAGGCTCATCGATGAATGGCAGGAAGAGCCAAAGCTGTGGGATGCCGTACGTTTCGAGTGTGACGCAAGACAGGGAGAATCCGGACAGTTTATTCTTACGGGCTCAGCAACGCCGCGAGATTCGAAGCAGCCGATGCATAGTGGCGTTGGACGAATAGCAAGGTTGCGAATGGATACCATGACGCTGTTCGAGCTTGGCGTTTCTTCTGGCTTAGTCACTATCGGAGCGCTGCTTTCAGGTCATCCTGCTAAGCAGGCAGTCGGATCGATTGCCGGCATCTCCGGTATCGCCGATTTGCTGTGTCGTGGCGGTTGGCCTCAAGCGATGGGAAAAACAACTGAAAATGCCATGCGGATTGCCGCTGCTTATGTTGATGGCGTATGCGAATCGGATGTTTCTAGAACTGACGGCGTTAAGCGTGATCCGGTCAAGGTCAGGTCTCTTTTGACATCGCTTGCGCGAAATGAGTCGACGCTTGCCGGATCGAAGTCCATCGACAAAGATATCGGTACCGGCGTTTCGAAGAATTCGGTCTCCAGATACATGGATGCTCTGAGACGAATCAATATCATCGATGATATCCCAGCTTGGCATCCGGCGCTCAGGTCGCCGGTAAAGCTGCGGCAAAGCGCAAAAAGGCACCTTGCCGACCCTTCGCTTGCCGTTGCGCTGCTCGGAGCAAATCCGGAATCATTGGCATCTGACCCGAAGACGCTGGGACTGCTCTTCGAATCCCTCGTCCTGCACGACCTTAAGGTCTATGCAGCCGCAAACGACTCGTCGGTGTCCCACTACCACGACGCCGACGATCTCGAAGTCGACGCCGTTATACACAGGCGCGATGGAACTTGGATTGCCGTGGAAGTAAAACTCGGAAGTCCGCAGATCCCCGAGGCATCTGCAAACCTGCTTCGACTCGAGCGCAAACTTGTCGAGCGTGGCGAGAGACCGCCCGCGGCCAAGCTCATCGTCATCGGGTTCGGCATGCCGGCCCACACAACGCCCGAGGGCATTATCGTTGCCCCCGCTGACACACTCGCGCCCTAGCGCTGCATTACATGCCCCACGGGCTTGCTCACTGGGCGAATTGGCTGCGGTAGAGTTCGGCGTAGAAGCCGCCTGCCGCTAGCAGCTCGTCGTGCGTGCCGCGCTCGATAATCTGCCCGTCGCGCATCACCAGAATGCAGTCGGCGTTGCGGACGGTGCTCAGGCGGTGCGCCACGACAAAGCTTGTGCGACCGGCCATGAGCTCGTCGAATGCCGCCTGCACCTGTAACTCGGTGCGGGTATCGATGCTCGAGGTCGCCTCGTCCAGCAGCAAAATCGCCGGGTCGGTGAGCATGACGCGCGCGATGCACAGCAGCTGCTTTTGGCCTTGGCTAAACGTGCCGCCGTCCTCGCCAATCACCGTGTCGTAGCCGCCTGGCAGCTGCACGATAAACTTGTGCGCATGCGCGCGCTTGGCGGCCTCGATAACCTGTTCGCGCGTTGCATCGGGACAGCCGTAGGCGATGTTTTCCGCCACCGTGCCCTCGAACAGCCAGGTATCTTGCAGCACCATGCCAAAGGCACGGCGCAGGCTTGCGCGCGTGTAGTCACGCGAAGACCGGCCATCGACCGCAATGCGACCAGCATCGATATCGTAAAAGCGCAGCAGCAGGTTGATGAGCGTTGTCTTGCCACAGCCCGTGGGGCCGACCAGGGCAAAGCGCATGCCGGGCTTGGCCTCGATGCAGATGTCCTGCAGCAGTTTGCGGTCGGGCACATAGCTAAAGTCCACATGCTCAAACGAAACCTCGCCCTTCGGGGCGGCAAGTTCCACGGCATCCGGCGCATCGGGTTCCTGCTCGCGCGCGTCAAGCAGTGCAAACATGCGGCGCGCCGAGGCATACGCCGTCTGGATCTGCGTAATGACGTTGGTGACCTCGTTGAACGGCTTGGTGTACTGGTTGGCATAGGACAGGAAGATCTGCACGCCGCCCACCGTAAGCGCCGCCGGCACGCCCGTGATCACGCCCACGCAGCCGATCACAGCGACCACGGCATAGATGATGTTATTGATAAAGCGCGTGCCGGGGTTGGAGAGCGAGCCCATAAACTGCGCGCGCTCGCCCGCGGTGTAGAGCTCGGCATTGAGGGCATCGAAGCGCTGCTGGGCGTTGGGACCATAGGCAAAGGCGTCGACAAGCTTTTGCTCGCCTACGTACTCCTCGATATGACCACCGAGCTGCCCTTGAATGCGCTGCTGAGCCGTAAAGCTCTTGTTGGAGAGCTTGGCAATAGCACCGGCAGCAAAGATGGAAAGCGGCGTGACGAGCACCACCACGAGCGTCATGGTCAGGTTAATGGAGAGCATAAACGCGAGCGTGCCCACGATGGTGATAACACCGGTGAAGAGCTGCGTAAAGCCCTGCAGCAGACCGTCGCCCACCTGATCGACGTCGTTGACCACGCGGCTCATAAGGTCGCCGTGGGCATGGCTGTCGATAAAGCTGAGCGGCATACGGCTGAGCTTATCGCTCGCCTCCACGCGCATGTCGCGAACCGTTTCGTAGGACAGGCGGTTAACGCAATAGCCCTGTAGCCACTGGAAGGCCGCGGCCCCCACCACGACGAGCGCGAGTTTGGTAACAAGCGGCAGCAGCGCATCGAAGTCAACCTGGCCCGCGGCAACGATCAGGTCGATACCCTCGCCAATGAGGATGGGCGTGTAGAGCTGCAGGATCACCGAGACGGCGGCACTCAAAAACGATGCCACAAACGAAATGCGATGCGGGCGAACATAGCCCAGCAGGCGGCGGGTCACCGCACCCACGGGATAGCGCTCGGGATCGCCGAGCTGGCGCGGACCGTCGCCCAGGTCGTTGAGGTTATCGTTACCGGACACGTTGGCCGTCATCGTGGCGACCGAACCGGAGGAAGTGTACGGATTCATTTAGCAGCCCTCCTTTGCGCAAGTGGATGCCGGGGCAGCCGGGGCGGACGCGGGACTTGGGACGGACGTGGGCGCCGCACTCCCCTGCTGGCCCTCGAGCTCCTCGCGGCGCAGCTGCGACTGGCAGATCTCGCGATAGAGCTGGCAGGTCGCGTACAGCTCGTCATGCGTGCCCAGGCCCGCAACCGAGCCGTGGTCGAGTACGCAGATCATGTCGGCATCGCGCACGGTCGAGACGCGCTGGCTTACGATGACGGTCGTGAGCGGCAGCCCGCCCTTGGCGGCACCGCGCACACTGCGCTCGCGAATGGCATGGCGAAGCGCCGCGTCGGTCTTAAAGTCGAGCGCCGAGGCGGAGTCATCCATGATCAGAACCTGCGGCGAGCCCACCAGAGCACGCGCGATGGTCAGACGCTGGCGCTGGCCACCGCTAAAGTTCTTGCCGCCCGCCTCGACCGGGGCGTCGAGCCCCTGCGGCTTGTTGCGCACGAACTCGCTCGCCTGCGCCATGTCGAGCACTGCCCAGAGCTCCTCGTCGGTCGCCGTCTCGTCACGCCAGGTCAGGTTGCTGCGGATGGTGCCGCTCACCAGCGACGCGCGCTGCGGAACAGTCGCGACCACACGGCGCAACTGGTCGAGCGGCCAGGTGCGCACGTCGGCGCCCATCACGCTCACGCTGCCGGTACCCGCATCATATAGGCGCGGAATAAGCGAGACGAGCGTGGACTTGCCGCTACCCGTACCGCCGATAATGCCAAGCGTCTTGCCCAGCGGGAGCTCCAGGGTCACATCGTTGACGGCATTTGCCGCGCCCGCGCCAAAGGAGAAGCTCGCATGGCTCAAGCTCAGCGCGGGGACCGGAACAGCGCCACCCGCCAGTTCGCTCGGCTTGGGCAGCGCAACCGACTGATTGCCCTCGTCGGTGATGCTCGGCTCGCAGTTGAGCACCTCGTTGATACGCGAAGCACTCGCGCTCGCCTTGGTAAAGACCACGACCAGGTTGGCGACGTACACGATGGAGGTCAGGGTCTGCGTCATGTAGTTCACAAACGCCATGACCTGGCCCTGCGTAAGCTCGCCCACGTTGACCTGGATGCCGCCCACCCACAGGATGGCGCACACGCCCAGGTTCATCACAAGAAACGTGACGGGATTAAGGATCGACGAGAGCTTGCCCACCGCGATGGCAGTATTGGCCTGGTCATCGGCGGCTTGGGCAAAACGCTCGCGCTCGTGGTCCTCACGCACAAAGGCGCGAACAACGCGGGCGCCCGAAAGCCCCTCGCGGCAGATAAGCGCGATGCGGTCGAGCTTTGCCTGCAGCTGCCTGTAATACGGGATACAGCGCGCCATGACAAACCAAAACACCAGGCCGATAGCGGGCGTGCAGATCAAGAAGATCATGCCGAGCTTAAGGTCGATGGCAAGGGCCGCGCACATAGAGCCCACCGCCAAGAAGGGCCAGCGGATGAGCATGCGTACGCCCAGCGCCACAGCGAGCTGCACCTGGTTGACGTCGTTGGTGATGCGCGTGATGAGCGACGGCGTGCCAAAGCGGTCGAGTTCGGCATAGCTCAACTTGTTGATGTGCTGGTAGAGCGCACCGCGGATATCGGTGCCCATGCCCTGCGAGGTGAGCGCCGCCATCTTTTGGCAGACGAGCGTAAACGAGATGCCGATTACAGCCATGGCGCCAAGCAGCATACCGTAGTGGGCGACGACGTTGACATCGTGTGCGCCAATACCCTTATCGATCATCTGGGCAATCACCAGCGGCGTCAGCAGGTCAAAGATCACTTCGATCAGCTTGCACGCAGGGCCAATCACCATATACCGGCGAAACTTACCACCAAAACGCCTGAGCAGCTCAATCATGTATAGGCGCTCCCCATCATCATCCACATTCAATTCGAACCATGATAGTACCGCCACCCCAAAAGAAGCGTAAACAACTCGTCATTTCTAACGGGATTCAGTTTTCAGAGGGGTATACGCGCACACCCAGCCAGTGTCGGGTCAACTAGCATGGTATATTTACATTAGTGCTACCAAGTTAGTCGCCGACCCTTGAAATGAGGTGCCGAGATGAACGACATTCTCGCAAGAAGAGCAAGACGAGCAACTGTGGGCATCGCCCTTTCCGCGGCACTTGTCGCGGGAATCGCCCCCGTAACGGCGATCGCGGCAGAAACCAGCGCCCCCACCGGTGCAGTTGCCTTGCAGACGGAAGACGCGGCCGCCGCAAAAGAAAAAGCGTATGCAGCCATGCAGGAAGCGCTCAAAAACCCTCGAGGCCGCAAAAGACGCCGCAAGTCCCGAGAAAATTGCGGAAATCGATGATGACATTGCCGCATTTCAAGAACTCTACGACATGGTGGTGGCGGAAGCCGCCAAACGGAGGAAACCCCTTCCCGCCATGCAAGCGAACGTCGATGCAGCCCAAGCCAAATACGATGAGGCCCACAACCGGACAAGCGGCCTTCAGGCAGAATTAGATAAGGCACTTGAAGCACTCGGCGGCGAGGAGCCCAGCACAGCTATTAAGGAGCATATTAAGCAGTTGCGCATGGAGATCATGACGGCAGAAAGGCGAGAAGAATCTTGTGAAGATGATCTTCACCGCTACCAACGCCGGCTCGAAAGCCAGGAAAAACAGGTTCAGTATTTCGAAAGTGAGGCAAAGGAAGCTAAAGCCCACATCGACGAGGACATAGCCAAGCGAAATGCGCTCCTCGGCGATTTGGAAAAGGCGCAAGCGGCCTATGACGACGCCTGCAAGGCATACGAAGAGGCAAAGGCCGCGGCAGACAAGGCAACCTCGCCCGAGATAACGAAACCGACCGAGACGACGCCTCCCTCCGGCTCAACGCAACCCGCCGAGGCGACACCGCCCGTTGCCTCACCTGCAACCGGCAAAGACGCCCTACCAAGCTCCACCAAGCAGGCGAACTCGAGCAGCGGCAAGCAAGCAAATACGACCGCCGGCAAGCTCGCGAACACGGGCGACACAGCACCGAGCGCAATAGCACTCGCAGGAATCGCCGCCATGGGACTCGGAATAACCGCCACAGCCACACGCCGCATCAAGAACTCAAAATAGCCGACAGAGCATTCTGCCTTCACCAATCCACAAGCCCAGAGACAAAAAGAGGCTCGTTTCCCCAACCTAGGGAAACGAGCCTCTTTAACTGCAAAAATTCAAGCAACAGCACCGCCGCCTCTTGAACCACGTAGCCATCAATGCCCAGACAACACCAGCAAGCCGCATTCCACAAGGGATAGATTTAAATTAGATAAACGCGCCTTTACGGATGATTATTGGACGACGGGGCCCGGTCGGCGGCGAGGTGTTTGGTAGTCGAGCGATCCCGCAGGCGAAGCCGAGGACCAGCGAGACACCAAACACCTCGCCGCCGGCCGGGCCATGTCACGGCACCAAAAAACGCCCGTGCGCTCGATGGATTCGGATGCCCGACAGAGGCTCCTTATGGCTGCTTCCTTCCGGACCTGACCAGATTCGGAACATGTCGTCATCCGAACCCATCGAACGCGCTAGGCGCTCGGTATATCTTACCTGCTCCCGCCCGCCAGAGCAAGGTAGCTAATTTGGGACGGAGCTTTTTTGACTACTTTTGCAGCCCGATTGCCAGAGCAGCCAATGAGTAGTCAAAATAGTCCGATCCCAAAATGACCGGCTTGGTGCCGCACCACAGAAAGGGCCCATCTACTACGTTTAGGCCGCAGGGGTCAACCATAGCCGGCTTTTTCGAAAATCGGCAAGCTTTTTACCTGCGGTTTTGTTTTTGCAAATTCCGGGATGGTCGAAGGTGGCCGGTTTAACGTAGTAGATGGTCGCATTTCGTGGCAAACGGTCCGACCCAAGGCACAAGGCGGCCAACCTCGAATGGCCATTCTCGAAGTTGCGGTGGAATACGGACTGAATTGGCCCCTTAAAGGCAAAAACACTCCGTATTCCACCGCAACTTATAGGGAGATAGGCCTTAGAGGCGAGCGAGGTCATAGGCTTGGGCGGCTGACTCGCCGGCACAGATGAGGTTGGCAGTGGCTTCCCGTGGTTCGAGTGCCTGCTCCAGGTCCATGGGCTTGCGGCAAATCGGCAAAACCAAGTCAATACCCTGCTCACACACCGCATCCAGGTTGACGGCGCGACCACCCACGACGGCAACCACCGGTTTGCCATATCGCTTGGCGCGGCGAGCCACACCAACCGGCGCCTTACCGGCGGCGGACTGCTCGTCCATATTGCCCTCGCCCGTTATGACCAGGTCGACATCACGCATGCGTTCGTCAAACCCAATCAGATCGAGCACCGTCTCCACGCCCGAGCGTAGCTCCGCACCGAGCGCCAGTAACGCCGCGCCCAAGCCACCGGCAGCACCCGCGCCGGGCACGCCGAGCACCGAGCAAAATGTCCGCGCACCCTCGGGCAGGCGCAACAATCCCTGAGCCCGCACCCCGGTAATTGCCGCATCGAGCAGGCGGCCGTAGCCGACCATCCAGCTGTCGTACCTGCGCAGCGCCTCGGCATCATCCGCCGGCAGACCCTTCTGCCCGCCAAACACCGCCAGTGCGCCGCGACGCCCTACGAGCGGATTCTCGACATCCGAAAGCACAACGATACGAGCGCCATCCAAAGCCTGCAGCGCCGGCGCCAAATCAACGCTCGCCACGTGTTCAAGGCCCGCAAGACCGGGGGCGACATCGCAGCCCTGATCATCGACCACACGCGCGCCCAGCGCCTGCAGCATGCCGGCGCCACCGTCGTTGGTGGCACTGCCGCCCAGACCAATATAGATAGTCTTTGCCCCAGCACGAACCGCTCGAAGCATGAACTCGCCCACGCCATAGGTCGTAGCGGCCAACGCCGCCGGCTCTGTGCAAGGCGAATACCCAATACCCGCCGCCTCGGCCATCTCGATTACAGCCGACTCGTGCTCGCCGTCCACCAGCATCCGGGCAGACACACAGTCGCCCAGAGGGCCTGCGACTTCACATGCCACGACCTCACCGCCGCACGCGGCAACGGCATCGAGCGTTCCCTCGCCGCCATCCGCCAGCGGCAGCGCGCTTACCTGGGCATCGGGCCACACGCGGCGCACACCTTCGGCAACGGCCTCCTCCGCCTGCGCGCTCGAAACGCTGCCCTTAAAGGAGTCGATCGCCAGCTGCACACGGCGGGGCCGGCGGCACGCGGCACCAAAATCGACCGCCCCAACGGCAGTATCTTCGACACCCGCAAGCGCCTCGGCGTGGGCGGTATGCGCCTCAAGATCGGCCCCACAACCGCAGCCAGCACCATCGGTGCCACGCAGCCCACTAAAATAGCCGCTCAACACCTCACGACACTCATCCGCCAGCACGCCGGCATGTACGTTAAACCGATGATTCAGGCGCGAATCGGCATTCAGGTCGTATAGCGACCCCAGAGCGCCCGCTTTAGCATCGGACGCGCCGTACACGCAGCGCCCCACGCGCGCGTTAACCATAAGCCCCGCGCACATGCAGCAGGGCTCGAGCGTTACATAGACCGTGCAATCGGAAAGGCGCCAACGACCGAGCGACCGCGCGGCGGCGCATAGGGCCGCAAACTCGGCATGCGCCGAAGGGTCCTGGTCGAGCTCGCGGCGATTATGCGCCCGCGCGACGATCTCACCCGCGCGCACCACTACGGCGCCGATCGGCACCTCGCCCACCGCCGCGGCGGTACGCGCCTCCGCCAGCGCCTCGCGCATGAACTTCTCATCGATTCCGGTGCTCGCCATCGTTCGCCTTCCCTGTTGCAAATTCAAAACGATGCTATCATTACAACTCACGGAGAGATGGCAGAGCGGTTGAATGCGGCGGTCTTGAAAACCGTTGAGCGCGAGAGCGTTCCGGGGGTTCGAATCCCCCTCTCTCCGCCACTCCTAGTGATGCACCGGTGTCATGGTCCGCTCAAACAACGCATCGACCACGTCGGCTATCTCAGGTCGACGCTCAAGATCGTGGCCCGATTCCCACCATATCGTGAAAAGTCGAATAATACCGCCGGCGACAAACTCAGACGTCGTCTCGAGTGACACGGGGGCCAGGGCATCCTCGGCAAGCACGTTCATCACACGCTCGCGGATGGAGCGGGCAATACGGTCGCAAATAACGTTGGTCAACATGCCCGACATGCTGCTTGCCAAAATGTTATCCATGAGCCGCTCGTGCGTCAGAATCAAATCCATGGCATCGTCCAAAATCGCGTGCCGAAGCGCGCGCACGTCCTCGGCAGACACTGCGCCGGCCTCATCGGGCTGTTTTTGCGGCAAGCCCGACATGAGCTCATCGATATAAAAGGCAAAGTAATCGTTCTTGTCGCGAAAGTGCTTGTAGAACGTCGTGCGGCGAATCATGGCGCGGTCGCACAGCATGGCAACCGTCAGGTCCTCAAAACGATGCTCCTCGAGAAGCTCAGTAAAGGCATCGAACAGGGCGCGGTAGGTTTTCTTGATGCGAAGGTCCACTGGTATCGCCATCCTCAGGGCAAAGACAACACTCGTCAATCTGTCGCATATCTTACACCTGTACCTCGCGCGCTTTGCCCCGGTGCCAACCCCGCCGAAAACACAACGCTTACCGGAAAGTTCGGCACGGTAAAACGTTGCGGGTATACTAGTAGCGTTATACCAACGGCAGCTGGCGCATGCCGCCGCGGCCATTCGAAACGGAGACATCATGATTACCGTCATCATCGGCATCGTTGTTGTCATTGTGATTGTCTGCGCCATCGCCGGCATCTACAACAACATGGTCACCAAGCGTAACCGCATCGATAACGCCTGGCAGAACATCGATACGCAGCTGCAGCGCCGTAACGACCTGATCCCCAACCTGGTCGAGACCGTCAAGGGCTACGCCAAGCACGAGCAGGAGACGCTCTCCGCCGTGATCAGCGCGCGTAACACCGCCGTCAAGGCCACCACGCCCGAGGCCAAGATGGAAGCCGACAACGTGCTGACCGGTGCGCTGCGCCAGCTCTTCGCCGTAGCCGAGGCCTATCCCGATCTTAAGGCAAACACCAACTTTACGCAGCTCCAGGCATCGCTCGAGGATACCGAGAACAAGATTAGCTATGCACGCCAGAGCTACAACGATTGCGTGCTCAGCTACAACAACGCCATTCAGACGTTCCCGGCTGTCATCTTTGCCGGCATCTTCCAGTTTAAGGAGCGCCAGGGCTTCGAGGCCGCCGAAGCAGCCCGCCAGGCCCCGACCGTCAAGTTCTAGTAGTTTGACAGCGCATCCTTAATCGGCCAAATGCATAAACCGCCCCGTCGAATGCATACTTCGACGGGGCGGTTTCCTTTTTCGCGAAGGTCCCCCTCTAAGCGTCGTGCATTTTTAGGAGTATTCAACATAACCAAGAGCTTCGGGCGCCACGGCAAATGCCAAAGACCGCGAATATCCCTGCAAACCAAACGCTGTCAGCCCATAACCCCGCCCATCATTCGTAGAAAACATCGAGAAATCCCGATTTTTTTGCCCGAGGTCGGTATGCAGGGGCCTTCGATTGCAGAATACTCGCAAAAATGCACGTCGCCGCCACCCCCCACATGGCGCGAACCAAAACAAAAGCGCGGCCTTCCTTTCCGGCGCACTCCGCAGGACGAAAGAACCTCCGCCGCACGAAGTGCGCAGCGGAGGTTCTTTCATGTCCGAGGTCGCGCCGGAAAGGAAGGCCGCGCTCGGGCCGGACAGCTAAGACAGCTTACGCGACGGTGTAAACCCAGTTGTGCTTGTCCTCGACAGCACCAGACTGGATGCCGGTCAGAGTCTCGCGGAGCTTCTTCATCACGGGACCGATCTCGGTGTAGCCAGCCGGGAAGGTCACGGTCTCGTCGGCGCCATAGACCTTGTTGTCAATCTCGCCCACCGGGGAGATGACGGCAGCGGTGCCGCACAGGCCGCACTCCACAAAGGTGCCGGCCTTGACCTCGGCCCACTCGACGGGGCGCTGATCGACGGTCATACCCAGGTCCTGAGCGACCTGAACGAGCGAACGACGGGTGATGGAGGGCAGGATGGAGTCGGTGTGCGACTGCGGAACGACGAGCGTGCCATCCTCTTTCACGAACAGGACGTTGGCGCCACCGGTCTCCTCGACATAGGTGCGGGACTCGGAGTCGAGATACAGGTTCTCGGCATAGCCCTCGCGATGGGCCTCCATCGTGGGCTTGAGGGACATGGCGTAGTTCAGGCCAGCCTTGATGTTGCCGGTGCCGTGCGGTGCGGCACGGTCATACTCGGAAACGCGCAGCTTGACGGGCTTAAGGCCACCCTTAAAGTACGGACCGACCGGGGTCACGAGAATACGGAACGTGTACTCAGGAGCGGGAGCCACGCCGATCACGTCACCGGAGCCGATCATAAACGGACGCACGTACAGGGTCGCGCCAGAACCGAAGGGCGGAACCCAGGCGGCGTTGGCAGAGACGACCTGCTTGACGGCCTCAACGAACTTATCCTTGGGGAACGGGGGCATCTCGAGGCGCTGCGCAGAGTTGTACATGCGCTCGGCGTTCATGTCGGGACGGAAGCAGACGATGCTGCCGTCCTCGGCGGTGTAGGCCTTCAGGCCCTCAAAGACCTCCTGACAGTAATGGAAGATGCCGCCGCACTCGGAGACATGCAGGGTGTGGTCGGTGGTCAGGCCGCCCTCGTCCCACTCGCCATCCTTCCAATGAGCCTCGTAGCTGTAATCGGTCTTCATGTAGCCAAAGCCGAGGCTACCCCAATCGATATCCTTTTTCTCGACAGTCATATGTCGCTCCTTACATACACAGTTGCATACTCGCGAACCCGCACGCAAGGACCGAGGCCGACCGCGTCGCAACGTCGCACGCCCGGAGCGTAGAGCCGGACGGGACACGCGAGCAGCATCAAAGCCGATGGCACGTCGATTCGCATGCACGAGATTGTACTCCGCACGCGCGTCGGATAAAACGTTTTTCTTTAACTAACTAAAGTATTTTCATTTGACCGAAGCAAAAAGGCCCGCCACCGTAAGCGGTGACGGGCCTCAACTGCACGGTTTGCGCGCTGACTCGAGCTACGCGTTCTTTTTGCCCAGCTTAGCCTTAACCAGACCGACCACGGTCGGGATGATCGACACGGCAACGATGCCGACGATTAGCAGCTCAAAGTGCTCCTGCACAAAGGGGATGCCGCCAAAGAAGTAGCCCAGCAGTGTGAAGAGCGTCGACCAGGTAATGCCGCCCAGCACGTTAAAGATGACAAAATTGCGCCAGTGCATGCCGCCCATGCCGGCGATAAAGGGCACAAAAGTGCGGATAAACGGGAAGAAACGGCCCAGGAAAATAGCCAGGTGGCCCCACTTGTCCAAGAAGTCCTCGGACTTTTTAATGCGCTCGGGCGTCATGGCCTTGACCTTGCCCGAAGCGATGATCTTTTTGCCAAAGAAGTGACCGATCATAAAGTTGCACTGATCACCCAAGATGGCAGCCGCCCATGCGACGGCCAGCAGGGCCACGATGTTAAAGCCACCGTTGTGGGCAAAGAAGCCCGAAGCAAACAGCAGTGAATCGCCAGGAAGGAACGGGAAGAACACCACGCCCGTCTCGATAAAGATGATCAGGAACACGCAGCCGTAGGCCATAAGCGGGCCGGCGGCGATCCAGCTGGCGATCGCGGTGCGCGGATCCTTAAGCAGCTCGGCGATAAAATTGATGAAACCCATGAAGTAAAACCTCTCAGTTGTGGGCGCGGATACGTCCAAGTTGACCAGTATACGGTTGCGGTGCCCCCTCGTGCGCAACCCCACAAAAGCATGACTCCATTACCAGCAAGTTTGCATAACTGACATCTGTAGCGCAATGGCGCCAAGATTGTCCTTCCTAATCCCTAGCAAATCGCTATACTTTATTGAATCGCATTGCCATGGCGCTAAGGGAGGGCGGCCGGTGAGCTTTATCAATACCATTCGCGAGGATATCAAGACCGTCCAGGCGCAAGACCCCGCTGCACAAAACGGTCTGGTCATCTTCCTTTCCTATCCTGGCCTGCACGCCAAGTGGAACCACGTGCCCGAGCACTGGCTCTGGGAGCACGGTCATCGCTCGCTCGCCCGCGTGCTCTCGCAAATCACCCGCCACATCACCGGCGTCGAGATTCATCCCGCGGCACAGATCGGCAAGCATTTCTTTATCGACCATGCCATGGGCGTCGTCATCGGCGAGACCACCATTGTGGGCGACAACTGCGTGCTCTACCAGGGCGTTACGCTCGGCGGCACCGGCAACGAGACCGGCAAACGCCACCCAACGCTCGGCAACAACGTCACCGTGGGCACGGGCGCCAAGGTGCTCGGCAACATCCGCATCGGCAACAACGTCAAGATCGGCGGCAACTCGGTCGTCGTCAAGGACGTGCCCGACAACTGCACCGTCGTGGGCGTGCCGGGACGCATCATCAAGCGCAACGGCTGCCGCGTGTTCGAGGAGAGCTTCGACGCCAAGCAGCATCGCGAGTACATGCCCGATGACGCTGCCGAGCAGAGTGCCCTCAACCGCCAAGGCATCACCGAGAACGCCCGCCGCGTCAAAGAACTCGAGCGAGAGGTGGCCGAGCTCAAAGCCCTCGTCGCCAAGCTCGTGGACGAACGCTAGAGGCGGACGACCACCGACAACATTGACGCCAACGCAAAGGCGCGCCAGAGGATTCACCCCCGGCGCGCCTTATTTGTGATGTGGCAAAGAGACTGTCCCTTTGTCACATTATGCGAACTGGCTCAGATAGAGGTCGGCGTAGGCACCCTCGGCAGCCAGCAGCTCCTTATGCGTGCCCTGCTCGATAATGTTGCCGTGATCCATGACCAAGATCAGGTCGGCGTCCACGATCGTCGACAGGCGATGCGCGATCACAAAGCTCGTGCGCCCGCGCATAAGCGCGTCCATGGCACGGCCGATGGCAAGCTCGGTACGCGTGTCCACGCTTGAGGTCGCCTCGTCCAGGATGAGAATCGCCGGGTTGTTGAGCAGCACGCGTGCGATGGTCAGCAGCTGACGCTGGCCCTGGCTAATGCTCTCGGCATCGTTGGCCACGCGCGTGTCGTAGCCCTGCGGCATAGTGCGCACAAAGAAGTCGACCTGCGCGGCACGAGCGGCGGCCACAATTTCGTCGCGCGTTGCCTCGGGGCAGCCGTAGGCGATGTTTTCGGCAATCGTGCCATCGAACAGCCAGGCGTCCTGCAGCACCATGCCAAACTGCTGCCGTAGCTCGCCGCGGTCCATGCGGCTCGTATCCACGCCGTCGAGCGTAATACGCCCGCCGTCAATCTCGTAGAAGCGCATGAGCAGGTTGATGAGCGTCGTCTTGCCTGCGCCCGTGGTTCCCACCACCGCGATCTTTTGGCCCGGCTCGGCGGTAAACGACACGTCGCGCATAAGCGGCTTGTCGGGCGAATAACCAAAGCGCACGTGCTCAAAGGAGACGCGGCCCTCTACGCGACCCGGCAGCTTGGCGGCCTCGTCCGGCAGCGGACCGGCTTCCATCTCGGGCTCATCGAGCAGGTCGAACACGCGCTCCGCACTCGCCAGCGCGCTCTGCAGCGAGTTAAAGGTAAACGACAGCTGCGTCATGGGTTCGGACGCCTCGTAGATAAACTGAAAGAACGCCTGGAACACGCCGACGGTCATGTGACCGGCAACCAGCATGCTGCAGCCCACCAGCGCGATCACGATCTGCGCCAAACGGCCGATAAAGCGCACCGCAGGGCCGACGGCATTGATCATAAAGTCGGCCTTGGTACTCACGCGCGCTAGCTCCCTCGAGGCCTCATGCACTTCGGCAGAACTCTGACGCTCGCGGTTAAACGCGCGAATCACCAAACGGCCCGAATAGCCTTCCTCAACCGCGCTCGTGATTTTGGACACCCACTCCTGGCGCTCGCCGGTCACGTCATGTGTGCGACGCGAGACCACTTTGGTCATCAGCAGCGACAGCGCCATAAAGAACAAAAAGACGAGCGTGAGCGGCACGCTAAACACGAACATCACGCTCACGGCGCCCACCACGGTGCCGATCGACACAAGCAGCTGAAGCAATCCGCGCTGCATACTCTCGGACATCTTGTCCAAGTCGTTGGTCGCACGGCTGACGACCTCGCCGGGACGATGCGCATCAAAGTAGGCAAGCGGCAGACGGTTGAGCTTTTGCGCGATGCGGTTGCGTAGGCGCAGGTTGAGGCGCTCGGCAACGCTCGACATCAAAAAGCTCTGGAGTGCGTAGAACGAGGCGGCGGCGGTCCAAATCATAAAGTAGATGAAGATGGTCCTGCCGCAGTTCTCCCAGGTAATGCTGAAGGTAGTGTTGTTGGCAAACGCCAGCTTCATGTGCCCCCACAGTTCATCGATCACGCGGGCGCTGTAAGCCGGCGCCGCGGTGTTAAAGATGACATAGAACACGATGCTCGCGAACACGATATAAAAGCGCCAATGGTCGCCGGCGGCCTCGCTCCACAGGCGGCGCACCGTCGCCCAGGTGTCGCGGGGCGTCTCGTCCTCGTCCTCGTCGTCAACGTCGCGCATGCGCTCCGCCTCGGCGCGGGCGCGCTCGTCCTCGGCGCGCTCGTTTTCCTCGTAGAGCGCCTGGCGGCGAGCCTCGCGCTCCGCCGCCTTGGCGGCTTCGTCCAGGCCGGGCATGGCGCCCGTCTCCTCAACTGTCTCCTCAACCGCGGCATCATCGACGATGCCCTGTTTTTTGAGCTCCTCGGTCATGCTACTCACCTCCCTTCATCTGTGATTCCGCGATGGCGCGGTATACCTCGCAGGTTTCCATCAACTCGTCGTGCGCGCCCAAGCCCACGACCTCGCCATCCTTGAGCACCACGATCTGGTCGGCATGCAAAATAGTCGAGATGCGCTGGGCGATGATGAGCACCGCGGCATCGCGCGTCTCGTCCTGCAGCGCATGGCGCAGTGCCGCATCGGTCTTAAAGTCCAGAGCCGAAAAACTGTCGTCGAAGATATACAGATCGGCATGCTTCATGAGTGCGCGGGCAATCGCCAGGCGCTGGCGCTGACCACCCGAGAAGTTCGTGCCGCCCTGGGCCACCGGCGTATCGAGCCCCTGGGGCTGGTCGAGCACAAAGGTGCTCTGGGCAACCTCCAGCGCATGGAGCATGTCAGCCTCGGTCGCACCCTCGTTACCAAAGCGCAGGTTGCTCGCCACCGTACCCGAGAACAGCCACGCCTTCTGCGGCACGTAAGCGATATGCCCGCGAATCTCACCTTGCGAAAGGTCGCGCAGATCGACGCCGTTCAGGCGAATGGTGCCCTTCGTGGCATCGTGGAAACGCAACAAGAGCTTGGCCACCGTTGACTTGCCCGAGCCCGTTGAGCCCACGATCGCGGTCGTCTGTCCGCGGCGGCAGGTAAAACTCAGGTTGCACAGGGTGTCCTCGTCGGCATCGTCAAAACGGAACGACATGTGGTCGAACACAGCCACCACGTCGGCCCCATCTGCGGACTCAGGCGCCCCGTCGCCCAGCGTAGCCTTGCCGTCTACAATGCTCGGCTTGATTTCGAGCACCTGCTGTGCACGGTTCAGGCATGCGGCGGCGCGCGGGAGCGTCAGAATCACCATCTGCGCCATCATCACAAAGAACAGGATCAGGATCGCGTACTCCAGCACGGCCGAGATGCTACCGATTTGCATGGCGTGGACGCCCACGCGGTTGCCGCCCACCCACAGCACCGCCACCTCGGCGATGTTCATCAAAAAGAAGCTGGAACTGTCGAGACCCACAAACAGGTGGTTGACCTTGATGGCGTTGGCCGCGTAATCGCTAAACACCTCGTCCAGGCGCTGCTCCTCGTGGCGCTCCTTGTTAAATGCGCGGATGACGCGCACGCCCACGATGTTCTCGCGCAGCACCACGTTCATGCGGTCGATAAAGCTCTGCAGGCGCATAAAAATCGGCGCGGCGTTAGCCACCGTAAAGACCGCCGCCACCAGCACGATCGCAACCACCACGCCCAGCAGCGTGCCCATGGCGGGATCGATGAACCAAGCAAAAATGATGCCTGCCACGGCCAAGAACGGCACCGGCAGCACCAACTGAATCGTCTGCAGGATCGCTTGCTGAATCACGTTGATGTCGTTGAGCGAGCGCGTGATCATCGAACCCGTGCCAAAGCGCTCAAAGTCGCTGGCCGCGAGTCCGAGCGACTTGTCGTACACGGCATTGCGGATATCGCAGGCTACGTTGGCGGCCAGGCGCGCCGAAAGATAGCAGCCCAACACCGTGCCGCCGCTGGCCATGCCGGTCGCGATAAGCATATACAGGCCGTTGCGTAAAATATAGTCGACATCGCCCGTGGTAATACCGGTGTTGACCATGTTCGCCAGCATCGTGGGAACCAACAGCGTACCGACGTTATCTATCAGCACCGCAAACAGCGTCACCGCAATCAGACCGCGGTACGGCCTCATAAACCTCATTAAGAGTCGCATGTGTCCCCCTCGCCCTTATCGTCAGCCTCGTTCTCGGCGGCCACTTGCCGTTTAAATGCCTCGCACTCTTCGTTAAGAACATGGGAGAACTTACCGACCAAGCGCATAATCTCGCGCTGCTCCCACAGCTCGAGCGCCTCGAATGCCTGTTGCTCGGCTTTTTGCGCCGGCAACGCGTAGCGCTTGGCAAACCGCACGCCTTCTTCGGTCAGTCGCACAACCTTGTTCTTACGACTGCCCTCGGCAAACTCCAACGTCGCAAGCCCTCGCGCCCTAAGCGTCTTAATCGCCGAATTGATGGTCTGTTTGCTGTAGAACCATTCACTCGTCAGCCGACTCACGGCAACGCTTCCGCCCGCCGCACTCGTGTCGACGAGCATCCAGTAGGCGCAGTCCGAAAGACCGCAGGCGCGCGCGAACTCCGAATAGACACGGTCAAGCCCGTTGAGCATCCGGTCGAAATCGACCAGGCTAACTGCACTATTCATCTCTCCCACCATTCGATAGTCCGAGTTTTGACCAATTTATATCTCTACATTAGTCCGAGTTTTGACTATCGTCAATAAGCTCGTTGTTTATGGTCGTCCCTACATAAGCATATCGACAAAAAAGACCGCCGGCGCGGGGGCGGCGCCGGCGGTTGCGAGAGAATATCGATTGTTGGCTGTTACGCAGCGACGGCCTCATAGACCGTAGCGCCCGAGAAGCTGTCATGCAGGCTCTTGCCGGCAATCCACGGCAGCTCGACGACCTCGCAGACCGTGTTGACCAGCTCGGAGCAGTCAGTAAAGTGGCCCTTATCGTTGAGGGCCTCGCAATCCTGAACACGCCAATAGCCATCGGTGTGCGTGATGTAGTACTCGTGATCGTTGATCGACACGAAAGCGCGCGTCTTGGAACGCAGCAGCTTCAGAAATCCTTCGAAATCGGTCTCGACGACATCTCCAGCCTGGAACATGATGTTACCTCCTGGCCCGGCGCCACCACGGCGCATTGATAAACGTTGGTGCTCCTTTAGTAAAACCTTTATCAGAGGTTATGCGTTCGTCATTTAGGCAAGTGGTAAAAAACCGCAGGGTAGACGGGATAAAACGTTTAACCATCCCATTTGTTTGTCACATTCTGAAGGTACTTTTATGCAAACCTACTTTCCCAATTGGAATCTATCCTTTTGGCCGGGCAATTGACCGTCTATCGTTTAAGCCCGACGGGTATGAACGGGGCATCTGCAACGCCACCGCGAGGAGACACCATGGAGACTATCGAAGCACTCATTCACCGCCGCAGCTGCCGCAAATACAGCGATCGTCCCGTCGAGGCCGAAAAGCTTGCACGTATTATCGAAGCCGGCCAATATGCACCGAGCGGCATGGGCCGCCAGCCGGTGACGTTTGTCGCCGTCACCGACCCCGCGACCATCGAGCGTCTCTCGAAGCTCAACGCCCAGGTCATGGGCAGCAACAGCGACCCCTTCTATGGCGCCAAGACCGTTGTGGTGGTGCTGGTTGACCGCAGCGTGCCCACACATCTGGAAGACGGCTCGCTCGCCATGGGCAACCTGCTCAACGCGGCTTATGCACTGGGCGTCGATTCGTGCTGGATTCATCGCGCGCATGAGGTCTTTGACTCGCCCGAGGGCCTGGAGCTGCTGGTCAGCTGGGGCCTGCCCGCCGACGGCAGCCTGCGCGGTGTCGGTAACTGCATTCTTGGCTACGCCGAGGACACGCTACCCGAGGCAAAGCCCCGCCGCGACAACGTGGTATATGTGAAGTAGTACAGGAGCGTCAGCAGGGGTAGCTAATTTGGGACGGGGCTATTTTAGCTACCCCACTCGTAAACTTATATTGACGTCGCCGTTGTCGTCGTTTCGTTCGTTTGAGTCGTTTCGGCTTCGCTGCCTTGTTCGTCCTCGTCCTTTTGAGCATCTGCAATAGTGGTGGCCGCCGCAACGATACCGCGCTGGGGCGCGACGCCCGTCTGGGTCTGAGCGCCCTCGACAACTTCTGTGCCTGCATGCGCGAGCTCGGGCGATTTAAACACTGCGTCCAAGTTGGCGCCACCGCCGGCGTAGCCAAGCGCAGCGAGTGCGATGACGATCACTGCAACGACGACCGCGATCGGAACATAACGGTGCCAACCAGCCGGATTGAGTCCGCTGCGGCGAGCCGCCCCGCGGCTAATATAACCGAGCGTTCCGTCGTGCTTGAGCTTTGAGCCCACCACGCGTTTGCGGCCCCACAGTGAGGACTCTGCCTGCATTGCCAAGCGGGCGCTTGCCGAAGGATAGCCGTATTTAGTGCGCTTGAACGAGCCATCAAACCCCGAGGCGTGTTTACCCCACGTCACCGATGTCGTGCGTCGGTTGACCGGCGCGGCACTCCGCCTTCTGCAGCTCGGTTTTGAAGTCTCAGCCATATGCCCTCGCACGCCGTAACCAAATCGAAACAATAACGCTTTGGACTGTAGCACACGCGTCGCGCGCGGTCACGGGCGCCTCGCTCAACGGTCATCGTCCTTCAGCAAGCGCCACAGCGTTGTACGGCTTATGCCCAGCACCTCCGCCGCACGGGTTCGGTTGCCGTGGAGGTGGCCTACAACCAGATGCGCGACATCTCGCTCGGTATCGGCCAGCGGTCGCAGGATATACAGGTCACTTTCGAGCGTCGGGGCGCCAAAGGTTGCGGTCTTAATCACGTCCTCTTGGGCGAGCACTTCCTCCGCCACAGCGCGGTCCACCGTGCCCGCCCCCACCAATATATACAGTCGTTCCGAGACCTCGCGGAGCTGCAGATAATTGCGCGGCCAGTGGTAAGCATCGAGCGTCTTCGTCGCCGCGGCAGACAGTGTGGGCGCTGCCGTCCCAAATGCGTCAGCGAGATATTCCAAATAGCGCGCAACCTTCGTCGACGCGGCTCCCTGCTCGGCGATTGCCGGCGCCACGCTCACCGCACAGGCGAAACGCTCGGTCACAAAGGCGGCTTGATCACTTTCGCCGCCGCCCGGCATGTCATTCGCTGTCAGCACCACATGGCAGCGCGTCGCCAACGCGGTGTCGGTCATCGTGGAGACCAGCTCGCGGAGGCGCTGGGGGACAACCGCGTTCCAGCCCTCAATGCAAAGGGTCAGCCCCGTTTGGAACAACGGCGATTCGGCGCTTTTGAGCACATGGCGCCAACCGCGCTCGGTGAGCTCATCGAGCGCAACGGAAACAAAGGGCTGATCGGCAAAAGGACCGTCCAGATAGAGGCGCTTGGCGATCTCGACCTGACCCGCTCCCAGCTCGCCCTCGAGCATAAGGGGCACACCGCGCGCGTAGCTCTCGGCAACCGGCGCAGCCACCGAGGCCGCCCCCTCAACGATGCCGTACGCGCTCGATTCGTAGCGGGCCTCAACTTCGTCGGCGTTGAGCCACTCGATGCCCGCATGCGCCGCGGCACCGCGCACCTCGCGGACCACGACGACCCAAAGCCCCCCGCCCTCTTTGTCGGTGGGGCGAACGGTCAGGCTCAGGCGCGTACCCTCACGCCCCATAACCAGACGCGCGCCGTCTCCTATACGGTCGAGGCGCTCAGCGACAAAAGTCGCCACACCCCGCTCAAGCGCCGCGTCATTCATGGTCGAGATCGCGACGTCCCCACGCGCATCGATTGCCAATGCCGATGCCCCGGCAGCAGCCAGGGCATCGGTCAAGATGTTCAGCTTGGCATCGCTATCCATGATTTGCCCCTGTCTGCAGCGACGTGCAACCGCCGGCGGTCGCACGACCGAGTGTTTCAAAATTGAACGATATTGCTCACCAAACACTATAGGGCAGAAAGCGCCGTCCTGCGAGTATAGGTGTTGCCCCGCATCGCCATCCTGGCGGGGCGATAAGAGCTCTTCGGGACTTATAAACCTGCGGACAAGCCATACCCGCAAGAGCTCCTATCGCTCCACCGCAGGCATGCGCTCACCAGCACGCAGCACGCAAACAAGCTACTTCTCTACCAGATTCCCAGTACGTGTTGCATTCCCAAACTCATGCACGCAATGCCAATCCAGCAGCAAAAGCCCAATGCGATGGGCTTGCCGCCCTTTTTGACCAGCTCGACGATATCGGTATTAAAACCAATAGCCGCCATGGCCATCACAATAAAGAACTTCGACAGCTCCTTGATGGGCGCCGTAATGGATGCAGGAAGCTGAAGCACCGTAGTGATCACGCTCGCCAGCACAAAGAACAGCACGAACATGGGAAACGCGCGTTTAAGGGAGAACGTGCTTTTGGCGTCACCGCCGGCCTTGCGCGCCAGATGCATCTGCCAGCAAGCAAGCGCCAGCGTGATGGGAATGATGGCCAGCGTCCTGGTGAGCTTGACCACCGTGGCGCTCTCGAGCACATTGGCGCCGGGATGCATGCTGTCCCAAGCGCTCGCCGCAGCCGTTACGGACGAGGTGTCGTTGATGGCGGTACCGGCAAACAGGCCAAAGCCCTCGTTGGTCAGCCCGAGCATGCCGCCGAGCGTCGGAAACACGAGCGCCGCGATAACGTTAAACAGGAAGATGACCGAAATAGCCTGGGCAATCTCGCGATCGTCGGCATCGATGACGGGTGCGGTCGCGGCGATGGCCGAACCGCCGCAAATCGACGAACCCACACCCACAAGCGTCGCGATCTTACCCGGCACGTTCATAACGTGGCAGAGCACAAAGGCGATGACAAGCGAGGTCGAGATTGTCGCCACGATAATCGGCAGCGACTGGGCGCCCTTGGACAGAATCTGGGAGAGGTTCATGCCAAAGCCAAGCAGGATAACCGCGTACTGCAAGACTTTTTTGGACGTATAGGTAACGCCGGCGGCGAGCTGTTCGCGACGTTTCTTGGGAAAGACGAGCGCCAGGACCATGCCAAAGAGAATGGCAAACACCGGCCCGCCGACCACCTCAATTTGTTTGCCGAGCAACGTCGCGGGAATGGCGATGATCAGGCAGAACAAGACGCCTTTCCAGCGCTCGCGTACGATGTTTGCCAGTTGCATATGGGATTCCTTCTTTCTATTTCACGTTTGCGACGGCTTATGATACGGCAACATTGAGCGCAGCCTTGCGCAAACACAGACTAAGGTGCCGCAATAGTTCTCAGGCAAGAGCCGAATTACCCACCGCGGAGAGCTGATTCGCGGCATAATTAACAACTGACATATGAGTTTGATAGAACAGTTGCGAGGCGCTATGGAAGAATCGATGCACGTCGGCGAGCAGGAAACGAGCCTACAGGACCAGTCCTACCACACCATTCGACGCAAAATCGTCTACCTGGACTACAAGCCGGGCGAAAAGCTGGGCGTCAAGCAGCTTTGCGATGACCTGGACATGGGTCGCACGCCCGTGCGCGAGGCACTGGTGCGTCTGGCGCAAGAGGGCCTGGTGCGCACCGTGCCCCAAAGCGGCACCTACGTCTCACCCATCAACCTCACCCTTGCCGAGAGTGCCTGTTACATCCGCGAACATCTGGAAAAGCAGGTGATCGTGGAATGCTGTGCACGCGCCACGTCGGCCGGCATCGAGCAGCTCGACCGCGCCATCGCGCTGCAGGAAAAGGCCATGGCCGAAGAGGATCGCATCGGCTTCTTTTTGAGCGACAACCTCATGCATCACATGATTTTTAGCATCGCATGTCGCAGCACCGTGTGGTCGTGGCTCGAAGAGACCAATGCCGACCTGGAGCGCTTCCGCTGGCTGCGCGCCGCCACGCAGGTTCTCGACAATCAGGACATCGTGAACGAGCACAAGCAGATTCACCGCGCTATCGCCGGTCGCGACCCCATCGAAGCGAGCTTTTTGGTCAGCAAGCACCTGCATATGATGTTCCGCAACCAGACCGAGGTTCTGGACCAGTTCCCCGAGTACTTCGAGACCAGCAAGCTCCGCTAACCTGCCAAAAAGGGACAGGTTCATTTTGGCAGGTTTTATCTGGGCAAATGCAGAAAAGGCCCGGCTCCGTCTTGATGCGGAGCCGGGCCTTAGTCGCTAGAACGGCGGAACCAACTATTCCACGGTCACGCTCTTGGCGAGGTTTCGGGGCTGATCGACATCGCAGCCGCGCAGGATGGCGACCTCGCGGGCGAGCAGCTGCAGCGGGACGCTCGCCGTGATGGGGCTGAACACGTCGCGGACTGCTGGCACGCGGATGATGCAGTCGGCGATCTTGTTGATCTCCTCGTCGCCCTCGGTGGCAACGACGATGACCTTGGCGCCGCGCGCCTTGCACTCCATGAGGTTCGACACGGTCTTGTCGTAGGTGGCACTCTTGGTGGCCACAGCGATGACAGGGAAGCCCGGGTCGATCAGGGCAATGGGGCCGTGCTTCATCTCACCGGCGGCGTAGGCCTCGGCGTGCAGGTAGCTGACCTCCTTGAGCTTGAGCGCACCTTCGTAGGAAATAGCGGCGCCCATGCCGCGACCCACGAACAGTGCGGACTGCGCGTCCTTGCACAGCAGGGCGGCCTCATGCACGGCCTCGGTTTGGGTATCCAAAATCCACTGGATCTGCTCGGCCGTATCGGAAAGCTCGCGGAACAGCATGCGCGCCTGCTTGGTGGTCAAGCGGTACTTGACCTGCGCCAGCAGCAGGGCCAAAAGCGTAAGGCTCACAACCTGGCCGATAAAGCTCTTGGTCGAGGCGACCGCAATCTCCTTGTTGGCCTTGGTGTAGATGACGCCGTCGCTCTCACGCGCCACGGGGCTGCCCACCACATTGGTGATGCCGAAGACCTTGGCACCCTTGATGCGCGCGTCGCGAATGGCGGCAAGGGTATCGGCCGTCTCGCCCGACTGGGACACGGCAACGACAAGCGTCGTCGGCGTAATGATGGGATTGCGATAACGGAACTCGCTGGCTGCCTCAACCTCGGTGGGGATGCGAGCCCAGCCCTCAATGAGATTCTTAGCAATGAGGCCAGCGTGATAGCTGGTTCCGCAAGCGATCACGTAGACGCGGTCGATGTCGTTGAGCTCCTCGAGTGAAAGGCCCAGCTCGTCGATATCGAGCTCGCCGGCAGGCGTCATACGACCGACCAGCGTGTCGCGCACGACGCGCGGCTGCTCGTGGATTTCCTTGAGCATAAAGTCGGGATAACCGCCCTTTTCTGCCATGTCCAGGTCCCAGTCGATGTGGGTGACCTTGGGCTCGATAACGTTGCCGGCCTCGTCGGTGTACTCGACGCCTGCGGGCGTGAGCTTGGCAAACTGACCGTCCTCGAGCACCACGACATCGCGGGTGGCGTCGATGAGCGCGATGACATCGGAAGCAACATAGGAGCCGGTTTCGCCCACGCCGACTACGATCGGGGAATCCTTGCGGGCCACGGCGATCACGCCGGGCTCGTCAGCGCACACGGCGGCCAGACCATAGGCACCGACCACGTGGGTGCAAGCCTCGCGCACGGAGGCCATCAGGTCGTGCGTCTCGGCATAAGCCTCTTCGATCAGATGCGCGAAGACCTCGGTATCGGTCTCGCTCTTAAAGTGGTGGCCGCGGCCCTCCAGCTCTTCGCGCAGCTCGGCGAAGTTCTCGATGATGCCGTTGTGGACGATGGCGATACGACCGTCGCAGCTGGTGTGGGGGTGAGCGTTAACGACGGAGGGCTTGCCGTGGGTGGCCCAACGGGTGTGGCCGATACCGCAGGTAGCGTCGCTGTCGATGTTGGAAAGCTCGCTCTCCAGGCCCGCGACCTTGCCCACGCGGCGGATGACGTCGAGGTGCGCCGCGGCGCCCTCGCCCACCTCGAGTGCGACGCCCGAGGAGTCATAGCCGCGATACTCCATACGCTTGAGGCCCGTGACCAGGATGTTCTTTGCAATATCAGAGCCGGTGTAGCCGACGATTCCGCACATAAGATAAATCCCTTCGTTCGCGTGACTGCAAGACGTCCACGCACAAGGGGCGCTGAGACGTACAACGTTCGAGTATTGTACTCACGCAAACGCAAGCTGATATACTAGAAGTGGTATCTCAACTTAGATACCACCCGATGCACACACGTTCAGCCGGTCCAAACCACCACAAAGGTACCTGTCTCCTTCGTGATGGTCGCGCTGGCAACGGCGTTTCCCCAGATAAACCTGCCAAAATAAACCTGTCCCTTTTTGGTAGGTTTGGGATGCTACAATCTGGCTTGTACTTGAAACGCATCAAAGGGGCCGCTATGGCAAAGGTAAAAATCAGCGACGTCGCGCGCGAGGCCGGGGTTTCGTTGGGCACGGTCTCCAACGCGCTCAACCACCCCGAAAAGCTGCGCCCCGAGACCCTCAAGCTCATTAACGAGACCATCAATCGCCTTGGCTACCTGCCCAATCAAAGCGCCCGTCAGCTCGCGGGCGGCGCCACCAAGTCCTTTGGCCTGGTGCTCCCCCGTCTCGATCACGGCTTTTCGCTCCAAATCGCCAGCGGCGCCCACAACGAGGCCCGCAAGCACGGCTACGACTTGCTCATCGCCAACGCCGATAACGACGATATTCTCGAGGACCATTACCTGCGCTACTTTATGGGCACCCAGATGTCCGGCGTCATGGTTCAGCCCATGGCATCCCCCGACTGGCACCCCGCCATGACCAAGATGCCCGTGCCGATCGTCCATCTGGACATCCATTGCTCCGAGCCCGGCTACTACGTAGCGGCCGACAACGAGGCCCAGGGTCGCATCATTGCCGAACTTGCCATCGCCCGCGGCGCGCACCATATTGTCGTCGTCGGCCGAGCAGCATTTATGCAACTCACCCTGCGCGTCCTTGGCATTCATAAAGCGCTCGCTCTACACCCCGATATCAAGATCGAAGTCATCGACGCCGGCGAATGGAATACCGCTGCCGACGGCTACGGCATCGGTGCCCAAATCGCCGAGCGCCCCGCGGACGAACGTCCCGATTTTGTCGTCGGCCTGACCGATGTGTTGGCCTCGGGCGTCATCTCGGCGCTGGTCGACAAAGGCATCGCCGTCCCCGGGCAAGTACGCGTAGCAGGTTGCGATGGCAACCCACTCGCTTGGAGCGGATCGGTCCCGCTCACTACGGTAGCGCCCCCGGGCTACGAGATTGGCCGCAAGGGCGTTCAATTGCTCATGGAGCAAATTGAGAACAAGGCCCCGGCAAAGACCAAGCACGTCCACATCGGCTCTGCCGCGCGCACCGTCACCGCGGTCACGGCCATCGAGGACATCAACCGCCAAGAACTCGTGCGGCCGTTCCTGCTGGAACGCGCCAGCACCCAGGCAAGCAGCCAGACCGACGCCACGGCCATCAACCTCGGTGCGTATCTATAGCACGCCCGCAAGTATGCTAAGTCGCCGCTCAAGCAAAAGGGGCCCGACCATTGCCGGACCCCTTTTGCTTGAGTGCAAACGTGGGCAATTGCTCGTTTCAACGCCGCAATTGTCTAGCGCACGGCCTTGACCGCCGCCGCCAGATCGAACAGCGTATCGAGCACGGCCTCGCAGCCATCCACCACGTCCTGCGGCAGCGGCACGATATCGGGGACGGCGAAGACATGGCATCCGGCCGTGATGCCCGAGACGCAGCCGTTGCGCGAATCCTCGACCACGGCACATTCCTCGGGAGCAAAGCCCGCGCGCTCGCAGGCGAGCAGATACATCTCGGGGTCGGGCTTGCCGTGCACGACGTCCTCGCCACACGTTACCGTTTCAAACTTGTCAAAAAGACCGACCATCTTAAGGTTGCGCTCGGCCGTAACGAGGCGCGACGACGTCGCTAGACCCACGTGATAGCCCGCAGCCAGCAGCTCGTCTAGGCACTCGGCGGCACCGGCCTTAAGTTCCAGTTCGGTCTTGACCATCTCGTCGCGAATCTCCTTGTGGCGACGATAGATCGCCTCGGTGGTTTCATGGCTGCCGTAATGCTTATCAAGGATGTCCATAACATCGGGCAGCGTGCGGCCGATAAACTGATGGATCAGCGCTTCATCAATCGCGAGCCCCAGCTCAGCGGCGCCTGCCTTCCAGGCCTTAATCCCCAAACGCTCGGTATCGACCAGCGTTCCATCCATGTCAAAAATAACAGCCTTGATCATATCGGTCCCCCATCGACTCTCGCTGTCGTATTGCCGCAACTCTACCGCATTTGGCAACTTGTATATAACGTATATACCATATTGCACTTTCGTTACACAGATAGAAGACTTATGGCAAGTAACGCATTAGGATTATAGTTTTCGACCGAGTACTCAATGGTAAGGATCGTTTCATGATTTTAGACACCACGGCACCCGCAGAGGAGCTTCAAGACAAGCTATCGGCGCTCGAACAGCTGCTTTTGGCATACGGGCGCGTGGCTATCGGGTTTTCCGGTGGCGTCGACAGCAGCTTTTTGGCCGCCGTATGCGCCCGCATCATGCCTACCAATACCCTCCTCGTCCATCTCACCACGCCGCTCATCGGCACGCCCGAACAGGCCTCGTTTGAGCGGTCCGTTGATGGACAAGCCAATGAAGGGGCGCATTTTAAGCTCCCCGTGCTCAATCTTTCGGTCGATCAGCTGCAGCTCCCCCAAGTAGCCTGCAACGATGCCAATCGCTGCTACCACTGCAAGCACGCTGGCTTTACCGCCATCGTCAACCACGCCAAGTCGCTCGGCTTTCCCACCGTCATCGATGGCAGCAATGCAAGCGATCGCGGTGACTACCGCCCCGGCATGCGTGCGGCAGAAGAGCTCGGCGTACGCTCACCCCTTATGGAGGTCGGCTTTACCAAGGACGAAGAGCGCGAGCTGCTGCGCGCATGGGGCTATCCCGTTTGGAACCTGCCGGCGGGAGCCTGCCTTGCCACGCGCGTCCCCACGGGCGAGGAGCTTACGCGCGAGAAGGTCGATTTAATCCGCGCCTGCGAGGATTACCTGCACGATCTTGATCTGGCACAGGTACGCGCGCGCTTGATCGGCGGCTGCATGCATATCGAGGCCGCACCCGCAGATGTCGCCAAGATTGCTGCCCTCGGTGGCAACGCCGTCGATGCCGAGGGCAAAACCCCGCTGCCCGCCGTTATCGAGTCCGCGCTGCGCGAGCTGGGCTGCGACCATATCTCCCCCGAGGTCACCCCCTACATCCACGGCAACATGAATCTTTAGGTTACGCCGTTTTACAAACGGCGTACCTGCTCGGCGCTGCGCGGGCTCCGGGCACGGCAATCTGACGTTCAACTTCACGGGCGCGACCAAAAGGTCAGCGCCCGCTTGTTTCACGTCACCTTACCGCACCCGGAGCCCGCTCGCTCGCATATGCTCAACCTGCACTGCGTCAACTGACCTACCAAAAAGGGACAGGTTTATTTTGGCAGGTTTTATCTGGGGAAATATCACGAGGCAGTCGCCCCTCTGGCACCCATCTACTTCGAGAGACACAAGAGGGGCGACTCGGCTGCATCTACTTCTTCCGATAGCGGCGGTTGCGGCTCGTCGATGAACCCATTACTTCGATGAGCCCTTTATCCGCCATTTTTGGCAGATGGTAGCGGACGGGTGAATTTTGGCATTCCGTCTCTCTAAACAATAGTTTTTCTCTCTAACTTTAGAGAGATAAGCGCCTTGTTTTAGAGAGACATTAAGAGAGATGTATCGAATTCGCTGCTAGATTGCCTAATGCTATCTCTCTAACCAACCTTCTCTTTAGAGAGACATTTAGAGAGACGAGCGCGACCTCTCTAATCATGGGCTCCACTCTTTAAGGTGCACACTTCCTAACCGTGCCCTAAGTTGCGGTGAAATAGCCACCGATTAACCTGCCAAAAAGGGACAGGTTTATTTTGGCAGGTTTTATCTGGGGAAACGCTGAATAGCCCCACATTCACAACCGCCGCAGCTCCATATGAGGCAAATGAATCCGTAGCATTTATCCCAAATCTTAAGTATTTGTTCGACAGAACGGCCCCTGCTGGCTCCTGCTAGACTGGTAGACTCCCAACCGTCCATCCAGGAGCCTCCATGTCGCGCAAGTCCGCCTACAAGCAAGTACTTTCCATCGGCACCGCCGTGGTGCTCGGGTTTGCGCTGTTTACGGGATCGCTCGACGGAGCGCCCAAGTTACTGTCGCCGCAAAGCGATGAGCAGGCGGCGGCTCTGGCCGAAAAACAAAACGAGAGTCCCAGCCGCACCGACGACGAGGCAGACCTGGTCGCTCGGCTCGAATCGGGAACGGCGAGCTCCCCGGACCCTCAAAACAGCCAGGACTCTGGCGATGGCTCCGATTCCGCCGCACCCGACACCGATGACGACGCTTCCGCGGACAGCGCCGCCGCCCCCATCGACGAGGTCGAAAACCCCGATCTTGACCGCGCCCGCGGCGTATACCTCAGCAGCATTCCCGACTACGCCGGCAACCCCTACGTTGCCCTTCGCGCCGACAGCACGCACCCGCTCGGCATGCCGTCATTCACACTCGATGAATACGAACGCGCTGCAGAAGAGGGCTGCTTTACGAAATTCTCCAAGCTCGACAGTATGGGCCGCACTCGCAAAGCGCTCGCCTGCGTGGGCCCCGACTCGCTCGGTCAAGGCAAGCGCGGCGATATCTCGCGCATCCATCCCGCCGGATGGCATCAGCAGCGCTACGACTTTATTCCGGGCCAGAGCCTCTACAACCGCTGCCACCTTATCGCCTGGTCGCTCTGCGGCGAAAACGCCAACCGCAAAAATCTCCTCACCGGCACGCGCTATCTCAACGAAACGGGCATGCTGCCGTTTGAGGAGCAGATTCTCGGCTACATCCGCGACACGGGCAACCATGTACTCTACCGCGTCACGCCCATGTATAACGAAGAGGAACTTGTCTGCCGCGGTGTGCGCCTTGAGGCGCAATCGGTCGAGGACCACGGCAAGACCCTGTGCTTCCACGTGTACTGCTATAACCTACAGCCGCACGTTCAGATCGACTACGTCACCGGCCGCAACCAGGCCTCGGGAGACTAGGGTCGACCAAGCTGCCCCAAAACCTAAATTGATCCGTTTTCCTCCATCCCCAAAGGATCAAATAAGGCCGCCCCGGTTGCCCAGGGCGGCCTTTTCGTCAGCACCTACATTGCAGACAAAACCACACGTTATTTGGCGCGGCCCTCCTCATAGCGCTCGACCAGCTTGGCCTGAACGTCATAAGGCACCTGCTCGTAGCCGGCGGGCTTCATGGTAAAGTCGCCCGTGCCGCGCGTGATAGAGCGCAGGCGCGTCGAGTAATCCGTCAACTCAGCCAGCGGCGCCTGGGCGATAACCACGGTGTCGCCGCGCTCATCGGTCTCCATGCCCGTCACGCGACCGCGCGATGCCGAGATGTCACCCATCACAGCGCCGGCGTAGCTCTCGGGGATAGTCACCGTGATTTCCTCGATGGGCTCCAGCACCACCGGGTCGGCATCGGCGCATGCCTTGCGCAGGCCGATGCGAGCCGCCGCGCGGAACGCCATCTCGTTGGAGTCGACGCTGTGATACGAGCCGTCATACACCGCGACACGAATGCCCGTGAGCGGATAGCCGGCAATAATACCGTCCTTCATGGTCTCCTGGACGCCCTTGTCCACGGCGGGGATGAGCGAGCGCGGAATACGGCCGCCCACGACCTCATCCACAAACTCGTAGCCGTCGCTCGTGCCGTCGGGCCCAATGAGCGGCTCAACGCGCAGCCAGCAGTCGCCATACTGACCGGCACCACCGGTCTGCTTCTTGTGGCGGCCCTGGGCGCTTGCCGTGCGGCGGATGGTCTCGCGATACGGGATGCGGATCGGCACGCTCTTGGCAGCGACCTTGGTGCGGTCCTCCAGACGGTTGAGCAGCACCGAAACCTGCGCCTCACCCACGGCGGAGATGATAGTCTGGCCCGTCTCCTCGTCGCGGTCGATGCTCATGGTCGGATCGGCCTTGCAGGCCTTCTCGATAAACGTGTAGAGCTTCTCTTCGTCGCCGCGATTCTCGGCCTCGATGGCAATGCGGTACTGCGAGTTGGGGAACTTAAACGCCGCAGCCTCGACCTTGCCGGTAATCGAGAGCGTATCGCCCGTCTCGGCCGCCAGCTTGGGTGCCACGATAATGTCGCCGGCATAGGCGTGACCGACCTCGGTCATATCGCGGCCGCACATCACATACAGGTGAGCCAGACGATCGCTCTTGCGGGTACGCGCGTTGACCAGCTCAAGGCCCGGCTCAAGCGTGCCCGTCAGCACCTTGATAAAGCTGATGCGGCCCTGCTGCGGATCGGCCAGGGTCTTAAACACAAACGCCACCGGGCGGTCATCGTCACTCGAGATCTTAAGCGAATCACCGTCGATGAGCGGCATCTCGCCGTAGTCGGTCGGCGCCGGGAAGTATGTGGCGATGTCGTCCATCAGCGAGTTGACGCCCTGCTCCTTAATGCAATCGCCCGCAAAGACCGGCACAAAGATGCGCTCGGCGATCGCCTTCGACAGCAGGCCTTCAAGCTCCTCCTGCGTCAGCGTCTCCTCGCCTTCCAGGTACTTCATCATCAGCTCATCGTCGGCCTCGGCCACCAGCTCGCACAGATGGTCATGGGCTTCCTCGGCCTGGGCACGATACTCCTCGGGAATCTCCGACTCAACGGCTTCGGTGCCGTTGCAGTGGCGTGCCTTCATGCGCACCAGGTCGATGATGCCGTCAAAGTCCTCGCCCTCGCCCCAAGGAAGGGTCACGGCGCCCAGTCGCGTGCCAAAGCGCTCCTGCAGCAGGTCCATCGTGGTCGCAAAGCTGGCCTCGGAGCGCGACAGGCGGTTTACGAACACCGCACGCGCCAAGCGCAGGTCCTCGGCGGCATACCAGAGCTTAACCGTCGTAGGCTGTGGGCCGGCCTCGGCGTCGACCACAAACAGAGCCGTCTCGCAGACGCTCATCGCGGCAAAGGCGTCGCCGATAAAATCGGGGTAGCACGGGGCATCGAGCACATTGATGCGCGCGCCCTTCCAGTCGATCGGCGCAATGGTCGTCGAGATGGAAAACGCACGCTTGACCTCTTCGGGGTCATAGTCGAGCGTGGGCTTGGTGCCGTCGTGGCCGCCCAGACGGGCGGTCTTACCGGAAAGGTGGAGCATGGCCTCGGCGAGTGAAGTCTTGCCCACCCCGCCTTGGCCTACGAGCACCACGTTCCTTACGTTACCGGTCTTGGGAGCACCCATGATGACCTCCTTGCAGGGCCGCGCGCAATGCGCGACGCCAACGGGGAGAGTTCGCGGTCGGTGCCATCCCGGGAGCAGCATGGTCGGCAGCCGAGCCGACTCACCCTCCAAATGTCCTATGCCACCACCCTACCCTCACGGGCGGCTGTCCATGCATACCTTTCGGCGCACGTATGAATACAGGCGGCGAGAGGAAGAGACGGGCTTGTGAGGCGATTATTGAACCCCGTCGATGTAAACAAAAGGCTCTGTTAGACCAGGATTGACATTCCGCCCCATCATCTCCTTGCGATTG
>CAUACA010000012.1 GCA_958427355.1 uncultured Collinsella sp. | reverse complement strand
GATGAAGTCCTTGTAGGACTGGAAGAGGTTGGACGTGCGCGAATAGAAGAGCTTGTCCTCGGTTGTGACGCCGCGCTTCTTGTCCTGAACCAGGATCTGGAGGAACGCGTCGAAGAACAGGTCGACGAGCGTGCGCTTGATGCGTCCGGTCATGACCTCCTGCTCCCAATACTCCCTCTTTTCCGCCGAAGGCTCGAAGACATCTTCCCAGCATTCCTTGAACGCTTGCTCGTTCTCGCGGTTGAAGAAGTAGTTCTTGAGGAGCTCCGCCGTCGTCAGACGTACTCCGAGTGAGTTGATGGTGTCGAATATCTGCTGCTCGTCCTCGCCCTCGGTGAGGTCGATGCAAACGAACTGGACATTCGACTTGATCGTGTTCCTGTCGATTTTCTTTGGATCGATGTTCTTGAGGAAGTAATTGTAGGCAAGGATGATGGCCGAGGAGCCCTCGAGGGGCTCGCAACTTGCGGCGCTGACGACCTTCTCGAAATCCTCCCGGTCGTACTTGCCATGTCTCAAGGCGACTTCGCCGGTTTCCAGTACGAAATCTCGCTCAAACAGCCTGTCGGCGTCGATTCTCGCGCAGAGTGCCTTGAAGAAGATGACCATGGTCGTGAGGCGCTGCTGGCCGTCGATGACGGTGCGAACCTCGGACACCTCGGACCAGGTGTTGCCGGAGGAGGCCTGCTTCAGGATGATGGAACCAAGGAAATAAGGTCGCTTAGAGGCCGTGACGAACTCCATATCGCCAAGGAAGCGCTCCCATTGCTCTTCTCCCCAGACGTACGCCCTTTGGTAGAAGGGTATTTCGAGCAGGCGCGATCCGTTGAACACGCCGCTTATCGTAGATTTTCCTGCATCCATCCTTAATGACCTATCTATCCTTCTCGGTTATTGCTGGTGAGCCGATTTCGCTAATGGCAGGGATATCGCACAAGTTGGAAGGCTTGCTTCCTCCCGACTGTTCTAATGGCGCCTAATCATTGCTTAGCTCATCTTGCCCATCACCTCGAGCAAGTCCTCGTACGTTGCCACGTTGTGGTAGCGCACATCACTGGTGCTCATTTCGTTGAAGAGCTTCTTGGCGCATGCGATTTTGGCGTTCTCCACGCCGGAAAGTTCCATCGAGTCCATGGTTCCCTTGGTCTCGGCGATAAAGAACACGTGGCGCACGCTGCCCTCCTTGAAGGCGATAGCCCAGTCGGGGGCATAGTTGCCTACCGGCGTGGGAATCTGGAATGTGCGAGGCAGCTTGGCGTAGACCGCTACCTCGGCGGCGGCGTCCATGTCCTCGGCAAACTTGCGCTCGCCGTCAGAATCCGGGAACACGAAACGCTGAATGTTCTTCTTCGCCTCGTACGCCTTACTCGCGTTGTCTGGCATGCGCTCGGTGAAGATCGCCTCGTCATAGGCATCGTCTATCTCGTGGTAGCTGATGTGCTCCACGACCATCGTTGCCTTCTCGGAGACGATGAGCGCGGCGGCCTTCTTGATGAACTCCTCGGGATTCACGCGGTAGAGCCTAAAGACGTTGGCGTCAATTCTCGCGAGAATAGCGGCGGCGCTCCTACGAGTGATGGCAGCAGCTTGTGCAACCTCACCGACGAGGTCATACGTAACGCCAACGGTAGAGGTTCCCGCATCCACGTCATGCGTCTCGGTACCCGTGCGCCCAAAGGACGAGCCACCCTCGACCTCGCCACGAGTTGCCTCGGCCTTCTGGTCGCCAATCGTAAGCACGTACTGCAGCTTGCTCACACGCAGGTCGCTGTTGATGCGCGCGATTGCCTTGCGGCGCAGCTCGTCATCAGAGAAGCTCACGGTGTAGGCATGCTTGCGGTTGATCCGGCTCCAAAGCTCCTTGAACTCCTTCTTGGCGAAGTTGTCCGTGAGCGAGTTCTCCGTCACCTTTTCCTCGGCCCGGCCAATCATGCCATCGAGGGCATGGGCGTCATAGACGCTCCTCACCAGGGATTCGACCGCCTTGGCATGCGCCTCATCCGCTATGTCCTCCGGCAGCATTGACACGAATTGCTCAACGAACGCCCCCGCGCCCGCGGCCTCCCTGAAGGCGTCCGTTGGCCTATCGTCCTCGTCGATGAAGTCCGCTTTGTAAAGGGCCTTGTAGACACGCTTGGACTCGTACTCGGTAAAGAGCACGGACCGGCCGTCGACAACGATGTCGGCCCCGCTGAACAGGTTGGCCTCGACCTTCTTGGGACGCTCGCGCAGGCTCTTGCTGATGTCGGTTTGCAGGTCGCGCACAAACGTCTCGTAGCTCTCGGACGCAATAACTGTGAGCAGGTTCACGCGGTGCACCTCATCGGGCCCCAGCAAGACCGCATCCTGGCGGTTGCCCCATTGGTCAACCGAGAGGCGCATGCCGCGACCCACCTCCTGACGCTTGGAGGTCTCGGAGCCCGACTCCTTGAGCGTGCAAATCTGGAAGATGTTGGGGTTGTCCCAACCCTCGCGAAGCGCCGAGTGGCTGAAGATGAAACGCACGGGCTCATCGAACGAGAGCAGCTTCTCCTTGTCGCGCAGGATCAGGTCATAGCCACGCCGTGCGTCGTCGTCGTTGATGCCAATACCATCCTCGCGCTCGGCCTTCTTCTCGACCTTGGACTCGACGGCGTTGCCCTTTTTATCCACCGAGAAGTAGCCGCTGTGAACCGCATGGGCGTCATCGCGTCGCAGGTAGTTGAGATAGCTTGGGTCATACGCGTCGTCCGTGGTGGGATGCGCCACGCGCTCGGCAATGGCCGCCGCATATTCTTCCTCGAAGATCTTGCCGTAGCCCACGGTCTCGCCGTTGCCGGAAAGGTCGCGATACTTCGCCACCTCATCGATGAAGAACAGCGAAAGACACTTGATGCCACGGCGGAACAGAGTCTCTTCCTTCTGGAGGTGGCTCTTAATAGTCTCGCGAATCTGAATGCGCTGGATGTCATCCGCCGCGGAGTCGCAGTAGACCTCGCCCATATAGATGCGGCCATTGTCGCCAATGGAGCTGTCCAGGAAGCGGACGTAACCGGGACGCCCGTCCTGCGGCGGCACCACGCCATCGTTGCCGCTTGCGATGGTGTAGCCGCGGTACGCTTCGAGCTTGGTGGACCCGCTTGCGTCATAGACGCTATCGCCCTCGCAAAAACGCTGGGTCTTCTTGCGGACCTTGCCGCCCGCGCCCATGTACTTGAACTCGATGACGGCCTCTGGGGCACGGCTCTTGCTCACAACGATGTCACGCAGGTAGAGATAGCCGTCGGTGCCGCGCATGTTTTTGAGCGAGAAGCCCTTGACCTCGATGCGCTTGACGAGTTTCTGGTTGTAGGCGTCCAGGGCGTCCAAGGCATACACCAGGTCGTGCTTCTCCTTGTGCGTTGCCGAATAGTTCAGCACGAACAGTGGGTTGAAGCGGGCGATGCCCTTCTGGGTTGCGCCGCCCTTCTTTCCCATCTTCTGGGGCTCGTCGCAGATGACGATGGGGCGGTTCGCAGCGATGACGTCGATGGGCCTGCGGCTGCTGAACTCGTCGCGCTCGTCAAAGATGATGCGCGCCGCCTTGTTCTTGGCGCCCTCCTTCATCGACGCGTTGAACGCCTGCATGTTGATGACCATGCAGTTGACGTCGCTCGATTGGGAGTACGCATCAAGCTCGGTCAGGTTGTCCGAGTCGTATATGAAGAACCTGATCTTCTTGTGGTATTGGGAGAAGAAGTGCTCCTGGGTGTTCTCCAGGCTCTTGGCCACGCCCTCGCGGATGGCGACCGATGGCACCACCACGATGAACTTGCACCAGCCGTACAGGCGGTTGAGCTCGAGCATCGTCTTGGTGTAGACGTATGTCTTGCCGGTGCCCGTCTCCATCTCGACGTCCAGCTGGCAGGCTCCCATGCCGCAGAAAAGCTCCTCCGACTCGGGGATCTGGTTGCGTCGCTGCACTGCGCGCACGTTTGCCAGTATGTCGGCGCCCGAAAGCGCGACGGGCGCGTTGGCATAGCCCTCGAGGTCATCGCCGCCGAAATCGATCTCGCCCTGCGCGCGCTTGGGCTTGCGGCCCAGATCGCGCAGGTAGACGGAGGCGCCCTGGTTGGGCTGCCCCTCGAAGACCGAGGCCACCGCGTCTGCGGCGTCGGTTTGGTACTGTTGTACTTTGAACTTGAACTTCATGTCGACGCCTTAAATCACTTGGGGAACAGTGTCGGGGCTGTAGGTGCGGAACAGCTCCTCGTAGTTGGCGTGCGTGGCGTCGTCAGCCATGGACGAGTCGCGGATGACGGCGTACCAGGGCTTGGCCTTCGCCATCTCCTCGATGGTGTCGGAGCCGACGTTCGCATCGAAGCATGCCGCCAACTTGTCGCCGTCCACGAAGAAGACCTTCTTGTCGGCGAGTACGCGCTCCTCGATCTTCGCAGAGTACGGGATGCCGAGCTTTGGCAGTACCTCGAAGAGCAAATCCAGGTCGGAGCGTCCCTCCTTCACGTTGTCGGCGAAGTCGAAGAGGCTCTCCTGGGAAATCTCGCCAGGCGTGAGGTAGAAGTCCTTGAAGTTCGAGGAGTCGATACGCAGCACGCGGAAGCCAAGATCTGGATAGAGTTTAGGCTCGGCGCCGAGCTCGAGCTGCTCGTTTCCCTTGTCGATGTCTGCAGCGATTTTCGCGCCTGCACGATTTATCCTGTCTTCCCCAAGATCGCATAACGTCTTATAACCATGTTTGATTGCGCTAGGATTATCTCCGCAGTTTTCAGGCAGCTGAACCATAATGAAGCGTCTTTGACCGTTGTCGTTTTTATTTGCTTCGATGACTGCGTGAGCAGTAGTTCCAGATCCTGAAAAGAAATCGAGAACAATGGAGTTTGGTGGCGCTAGCCACTCTACAATTCGTTGAATGATGGCAACGCTCTTCTCGGTATCAAACGCATCGGTCTCATTGCCGCTCAAAGTCAGGTCCATCCAGTTATCGCTCAGCAGCTTTCCGGTCGAGGGGGGCACATAATACTGCACAGTGCCATCTTCGTTCTTTCGAACAAAGTTCATCTTCTCATTCGTTGCGGCAAGATTATCGAGATAGTACTCGTCTAGACTCATCGAGCCTGCCGCATCCTTGAGAAAAGTGTTGTAGTTGCTAACTGCCGTATATGCGCGCCCTTTTTCCCAGCGCCATTGTCCAGAATGAGGGGTTTCGCCGAATAACTCATACCTCATAGATGGACGATCCGTACCTCGCCAAAATGTATCCCATTTGCCAGGCTTGCCATCATGAGCTAATGATAATTTGTGGAACCGATTGGTCGCGTTTCGCGAATAAAGCAAGATATACTCATGCCCCTGCGAAAGAGCCGCAATATCGTCAAATTGCGCCTGCACGTTCTTAATGCCTCTGCGAACTGCAATGCAATTTTTGAAGCACTGGGCTCCGAATATCTCATCGCAAATTGCTCGAAGATTCTTTACCTCATTGGCATCAATGCTTAGCAAGATAGAACCATCCGAAGTCAAGAGATCGCGCGCAAGAAGCAACCTCGGGTAAATCATCGAGCACCAATCTGAGTGGAACCGGCCGTTGCCCTCGGTGTTGGCAACCAGGCGACCGCCTTCCTCGTCGAAATCACCGCTCTCCGCGTCATATTCGCCGCGCGTTTTGGCGAAGTCATCGTCGTAGATGAAGTCATGGCCCGTATTGTATGGGGGGTCGATGTAGATGAGCTTAACCTTGCCGGCGTAGGTCTCCTTCAGAATCTTGAGCGCGTCGAGGTTGTCACCCTCGATGTAGAGGTTCTCCGTGGTGTCCCAATTCTTGGACTTGCCTGGTTCGGGAATCATCGTCTTGTAGATGGGGCGGCGCGCCTCGGCCTTTGCCTCGCGCTTGCCGGGCCAAGTGAACTGGTAGCGTTCACGCTGTCCCTCCGCTACATCACCCAGAAGATCGCGCAGCACGTCGAAGTCCACGGCACGTGCAAGCTTGCCGTCGGCGTTCTCTACCTCGGTCACCACCTGCGGGAACAGCTCGGCGATCTTGTCTATGTTCTCGGCGGTGCCCTCGGGTGTACCCAGTTCGATCTTGTCCATTATTTAAAACTCCCATTTTTCTAAGGCGGTTTGTTCCAACAGCCCGTTATCGCCGAACAACTGAATATCGTTGCTGTTCGGCCTCGAGCAGCTATCAAGCTGATCGATATAGACGTACTGAGGCATGTGCAGCGACGGTCCGCTGACGATGCACTCTCCTTGGCCAAGTACGCTTAACATTGAAAGGCTGGTTTCCCCCATAAAGCTAACGGTCTTCCTTATCCTTTCGATATCGTTCGGATTCACAAGCTTATGAATAAAGTAATTATGAATCTGCGAGGTAATCGTTGGAGAGATATCGCTCGGCCTCTGGCTTGCCAAGCAGAGAAAGACGCCGAATTTGCGCCCCTCTTTGATTACTTTCTCGAAAATGCGAAGCGTGTTGCCGTGAACCGAGTCGGATTGCGTGACGTCATATCCAAGCAGATTATGAGCTTCGTCTACAACCAGCGTGACGACTTCTCTCGGCGTTCCGTCGCCCTTGTTTTCAGAAGCTCTTCTCATAACCAGCTCCGCGATTAAAGCGGGAAGCATCTCTCTGCTCGCTTCATTGACGTCGCCCAACTGAACGACTGCGAGGGGCTTGTTGTCGAATATCGCTTGCAGGCCAGCGCATGGCGCGTCGGAAAAGATTTTCTCCAAATCTCTGATGACAGATTTGGCTCGAGGAAGCAGCGGCTGGACGAATTCAAAGTTGATTCCACTTTCGGCCGCTCTGGAGACCTCCAACGCAAGCCAAAGGTAAAACATCTGAAAACGATCGATGCCAGGTTTAATGACTATGTCCCGTACATCGGAGATAGAATTGATGTATTGCCGCCCTTGTCCATTGTCATAATAAAAACTACCATTTGTCCTGTTAAAGGCCAAGTTGTCGATACCTTTTATCAACTCGGGGCAGTAGTTGCGCAGCGTGAAAAACAACGTTTCGCGTTTATCGGCAATTGACCGTTTGATCTCGGATATATAATTCGCGTCTGGCTCGCTTCTCCATTTTGAATAAGCTCTTCTGACTGCGGGCATCTGAGTCCTTGGGGTTGCTCTCAAGATGGTTCCCCAGCTATCCTCGTCAAGCGAATCGAAAGACAGGGGAACGCGATCGCGGTTCAATCCAAGTTGCTTTCTCGTGTTCAGCCGATAGACGGTCTTTTTGTCCCGGGGGACTATGGCGTCTCCGCCGTATTCGTTATTCAGGTCAAATATGAGAATCCTCACCGCGTCGGTTTCTTTCGGGAGGCAACCAACATAACCTTTCAGAAGGCTTGCCAACGTGTTCGATTTTCCGCTGCCGGTGTTTCCGAAAATACCGATATGACTTGCCATCAGCCTGCCAGCATCCAGATAAACCGAGCGCGATTCGTCGAAAAGGCTACTCCCTATGCGCAATGGCTTGGATCCGTGCGATGAGTACAGAAGCTTGAGGTCTTCAGAATCCAAAGACTCAACAGCCGCTCCTACAATGGGAAGGCAGCGAAGCCCTCCCTTGAAATCTCCTGACGAAATGTACCCCCGCACCTCCAGGTCGACAACGAAGGGACCTATGGGAGCCGCCTGGACTTCGCGGGTCACTTCACTTCGCCTGTCGTACTCCGCCTCGTGTTCTCCGACAATCTGGCAAATGACCGTATCTAGGCCGACTCCGGTTTTGACGAACGAATTGATACGGGGCGACGCTACCGCTTGGCCGTTATTCACAATGAATGGCTGCATGCGATCGAAGAACGTCGCCGCTGCTCTTACGCCATCAACCTTCGTTATTCTTCCCACAATCATAGTTGTCCCACTCTTTCGAGAAGATCAGCGAGGGTTTTAGTCGCATCAACGGGGTTCTCGTTATTGTTGGGAGGCACGACGATGACGTTGCCGGCGACCTGCTTTGGCAACTTGTCCTCGCTTCTGTACTGGAGCCAGTACACGGTAAGCCCGCCAGCGATTGCGTCACTGATTATTCCATTAACGTGGTCGTCCGCCCATGAATAGCCAATAACGAATAGCGCTGAATTGCGCTTCAGCAGCTCTCCTTTCATCGCGAAGAGAGTTTCATAGAAATGAGATAGTATGCTTCCGAGCTTGTCTTGCCCGGGGAAAACGATGTTGTTCGCAGAGAGCGTGCGATTGGTGTCGACAGACCCATGGAGCTTGTAGACGCAGAACGTCGGGACGAATGCATGGGTCGAAGTATTGTACCCAACGATATCGAAGGGCAAGCGACCCTTTGCCTTGTCTTGCGTGAGCGTATAGCTAAACAGCCCGCTGTCCTCGAGTATCTCCTCGACTATGCGGTCGTAATTGAGTGTGAAAACGTTCAAACGCCTGGTTTCGGGATGTCTGTTCTCGGCCCGACCGACAACAGAAGCGAAGCCTACAAGCATTCGTCTCAAGTTCAACAGAGATTCGTCGTAAAGTCGGTAATTGTTGTGGCTGTTATATTCGTCAACGAAAGCGTCGAGAACCTCTTGCCGTATTTGACCATCTGCGCAATTGGCCAAGGCAGTTTCGATATCACTTCCATCAAGACCCCTTTCGTTCATGGCGCCGATGGTTTTCTTGAATTGGGCGAAATAGGGAAACGCTTTTCCGTTCACTCCGGCGCCGAAGAGGAAGTTGACGGAGCAAGAACCAAGCGCTTTGCGCAAACCAACTACCAGCTCATCCGAGACGCCGAGCTGTACATCGTTATCGGATTGGTTGTCCATCTATCGTCCTTCCTCTATCTTGGCAATCCGCCGTTTGAGTTCCTTCGCCTTATCTAACAGCGCGTTCTTTCGCGCAACCTGTCGTTCCTTGCGCCCCCGCGCCTCCACGCGCGCAAGTTCTTCGTACAGCGCTTTAATCTTCGCGTCGACCTCGAAGCGTTCCTCTATGGTTTCAGGACCGCCACCTGCGTCGTTGTAGACCACTTGGGATGCAAGCGAATCCCACACTGCATCAACGTCGCTTGCGTTCATGTCGAGCGTGAGGCGGTCAAACGGACGCCAGGGCCCCACGACGAGTCTCTTGAGCATCACCGCGAGACACGCCTCACCGCTGTGGGTGCAGACGAACAGCAGCTTATGGGGGTTCGCCTGAGCCACAAGCGCCAGCACCTCTTCGGGGACGTGGCGAGCCTTGAGCGCCACTTCCACTACGAGCACCTCGTGCACGCGCTCGCCGTCGGGAATACCGGTCGTGGAGGTCTTTATCGAGTTCGCGATTACGAAGCGCTCGACGTCGCCGATGAAGGACTGGCGCAGCGCGGCGCTCACCTTCAGGCGTCCGTAGAAGGCCTCCTTGGGTATGCGGCGGCCCACCTCGGTCGTGCTCGGAAGCCCTAGCATCTGGGCCTCACCACCAGGAAGCACACGAGCTCGAAGTCATCGAGTCCCTCGATGTCGTTCTCCAGAAAGCCCGTCGTGCCGTCGGTGAAGAAGCTGTCGACGTCGGACTCCTGCTTGGAGTCCACAATCGACGCCACCGCGTCACGCAAGAGCCCAGCCTCGCGGCGCATGTCGCGGCCGTTCTTGGTCTCGCGGTTGTAGGCGCGGCAGAGCGCCATGTCGGGCTCGGACTTGCCGCGGCACAAAAGGCGCATGTCGTCGAGCACCGCCTTGGGCTCCAGGTGCCCGTGAGCAACGGACCCGTCTGACCCCATGCGAACCACATAGAACGGGTGCAGGTGGTTCGCCCCGTCGCGGTCGATCCTGCTGTTGACGTTGCGCAGCACGAAAATGACGCCGGGCTCGTCGCCCTCCACCACAGCGTTGATGCCACTCGGAAGCCTGTCGATGTCTGGGTTGTCGCGGTAGTAGCCCACCAGGTCCATGCGAAACTCGTTGAGTCCCAGGTCGGTGATGGACACGCCACCCGAAACGTCCTCCAGATCAATGACCTCGTTATGCATCTGCTCGAGCTGCTGACGACGGTACTCAAGGTCTCCTGTCTCCTCGGCGTTGATGTAGTCATCGTCACCCGTGGAGGTCATCACGGTTATTCGCATGCGCTCCTCAACACGCGCCTTGAGCTTTATGTACTCGTCCAGCTCAACGTCCGGCCAGTAGTTCACGAGTTGGATGCAAGCGTTCTTGGAGCCGATGCGGTCCACGCGGCCAAAGCGCTGCACGATGCGCACGGGGTTCCAATGGATGTCATAGTTCACAAGGTAGTCGCAGTCCTGGAGGTTCTGTCCCTCGGAGATGCAGTCGGTGGCGATCACGATGTCCACGTCGCAGCCGCAGAGCTGCGGAGCCACCACGTCTCGCTCCTTGGACACGGGCGAGAAGCAGGCGAGCACCTCCTGCATATGCGGGGGCACGGCCTTTATCGTGCAGGCGCAGCCGTCGCCCGTGACCTTGGCGCACTCGAGGCCGAGCTCGCGCTTCGCGAAGGCAGACACGTTCTCGTAGAGGTAGTCGGCGGTGTCCGAGAACGCGGTGAACACGAGCACCTTGCGGTTGCCCGGATTGATGGGGCTCTTTACCTTCTCGCGAATCTGCTCGCACAGTTCGATGAGCTTGGCATCGTGGGCAGGGTCGATGTCACGGACCATGGCAATGAGGACCTCAATGACGTCCACGTCCGCCTTGATATCGCGCTCCCAGCTCATCCAGTCCATATCCTCGATGAGGATCTTCGTGGCGCCGCCCACCTCGAAGCCGCTCTCGTCGTCGGGATCGAAGTCGAACCCGCCCGGCAGGTCGCCGTCGGCCACACTGGCCCCAGTCGCTAGACCGCTGCGGTAGTCGTCTATGGTCTCGAGGGCGGTGTTCATCGCCGCCAGCACGCGCTCAAGCGTCAGGCGGAACGAGCACACCGAGCTCTCCAGGCGCTTGAGGAGGTTTACCGTCATGAGGCGGCGAACGCCCGTCTCTCGCCCGCCGAGCGTGAGGTTTCCGCCACCGCCCTTCTCAACATACTTGGCCATCTTGCTGGGCTGCACGTAGGCGCTAGGCATGTACACGGCAAGCACGAGGGAATCGAGCTCTTCGTATATCTCGCGGTAGTTGATCGCGTTCGCCAGCGTCGAGAGCTTGGGGCGCTTCGATATCGGCGGCAGGCGCTTCGGGAAGGGCCCGATGGCGCTCATGTCGTAGTAGCGCTGGATGTGCTTGCGGCTGCGCGCCACGGTCACCTGGTCGAGCACCTCGAAGAAGTCGTAGTCGAGCATGTCGGTGAGGGCGTGCGTCGTCCGCCGCTCGGCGGGCAGCTTCGACCAGCGGGCGTAGACGGTCTGCGCGTTGCGGAAAACCGTCTCGATGTCGTTCTCAAGGCGCAGCTTCTCAGACCAGCCGGTGGGGTCGCCCCAGTACGCCAGGGCGAGCTGGTTGCGCAGGTCGCGGAAGCGGTTGTTCACGGGCGTGGCGGAGAGCATGAGCACCTTGGTCTTCACGCCCTGCTTGATGATCTTCTCCATGAGCAGCTGGTAGCGGTTCATCCTGTCTTCCGACGCCGAGTCGCCGCCGTTTCGGAAGTTGTGGCTCTCGTCGATGACAACGAGCCCGTACGCGCCCCAGTTCAGGCGGTCGAGCGGCAGGCCCGTCTCCGACGTGCCGCGCGTGCGCGAGAGGTCGGTGTGGTAGAGCACGTCGTACTGCAGGCGGTCGCCCGCGATGGGGTTGTTCACGACGTTCGAGTTGTAGGTGATCCAGTTGTCGCGCAGCTTCTTGGGGCACAGCACGAGCACGTCCTTGTTGCGGCTCTCGTAGTACTTAATCACGGCGAGCGCGGTGAACGTCTTGCCCAAGCCGACCGAGTCTGCCAGGATGCAGCCGTTGTAGGTCTCGAGCTTGTTGATGATGGCGAGCGCCGCGTCCTTCTGGAAGTCGTAGAGCTTGTTCCAGATAAGGCTGTCGCGGAAGCCCAGCCCCTCGTTGGGCAGCACGTCCTCGGAGACGTCGTCCAAGAACTCGCTGAATATGCGGCAGAGCGCCATGTAGTAGATGAGCTCGGGCGCGTTTTCCTGATACATTGCCGTCACGCCGTCGATAACGGCATCGGTCACGTCGTGAAGCTCGCCGGAGTTCCAAGCGGAATCGAACTGCTGGAGCAGGGCACGGGATTGGGAGGCGTCCAAGCGCATGGTCACGTCGGGGGCGTCCGCGGAGTTGTCGCAGCCGAGCTTGCGCGTGGTGAAGCCGTCGAAGGGCATGTAGGCCACGTTGTCGTCCGTCTTATCGATATCCATGAAGCCGCTCATGCGCCCCTCGCCCTCGAAGGAGCGGAAGCGCGCCTTGCGGCGGATCCAGTCGGCACACTCGGTCGCGACGGCCTTCTGCGTGAGCTCGTTGCGCAGCTTGATCTCGAAGTCGGTGCCGCAAAGGCCCTGCTCGCGGGAAAGGCGCGGGATGTAGAACTCGCGCTTCTCGCGCGCTGGGCGCTGCTTGGTGAACGTCTGCGAGGTGAAGACGAAGCGCAGTTCGTCGATGCATTCAAGCTGGCTGGCGAGTTCCTGGTAGGCGTACATGGAGAAAACCGAAGCGGCTATCGCCACGCGATCGCCGGCGGCTATGTTGGCGACGAGGTCGTCCTTGACGATCTTCGCCCTGTTGTCGAAGAAGTCAGGCTGCATGAGTTTATGCCCCCTTCTTCGCGAGCTCTTCGATCATGCAGGTGCGCACGAAGGCGGAGAAGCTCATGCCCCTCAGGGCTGCCTCCTCCTTCGCAGCGTCGCGCAGGGTATCGGGAATGCGCAGGGTCACGGAGACCTGGTCGCCGTCCACTAGGAAGCTTCTGATCTCGGTCTCGTCGGGATTGCTCTTGATGAGCTCCTTGTAGCTGTCAGGCATCTGCGCTCCCATCGCTCGAAATGCAATACAAATGCGTTTGAAAGTATTATAGCGTTGCATTGTTGGCGACTGTTGAGGCGAACAGGCGAACGGCAATATGGCCAGGCATGGAATCAAAGAGTCAGGTAGGGACAACCTGACCGACGGCGTTATCGCGGGATCGCGTGGTAGGTGTGCCCACCTACACCCTCGCAATCCCACGCGCGGCACTCAGCAGCTCGTACTCCCCCTGGCTCCACTGGCGCAGCTCGGCTGCGTCGACGGCGTCGCAGCACAGATCCAGGAACACCTCGGCGCTCTCTCAGAAGCACTCGCGGGCAAAGTCACCCGAACCGCTTGCGACGCACGTGCCGTCGGCAAACAGCTTCCAGCTAGACGGCTCGCGCGAATCGTCTCCAAGCAGCTTGATTTGCAGCACGTGCGGGTCACCGGCGGCGCAGAGCTCTTCCTCGAGCACCTGCACCGTAAAGCGCATCTGGTGGGAGAGGCTGTTCTTGACCATGGCCGAGGCGTAGCCATTTGGCTTATCCAGAAGATGCATGTGATTCGGTTTGACGACCAGGTTGTGGAAGTTGCGCTCGCTGCGCACAGGGAAATTGTCCATACGGACTCCTTTCATCGATGTTGGCAGGGCCACCGTGCCTCTTGGCCGGTTGGCGTCGGGATCGTGGAGCCAACTCTCTACCCCGACTCTGGATAAAACGCGCCCGCTCCTTGCGGGCAAGAGGAAGTCTATCAACGTGTACGGACGGAAATCAAGCGCCGCCTGCGAAATGACGCGTGAACGGCGTTGGTTTCCCAAGTGATTATTCGGCTTTCGTCCGGAAAAGTGCCGAAATCAGCCGTGTAAAAGTACGGAAAAGTGTCGAAATAGGCACCTTAAAACTTCGGAAAAGTGTAGATGGATGACAAAACAGCACTTAGAAGCTGGTGCTGAATGCGAGATCCTGCGGCTGCCTTCAGCTCTCGCTATTCGTCGTCCCCGTCGTTGGGGTCGCCCTTGAGGGTGTTGATGTCCAGGTACTGGTTATCGTCCTCTTTTTGCTGGGTCTCCGACTCCGCTTGGGTGGGGCCGCGGAACAGCTGGAATCCTTCAAACGCAATGACACCGAGCAGGGCAATGATAATGGCGATAAAGGCAACCTTGACTGCCTGCGGAAATTCCGAGAAACGCAGCGCCTTTTCCTCGGCGTAATAATCGGCGAAGCGCTCTTCGCCCGTGCTTTTGGTATACGCCGGCGCGGACGCGGCCTCCGGGTCATATTCCGGTGCGGGCGTGGCAGCGTACGGATCGTTGAGATAATCGCTCGATGCGGTGCCATAATCCTCGGTCTCGATGCGATCGCTGTCTGCATAGCCATCGGAATAATCGGAATATGCCGCACCGCCCTCATAGCCCGCGGCGCTCGTGTTGGCGGCAAAAAGCGGGTTAACTGGAACATCGAGCGCCGGCATGCCGGTAGAGGTCTCATCCAGATCGGCTGCAACCCAGGAATCGTGGGCAACCTGATGGGTAACGGGCTCATCGAGCCTTGTGACCGGAGGCTTGCGTGCCGCAGGAACAGGCAACTGCTGGGCGCTGTACATAACGGTGCTGTCGGCCGATTTGCCCTGCGTCGCTGCAGCGAGAAATGCCGCCGTCTCGGACGGGTCGCTTGCGGGGCGGGGAGCGGGCGTGGGCGCCGAAGTGGGTGCGGGCGACTGCGCAGGAGTCGGCGCAGATGCGGCCTTAGGCGCAAGTGCGGGATTGGGGTTTGACGGGCGAGCCCCGCCGCCCATGAGTTCGTCGGCGGTCCACGGGCGATCATCCATCACGTCGTCAAGGCTCAGCGAAAACAGGTCGTCTTCACCCTCATCGAACATGCGGTGCACATGTCCACCAATTGCCGGAATCAATCCGCGACCGGTGCATGATGCCTTGCTCAACGCCATTCTGTCCCATCCTTTCGAAATACTAATGACATCGATTATATGGAACTTCCCAAGCGGCTCGGTCTTGGATTCGTGCTTTCCAGAACTCGCGCCCAAAAGGGGAGGGGCAATCCAGGCGAGTGCCTACTTGTCGCCGGCCGCCGCCTTGGCCTCATTGAGGTAGCTATAGAAGCTGTACTTGGAGATGCCAAAGAACTCGCAGGCGCGCTCGCTCGACTTGGAAATGAGGAAGGCACCGCGACGGTCGAGGTAGCCAATGGCACGAATGCGCTCGTCTTTGGTCATGAGTGCCGCGGGCTTGCCCACAAACTGCTCGCACTCGTGCAGCAGGTCTTCGAGCAGGTCGCCGATGTTCTTGGTAATAGGCTCGGGCTCGGTATAGCCCGTGCCGCCGGTGCCGGTAAAGGCGTCGAGCGAACGCTCAAAAGCCTTCATAAGCGTAATGTCAAAGTTGATGCCCAAAATGCCGACGGGTTTGCCCTCATCGTTGCGGATAAAGATCGTCGAGGACTTGAGCAGCTTGCCATCGGTGGTTTTGGTGAGGTATGGCTCGCGGTCGTGTACGTCGGTGGCGCCCTCGTGCATGGACTCAAACACGATATGGCTGGGGCCGTCACCCAGTTTGCGTCCGCTGACGTGGCCGTTTTCGATCACTACGATGGAGTGGTCCACGTCCTCGGTCTCCAGATCGTGGACGACGATTTCGCAGTTGGGGCCAAATTGGAGCGCCAGGCCGTGTGCAAGGCGCTTATAAAACTCAATCTGTGCGGGGGTCATAGGTGCCTTCCTAAAAATTAGTTTGGGCTCACTGTGCCATAAACCACACATGACCGCAAACAAATCCATCAACAAGGCAATTCATGACCGTTCGGCGGTGAAAAAGTACCGATTACGGCAACAAACAATTCGTTAGGTATGCCAATCAAAAAGTGTGATAGAACATTACTAACAAACTTTTTGTTTGGCATCCACATAAAAGTTCAGCCGTGTGAATGGGATCGGGCTGAAACGCGTATGCGGGGGCCGGCAAGAGAGGACTTAAGGAGTTCACCGTATGGCCGATAAGATCCAGTGGGCGGGCAACACGATGCCCAAGAGCGATGACAAGCACTTGGGAATCATGAGCCTCGACCACGTGAAGAAGGCCCGTGCCTTCCACCAGTCGTTCCCTCAATATACCGTCACTCCGCTTGCCCGTCTGGACGGTCAGGCTGCGCGCCTGGGCCTGTCCAACCTGTGCGTTAAGGACGAGAGCTATCGCTTTGGCCTCAACGCCTTTAAGGTTCTGGGCGGCTCGTTTGCCATGGCCAACTACATTGCCGATGAGACCGGCAAGGACGTTGCCGACTGCACCTTCGATTACCTGACTTCCGATCAACTTGCCAAGGATTTTGGCCAGGCCACCTTCTTTACCGCCACCGACGGCAACCATGGCCGCGGCGTGGCATGGGCTGCCAACAAGCTGGGTCAGAAGGCCGTCGTGCACATGCCCAAGGGTTCCACCAAGCCCCGCTTCGACAACATCGCCGCCGAGGGCGCCACGGTGACCATCGAAGAGGTCAACTACGACGAGTGCGTGCGCATGGCCGCCGCCGAGGCCGACGCCTGCGAGCGCGGCGTCATCGTTCAGGACACCGCCTGGGAGGGCTACGAGAAGATCCCGTCCTGGATCATGGAGGGTTACGGCACCATGGCCTCCGAGGCCGCCGAGCAGCTGCGCGAGATGGCCATCAACCGCCCGACGCACGTGTTTGTCCAGGCTGGCGTGGGTTCGCTCGCCGGCGCCGTGGTGGGCTACTTCACCAACCTGTATCCCGATAACCCGCCCACCTTCGTCGTGGTTGAGTGCGCTCCGGCCGCCTGCCTGTACAAGGGCGCTGCCGCCGGCGACGGCGATCCGCGCATCGTGGACGGCGACATGCCTTCCATCATGGCCGGTCTGTGCTGCGGCGAGCCCAACATCCTGGGTTGGGATATCCTGCGCAACCACGCCACCGCCTTCGTGTCCTGCCCCGACTGGGTCACCGCTCGCGGCATGCGCACCCTGGGCGCTCCCGAGAAGGGCGACCCGCGCGTCATCTCCGGTGAGTCCGGCGCTGTGACCACCGGCCTGGTCGAGACCCTCATGCTCGATCCCGAGTACGCCGATCTCAAGGAACTCATCGGCCTGGACAAGACGAGCTCCGTGCTCTGCTTCTCCACCGAGGGCGACACGGATCCGGATCAGTACCGTCGCATCGTCTGGGAAGGCGAATACCCCACTTGCTAATCGTTGGGGCGGAGTAAATAGGTATCGCTCCGCCACCTCACAGGTAGATTCCTTCGTTTGAAAGGTTATGAACAATGGCTAAAGAACTCGATTTCGACGCTATCAAGGCTGCTGCTGAGTCTCATCGTGCTGATATGACTCGCTTCCTGCGCGCTATGATCTCGCATCCCTCTGAGTCTTGCGAGGAGGGCGAGGTTGTCGCCTGCATCAAGGCCGAGATGGAGAGCCTTGGCTATGACGAGGTCAAGGTCGACGGCCTGGGCAACGTTATGGGCTTTATGGGCGAGGGCGACAAGATCATCGCCATCGACTCCCACATCGACACCGTCGGCATCGGCAACATCGATAACTGGGATGCCGATCCCTATGAGGGCTACGAGACCGACGAGATCATCTACGGCCGCGGCGGCTCCGACCAGGAGGGTGGCATGGCTTCTGCTACCTACGCTGCCAAGATGATGAAGGACATGGGCCTCATCCCCGAGGGCTACAAGATCATGGTCGTCGGTACCGTCCAGGAAGAGGACTGCGACGGCATGTGCTGGCAGTACATCTACAACAAGGACGGCATTAAGCCCGAGTTCGTCATTTCCACCGAGCCCACCGACGGTGGCATCTATCGCGGTCACCGCGGCCGCATGGAGATCCGCGTCGACGTTCACGGCACCTCCTGCCACGGCTCCGCTCCCGACCGCGGCGACAACGCCATCTACAAGATGGCCGACATCATCGCCGACGTCCGCGCTCTCAACAACAACGGCTGCGACGAGTCGACCGACATCAAGGGCCTCGTCAAGATGCTCGACCCCAAGTACAACCCCGAGCACTTCGAGGACGCCCGCTTCCTGGGCCGCGGCACCTGCACCGTCAGCCAGATCTTCTACACCAGCCCCAGCCGCTGCGCTGTCGCTGACTCCTGCGCCATCTCCATCGACCGTCGCATGACCGTCGGTGAGACCTGGGAGTCCTGCCTGGACGAGATCCGTAACCTGCCGGCCGCCAAGAAGTACGGCGACGACGTGAAGGTCTCCATGTACATGTACGACCGTCCGTCCTGGACCGGCGAGGTCTACGAGACCGAGGCTTACTTCCCCACGTGGATCAACAAGGAGACCGCTCCGCACGTCAAGGCCCTCGTCGACGCCCACAAGGCCATGTTCGGTGACGAGCGCATCGGCTGCGAGCCCAGCATGGACAAGCGCACCGGTCGTCCGCTGTGCGACAAGTGGACCTTCTCCACGAACTGCGTCTCCATCCAGGGCCGCTATGGCATCCCCTGCGTGGGCTTTGGCCCGGGTGCCGAGTCTCAGGCACACGCTCCCAACGAGGTCACCTACAAGGACGACCTGGTCACCGCTGCCGCCATGTACGTGGCTGCCCTGAACCTCTACGATCCGAGCCAGGCCGATGGCGATGCCACCGTGTTCCGCGCCGGTCTGACCAACAACAAGATCGACTAGTCCCATTCCTCGATCTTGTTGAACCGGGGGCAGTTTATGCCCCCGGCGCCTCCTGTTGACTTGGGGCCCGCGGTCGTTATCTCCCATGCTTCCTCGACGGTGGCGGGTCCTCGTCATAGCGCTCTGCATGTTCTAGCCACACGCGCATGCCGGAGCGCATCTACTCATTGCGATCGTTTCACCTTTAGAAAGGACATTTACATGGACGCCAAGTTTACCGAGCTCGTCGAGCAGCTGAACGGCCTCGATTTTAAGGGTATGTACGGCAGCGACTTCCTGCACACCTGGGACAAGACCACCGATGAGCTCAAGGCGCTCTACATCGTCGCCGACGCCCTGCGCGAGCTGCGTGAGAACAACGTTTCGTCCAAGATCTTCGACTCCGGCCTGGCCGTCTCCCTGTTCCGCGACAACTCCACCCGTACGCGCTTCTCTTTCTCTAAGGCCGCCAACCTGCTCGGCCTTGAGCTACAGGACCTGGACGAGAAGAAGTCCCAGATCGCCCACGGCGAGACCGTCCGCGAGACCGCTACCATGATCTCCTTCATGGCCGACGTCATCGGCATCCGCGATGACATGTACATCGGCAAGGGCGATGCCTACATGGCCGAGGTCTCCGAGTCCGTGCAGCAGGCCTACGAGGACGGCGTTCTGGATCACCGTCCTACGCTCATCTCCCTGCAGTCCGATTCCGACCACCCCACGCAGTCCTCTGCCGACATGCTCTACCTCATCAACGAGTTTGGCGGCCTCGAGAACCTCAAGGGCAAGAAGGTTGCCGTCACCTGGGCCTATTCGCCCTCTTACGGCAAGCCGTTGTCCTGCCCGCAGTCGCTGATCAGCCTGCTGCCCCGCTTTGGCATGGACGTCACCCTGGCTCACCCCGAGGGCTACGACCTCATGCCCGAGGTCGTCGAGCGCGCCAAGAGCTATGCCGCCGAGTCCGGCACCACCTTTAAGCAGGTCAACACCATGGCCGAGGCCTTCGAGGGCGCCGACATCGTGATCCCCAAGAGCTGGGCTCCGTTTGCCGCCATGGAGAAGCGCACCAACCTGTACGCCGAGGGCGACGACGCCGGCATCGCAGCGCTCGAGAAGGAGCTGCTCGCCCAGAACGCCACCCATCAGGACTGGTGCTCCACGACCGAGCTCATGGAGAAGACCGCCAACGGCCAGGACACCATCTTTATGCACCCGCTGCCCGCTGACATCTCCGGTGTCTCCTGCGAGCACGGCGAGGTTAACGCCGACGTCTTCGACATGCACCGTGTGGGCATGTACAAGGAGGCCAGCTACAAGCCGTACGCCATCGCAGCCATGATGTTCCTGCAGAAGGTTGCCGATCCCGCCGCTACCCTCAAGGCCCTCGACGAGCGCAATACCGCCCGTTGGTTCCAGGCCTAAAGCCGGGTTGAGGTAAGCCATGTAAAGGGGGCGCTCTGCCAACCGGCGGGGTGCCCCTTTTTTGCATCGCGGGCGTGCGGGATAAGCGCTTTCGATGTGGATGCCCGCGGCGCGAGTTATGGGTACGATGGTTTCAGGGGAGGTATCACCATGAAACTTGGATGCGTCATTATGGCTTCGGGCGAGGGCAAGCGGTTTGGCTCTAACAAGATGCTTGCCGATATCTATGGCGAGCCGCTGATTGCCCGGACCATCGATTCGGTTCCCCGGGGCTTTGACGTCGTGGTTTCGACGCGTTGGCCCGAGGTCGCTCAGATTTGCGAGGACAAGCATTGCCCGTGCGTGCTGCACGATGGCGAGCTGCGCAGCGAAAGCGTCCGTGCGGGCCTTTCGTGGGGAGTCGAACGCAACTGGAAAGGTTGCCTCTTTTTGCCGGGCGACCAGCCGCTCGTGAGTTCGGATTCTTTTGAGGCTATGGTTCGTGCATTTGACGAGCGTGGCCGCAAACATCCGGTGCGTCTTGCGTGCAACGGTGAGCCTTCGAGCCCGGTGCTCTTTCCGGCGGAACTGTTCGATGCACTTATGTGTCTTGAGGGCAAGGACGGCGGGGGCTCGATTCTCAAAGGTCGCGCCGACGTTGCGCTGGTCGAGGCGCGTGCCTACGAGCTGTGGGACGTCGATACCGTCAAGGGACAGCGACGCATAACGGAGCATATTGCCGCCTGCTCGTATTTTGATCGCGTGGCCGACTGCATCAATCAATAAGGAGCAATTATGATCATCATCAAAAACGGCGCGCTCGTGACGCCACAGGGGCTTCGCCGCGCCGATCTTGCCATGGAGGGCGATAAGATCGTGCGGATTGCCGCGGCGATTGAGCCGGGCGAGGGCGATACCGTCGAGGACGCCGCGGGCTGCTGGGTATTCCCCGGCTTTATCGACGGCCACACGCACATGCAGTGCTGGACTGGCATGGATTGGACAGCGGATAGCTTTGAGACCGGTACGCGTGCGGCTGCCTGCGGCGGTACGACGACCATCGTGGACTACGCGACGGCCGATCGCGGCGTGACCATGCCCGATGCCTTGGCCGAGTGGCATCGCCGCGCCGACGGAACCTGCACGGCAAACTACGCGTTTCATATGGCACTCGCCGAGTGGAATGAGCGCAACCGCGCCGATCTTTCGGCCATGCGTGAGGCGGGCGTGTCGTCGTTTAAGACCTACTTTGCCTACGACCATCTGCGCCTGGACGATGCCGAGACGCTCGAGGTGCTGGAGGAGCTCAAGCGCGTGGGCGGTATCCTGTGCGTGCATTGCGAGAACGGTACGCTGGTGAATGATCTGCAGAAGCGCGTGTACGAGCAGGGGATTCATGGGCCCGAGGGGCATGCGCTCAGCCGTCCGGACGTGTGCGAGGGTGAGGCCGTGAGCCGCCTGCTGTATCTGGCGCACCTGGCCGGCGACGCTCCGGTCAACGTGGTGCACCTTTCGACCAAGCTGGGGCTCGAGGCCATCCGTGCTGCCAAAGCGCGCGGGCAGAAGAATATCTATGTCGAGACCTGCCCCCAGTATCTGATGCTCGACGACACCTGTTATCTGGAGCAGGGCGAGGACGGCTTTGCGGGCGCCAAGTATGTGATGAGCCCGCCGCTGCGCCATGCCGGTGACCGTGCCGCGCTACGCGAGGCGCTTGTGGCCGGCGAGATCGATACGATTGCGACCGATCATTGCAGCTTTAACCTGCACGGGCAAAAGGACCGCGGGCGCGACGATTTCCGCGCGATTCCCAACGGCGGGCCCGGCGTGGAACATCGTCCCGTCGCGATTGCCACGAGCTTTGAGGGCCAGCTGGGCCCCGAGGATCTGTGCCGCTTGATGAGCGAGAACCCGGCGCGCGTGTTTGGCATGTACCCGCGCAAGGGCTGTCTTGCCGAGGGCGCCGATGCCGATGTGTGCGTGTGGGATCCCAAAGCGCGCTGGACAATCAGTGCCGCGACACAGCATCAAGCTGTGGACTACACGCCGCTCGAGGGTTTTGGGGCACATGGCCGCGCCAAGGTCGTGTTTGTGAACGGCGTGCTGGTGGCACGCGACGGCGAGCCCACCGGAGCCCAACCCGGCCGCTACGTCCCCCGCTAGCAGCAAAGATGCCGTGCCCCCTCCTCAGTTGCGGTGAAATACGGACTGTTTGCGGCCGTCGGGCGGCCAAACAGTCCGTATTTCACCGCAACTGAGGAGATGGGGCCGGCTACTTGAGGCTGCTGGCGACGACGGGGTGGTCGAGAGCTGCCTCGAAGCGGTCGGCCATCGTGGGGTCGCTGAGCGTGTCGACTTGGTTGAGCATGATGCGGGCATTGTTGAGGTTCAGCATCCGCAGCTCGGCATTGAGCACCTGGGCGACGCGCTCTGGGGTGGCAGTGTCGGTGAGCTCGCAGCCGCAACGCTCGCAAAAGAGCTCGGGGCGGTGGACGGCTTCGTTGATGGGTTTGCCGAGCCCCGAGGCGCCGACGACCCAGATGAGGTTGGCCGTGCTGGCGGGGACCACGGGCTCCCAAGCGGCATGCGCCTTGAGCGGGAGTCGCTTGCTACCGTCTGCCTCGGCCAACACATAGTCAAAGCGCTGTGCCAGCTCGCCGAGTGGCTCGGCGGGGGCGGAGAGCTTGCCTGTCTCCGGGTCCAAGATGCCTGCCTGGCAGATGCCTCCGCGTGCAAGCCCCGCGCAGGCCTCGCAGGTGCAGCCTGGGGCGTGCGGGGCACCTGGCTTCCAAGGCGCGGCGTCCAGGCGACGATTCGACCCGTCCCATGGCACGCCGGCAACGGGAAGCATATGCGTGGTGGTGCAGAGGAGCACGCGGCCGCCAGCGCGCATGAGCTCAAGACCCAGCGTTTTGAGCAACGTCGACTTGCCGCCGCTGCCGATAATCGCGGTAATGCCCGGCTCGATCCTGAGCGCCGAGGCAAGATTGCCGCTAACCGTTTCCATCTGTTCACCGCCGTATAATACTGTGATAATAAATAATCATCAGAGTAGCGGTCGAACCGCTTTTGCTCTGCTCAAACCGTAGCACAGGGAGGTGCCCCGGGAATGCTCGTTTATGTTCGCGGCGCCGGCGATATCGCCACGGGTGTCGCCGCTCGCTTGGTGCGCGCCGGCGTGTCGGTCGTTATGGCCGATATCGCGGTTCCCACGTGCATCCGCCGCACAATCAGTTTTTGCGAGGCTATTCGCCTGGGCGAGGTCGAGGTCGAGGGCATTCGCGCTCGCTTGGCGCAGACGCCGGCAGAGGCGCTCGAGATTACCCAAGCGGGGGATGTTGCCGTCGTGGTGGACCCTCAGGCCAAGATGCTCGATGAGCTTAAACCCGCGGCTGTGGTCGACGCGATTCTGGCCAAGCGCAACCTGGGCACCACGCGCGACATGGCGCCTACCGTCATCGCCGTGGGGCCGGGCTTTACCGCGCCGGTCGATTGCGACGCCGTGGTCGAGACCATGCGCGGGCATTTCCTGGGCCGTGTCATTACCCAGGGTTCGCCCCAACCCAACACGGGCGTGCCGGGCATTATCGCTGGCTATGGCAGAGAGCGCGTTATCCACAGCCCCGCCGCCGGCGTGTTTCGGTCCGACCGCGCGATCGGCGACATCGTGAGCGCCGGAGACGTGATTGGCTACGCGGGCGATTCGCCCATGCGCACGCAGATCGATGGCTGTCTGCGCGGGCTTTTGGCGAACGGCGTGCAGGTGACTGAGGGCTTTAAATGCGCCGATGTCGATCCGCGCGGCGATGCCAGCTATATCAACTACATTTCGGACAAGGCGACGTCGGTCGGCGGCGGCGTGCTCGAGGCACTCGCTATGCTCACCGATATCTTTAGAGGATAGAAGGCGGCAATGGAAAAGCTCGATGTTGTGAATGCGGCGCTTGCCGCCCTGCGTGCTGGCGAGACGTGCGAGCTCGTGGTCGTGGCCGGCACGGCGGGGTCGTCGCCGCGCGGCGTGGGCGCCTGGATGGCCGTCTTTGCCGACGGCAGCCAGGCGGGCACTATCGGCGGCGGCAAGATTGAGCTCTTTGCGCTGGATGAGGCGCGCGAACTCCTGAGCGCGGGACAGTCGCGTCTGGTCCGCTACACCATGGGCGGCGAGAACTCCGATACCGGCATGATCTGCGGCGGAGCCATTTGCCTGTGCTATCTGCATCTGGATGCGACCCAGGCACCGTTGTTCCAGGAAATTGCCGACGTCTTGGTCTATCGGCGCATCGGCGACTTCGTCATCGACTTTGAGCCGTTTATCGCGAGCGCGCTCGAGGGCGATGTGGCCGAGTACCATGGCGAGGCATCGCGCCGCACCATTGCGGGCTGCCCCGGGCTTTCACTGGTGGAGGAGGGGAGTAACGTCACCTACACCAACGCTGCCTCTGAGATTCCCGCGGCGCACATCGAGACGCTCTGCCCCGAGGGCCTGACCTACATCTTTGGCTGCGGACACGTGGGCGCCGCGACGGCGCGCGTGCTCACGGCGGCGGGCTTTGCCGTCGTGGCCTGCGATGACCGCCCCGGCACGTTGACGCCCGAATGGGTGCCCGGTGTCTACGATCGTCGCCTGGTCGATTACAAGAACCTGAGCGAGCTGTGTCCCATCGGTCCGCGCGACTTGGTGGTCGTCGCCACGGCGGGTCACAAGTCCGATATCGACGTGGTGATTCAGGCCATGCGTGCCAAGCCTGCCTATCTGGGCTGTCTGGGTTCGCGCCGCAAGACGGCCTTTGTGCGTGCCCGCCTGGAGCAGGAAGGTTTTACGCAGGACCAGATCGACGAGCTGCACCTTCCGATCGGCGTTGCCATCGAGGCCGAGGACCCCAAGGAGATCGCCATCTCCATCGCCGCCGAGATGATCCACCTGCGCCGCACCAAACTCGTCCCCCGCAAGCGCTAATCGGATCTCCACCAATAAGTTGCGGTGAAATACGGACTGTTTAAGCCTGTTAGGCCGCCAAACAGTCCCTATTTCACCGCAACTGCTTTTTGGGGCCCATTTGTGCGGGGGAGTTGTGGAGTTGTGCAGGCAGACGAGGTTTTTCTGGAAATACGCTCCCGATGCGCGTATAGTACCGATTGTTTTGTCGGCTCCTGCTGCGTCGAGTCCAAACCGCAAAATGCCATGAGCGGCGCGGATGCAGCCAGGAGGCACGAGGACAACCCATCGTGGCCACGCCCCGTGCTTAAAACCCCAAGAAGGAGTGAACAATGGCAGAAGAGAAGTATGTGCCGCGTCTGAAGACCAAGTACAACAACGAGGTCAAGCAGCAGCTTCAGGACAAGTTCCAGTACGAGAACGTCATGATGATCCCCAAGTTTGAGAAGATCGTCGTGAACATGGGTGTCGGCGAGGCCGCTACCGATTCCAAGGCCATCGACGGTGCCGTGCGCGACCTGCGCGCCATCACCGGCCAGCAGCCGATGATCACCCGTGCCCGCAAGTCCATCGCTACCTTCCGCCTGCGCGCCGGTATGCCGATCGGCTGCAAGGTTACCCTGCGTGGCGACCGTATGTGGGAGTTCTTCGATCGTCTGACCTCCGTCGCGATCCCCCGTATCCGCGACTTCCGCGGCATCTCCGCCAAGAGCTTCGACGGCCGTGGTAACTTCTCCATGGGCGTCACCGAGCAGCTCATCTTCCCCGAGATCGACTTCGACTCCGTCGATCACCAGCGCGGTATGGACATCACTTTCGTGACCACCGCCAATACCGATGAGGAGGCCAAGGCCCTTCTGGACGCCTTCGGTTTCCCGTTCAAGAAATAGGTTCACCTGCCCTATAAGCGCCGTTCCCACAAGGGGGCGGCGCTTGGGGCGAACAATACTCTATGTGAGGAGGATATAAGTGGCTAAGACATCGATGATCGTCAAGTGCAATCGCAAGCAGAAGTTCTCTACTCGTGAGTACACGCGCTGCCAGCGCTGCGGCCGTCCGCACTCTGTGTACCGCAAGTTCGGCCTGTGCCGTGTCTGCTTCCGCGAGCTTGCACTCAAGGGCGAGCTTCCCGGCGTTAAGAAGGCCAGCTGGTAAGTCACTACCAGCGTTTCAAGCATCAGTTTGGAACAGGGAAAACGCGCTAAAAAGGCTTTGCCGTTAAGGGCGGCGAAGAACCAAGAGCACGTGTTCATCAAGAACGAAGGAGAATCTGTATGAACCTTACAGACCCGATCGCAGATATGCTTACGCGCATCCGTAACGCTAACTCTGTGAACAAGGCCACGGTCTCCATGCCGAGCAGCAAGAAGCTCGTCGAGATCGCTCGTGTTCTGCACGAGGAGGGCTACATCGAGGGCTACGATGTCGAGGACACCGTTCCCCAGAAGACTCTGCACATCACGCTTAAGTATGGTCCCAAGAAGGCTAAGGTCATCAACGGCATCCGCCGCATTTCCAAGCCGGGCCTGCGTAAGTACACCGGCGTTGCCGACATGCCCCGCGTCCGCGGTGGCCTTGGTACCGCCATTATTTCCACCAGCCATGGCGTCATGACCGACCGCGATGCTCGCAAGCACAACGTCGGCGGCGAGATCATCGCTTACGTCTGGTAATTCGCTCGGTAGGTAGAAGGAAAGGAGATCACCGTGTCTCGTATCGGTAATAAGCCTGTCCAGATTCCCGCCGGAGTCGAAGTGGCAGTCAACGGCAACAACGTTGTCGTCAAGGGCCCCAAGGGCCAGCTCGAGCTCGATGTCTTTGAGAAGCTCGCTATCAACGTCGAGGACAACGTCCTCACCGTTTCCCGTCCCGACGACGAGCGTGAGACCCGTGCCCGCCACGGCCTCACCCGCGCCCTCATCCATAACATGGTTGTTGGCGTTTCCGAGGGCTTCGAGAAGAAGCTCGAGCTCGCCGGCGTCGGTTACCGCGTGCAGCAGAAGGGCAAGAACCTCGAGTTCTCCCTGGGCTTCTCGCACCCCGTGATCGTCGAGGCTCCCGAGGGCATCACCTTCGAGGTTCCCGACAACACCCACGTGAACGTCAAGGGTATCAACAAGCAGCAGGTCGGTCAGATCGCCGCTGAGATCCGCGGCCATCGTCCTCCCGAGCCTTACAAGGGCAAGGGTATCCACTACGTTGGCGAGCACATCCGCCGCAAGCTGGGTAAGGCCGCCAAGTAGTCGTAACCGACTCACTCGCATAAGACCAGCACCCCGTCAGGTGCTGGCAAGATCAACCTTTTTAGGAGTTTACGTATGAACAAGCATAAGGCGAAGCTGGAAGGCCTCAAGCGTCGTCAGCGTCGTGTTCGCGGCAAGGTCTCGGGTACCTCCGAGCGTCCGCGTCTTCGCGTGACCCGTACTAACGCCAACATCTATGCCCAGATCATCGACGACAGCAAGGGCTCCAGCCTGACGCTCGTCTCTGCCTCGACCCTCGAGGCCGAGTTCAAGGGCACCCACACCTCGAACAAGGAGGCTGCGGAGAAGGTCGGTCAGCTCGTTGGCAAGCGCGCCATCGAGGCCGGCATCACCAAGGTCGCCTTCGATCGCGGTGGCCGTATCTACCATGGCCGCGTCAAGGCCCTCGCCGACGGTGCTCGTGCCGCCGGTCTCGAGTTCTAGGAGGTATGTAGCACATGGCTCGTAATCAGAAGCAGCAGCGCGAGGCCTCCGAGTTCGAGGAGCGCGTCGTTTACATCAACCGCGTGTCGAAGACCGTCAAGGGTGGTCGTCGCATGAGCCTCGTCGCTCTCGTCGTCGTTGGCGACGGTAAGGGCAACGTCGGCGTTGGCATGGGCAAGTCCGCTGAGGTGCCCATGGCCATCTCCAAGGCATCTCTCGATGCCAAGAAGAACATGTTCCACGTGCCGGTGACCGAGCAGGGCACCATCCCGCACGAGGTTCTCGGCCACTTTGGTGCCGGCCGCATCATCATCAAGCCCGCTGTCGAGGGTACCGGCGTTATCGCCGGCGGCGCTGTGCGTCCCCTCTTTGAGCTTGCTGGCATCAAGAACGTCCTGTCCAAGTCCCTCGGTACCGACAACGGCCTCAACATCATCAAGGCTGCCGTCGAGGGCCTCAAGGAGCTCTCCAGCCCTGAGGACGTCGCGGCTCGCCGTGGCCTGACGGTCTCCGAGATGTTCGTCGGTAAGGAGAACTAAGCATGGCTGACACCATCAAGATCAAGCAGGTCCGCAGCACCAACGGTTGCAAGCAGGACCAGGTCCGTACTGTCCGTGCCCTCGGTCTCCACAGGATCCGCGAGGTTCGCGAGATTGCTGACAACGAGTCCGTCCGCGGCATGATCTTCAAGGTCAAGCACCTTGTCGAGATTGTAGAGGAGTAGCAAATGCAGCTTCACGATCTTACTCCCGCGCCCGGTTCCACCAAGAACCGCAAGCGCGTCGGCCGTGGCAATTCTTCGGGTCACGGCACCACTTCTGGCCGCGGTCAGAAGGGCCAGGGTTCCCGCTCTGGCGGCACCAAGGGTGCCGGCTTCGAGGGTGGCCAGACTCCGCTGGCTATGCGCCTGCCCAAGCTTCCGGGCTTCCGTAACCCCCGTCGTATCGAGTACACCGCTGTTAACGTTGAGCGTCTCGAGCGTAAGTTCGAGGACGGCGCTGTGATCGACGGTGCCGCTCTTAAGGCCGCTCGCATCACCAAGAGCGAGTTCGAGCCCGTCAAGGTGCTCGGCAATGGTGAGCTCACCAAGAAGTTCACGGTCAAGGTCGACAAGGTCAGCGCTTCTGCGCAGGCCAAGATCGAGGCCGCCGGCGGAAAGGTCGAGCTGCCGTGCTAAATGGTCTTAAGAATGCTTTCCGCATCAAAGAATTGCGCGAAAAGATTCTTTTTACCATAGCTATGCTCGTCGTGTACCGCATTGGTGCGCACGTTCCTGTGCCCGGCATTCCCTTCCAGGGGATGCTGGGCCTTTTCTCGACCGATAACAATTCGGTCGCCGCAGGTGCTATGGCCCTCCTGAATCTTTTCTCTGGCGGCGCGTTGAGCTATGTGTCGGTGTTTTCGCTGGGCATCATGCCTTACATCACCAGCTCGATCATCCTCCAGATGCTCCAGGCCGTTGTGCCTTCCCTGCATGAGCTTGCCCGCGAGGGCGAGGTCGGTCAGACCAAGATTACGCAGTATTCGCGTTACCTCACCCTGGCTCTGGCAATCCTCAACTCCGTGGGTTACCTCTTCCTCTTTAAGAGCTTCGGCATCAGCTTTAATGGTGCCGGCGCTCCCGAGATCATCTTCGACCTCATGATCGTCGGCACGCTCACCGCGGGCGCCATGCTGATCATGTGGATTGGTGAGCTCATCACCCAGCGCGGTATCGGCAATGGCATGTCGCTGATCATCTTTGCGAACATCATGGCCGGTCTGCCGCAGGCTATCTTCTCCAGCACCGAGGGCAATGCCGGTGGCATCATCACCATGGTGATCATCTGCGCCATCATCCTGCTGGTTATCCCGCTGATTGTTTTCCTTGAGCGCGGCCAGCGCCGCATCCCGGTCTCCTACGCTAAGCGCGTCGTGGGCCGTCGCATGATGGGTGGCCAGACCACCTACCTGCCCATCAAGGTCAACACCGCGGGCGTCGTGCCGATCATCTTCGCTTCGGCGCTGCTGTACTTCCCGGCCCAGATTGCCGTGTTCTTCCCCGGCATCGGCTGGATCCAGGCAGTTGCCTCTGCGCTTTCGCGCGGCTGGCTCAACTGGGTGCTTAACGTTGTCCTCATCGTGTTTTTCGCGTACTTCTACACCTCCATGGTGTTCAACCCCGATGACACGGCCGACAACCTTAAGAAGCAGGGCGGCTTTATTCCGGGCGTCCGTCCGGGCAGGGCTACCGCGGCCTACATCAAGAACGCGCTCAACAAGATTACGCTTCCCAGCGCTGTCTTTTTGGCGCTCATCGCCATCGTGCCTTCGATCATCTTCTCTTTCACGGGTAACCATCTGATCCAGGCATTTGGCGGCACGTCCATCCTCATCATGGTCGGCGTCGTGCTCGACACGGTCGATAAGCTCGAAGGCCAGATCAAGATGTATGATTACGATGGATTCTTTAAATAGGCTAGAGGAGGATTGCTCATGAACCTCGTATTGCTCGGAGCTCCGGGTGCCGGTAAGGGCACCGTCGCACAGGAGCTCGTCGCCGAGTTTGGCGTCGCCCACATTTCCACGGGCGACCTGCTGCGTGCTGCCGTCAAGGGTGGCACCGAGCTTGGTATTCAGGCTAAGAAGTACATGGACGCTGGCGAGCTCGTTCCCGACCAGCTCGTGATCGACCTTGTCAAGGAGCGCCTTGCCGCCGATGACGCCCAGCAGGGCTTCATCCTCGACGGCTTCCCGCGCAACACCGCCCAGGCCGTGACGCTCGATTCCGAGCTCTCCGCCATGGGTCGCGAGATCGACTGTGCCCTTCTGGTCGATGTGGCCCCCGAGGTCATTATCGATCGTCTGTCTTCGCGTCGCACCTGCCGCGCCTGCGGTTACACCGGCACCGCTGCCGATGCTACCTGCCCCAAGTGCGCAGGCGAGATGTATCAGCGCGACGACGACAAGCCCGAGACCATCAAGAACCGTCTCGACGTCTACGAGAAGTCCACGAGCCCGCTCGTCGACTACTATCGTGGCCAGGGTCTGCTCAAGTCGGTCAACGGTGACCAGGCTCGCGAGACCGTGTACGGGGATGTCAAAGAGGCTCTCGGTCTATGATCAAGATTAAGTCTGCAACGCAAATCGAGCAGATGAAGAAGGCAGGAGCGCTATCTAAGATGGCGCTCCGCCACGTTGGAGCCATGGTGCGCCCCGGCGTTTCGACTTTTGAGCTCGATCAGCTCGCGGAGCAGATTATCCGCATGCATGGCGGCACCCCGGCCTTTAAGGGTTACGGCGGGTTCCCGGGGACCATTTGCGCATCGATCAACGATGCCGTGGTCCACGGTATTCCCAACCCCGACATGATCCTGCGCGATGGCGATATCATCTCCATCGATACGGGAGCCGTTGTCGACGGTTGGGTCGGCGATAACGCTTGGACGTTTTTCGTCGGCACCCCCACGCCCGAAGCCAAGGCTTTGTGCGAGGTCACGCGCGATTGCCTTAAGGCTGCCATTGAGCAGGCCGTTCCCGGTAACCATATCGGGGACGTCGGTTATGCCGTTCAGTCTCTCGCCGAGTCTCACGGTTACGGCGTGCTTCGTGATTATGTGGGCCATGGCATTGGCCGCGTGATGCACGAGGACCCCAACGTTCCTAACTATGGAAAGAAGGGGAGGGGCGTTCGACTCCAGGCCGGCATGGTCATTGCCATCGAGCCGATGGTTACGATGGGTTCCAACCATGTGAGCACGGGCTCCGACGGTTGGATTGTTACGACCAACGACCACCTGCCCGCCGCGCACTACGAGAACACCGTCGCCATTACCAATGACGGTCCGGTGATTCTCACCACGGATGCGCAAGGTGCTTGGTGTTCGCTCCAAGGCGGAGAAATGTAACAAGTTCCACTTAGTTGTGGAGCCATTACGAAGTTATTACGATGCGTGATACGTGTTGTAAAATACTCAATCGCTGTCGTTTTCTAGAGAAAGATGATTGCTTGTGAAGAAGGAAGACGCAATTGAGCTCGAGGGTACGGTAAAGGAACCGTTGCCCAATGCCATGTTTAAGGTTGAGCTCGAGAACGGTCATTCGGTTCTGTGCAACATTTCTGGCAAGATCCGAATGAATTACATCCGTATTCTCCCCGGTGACAGGGTTGTCGTGGAGCTTTCCCCGTACGACCTGACCCGCGGCCGCATCACCTATCGCTATAAATAGCGGCACGCATACACGCACTCCATTTCCGACTGCAGGCTTAGCTCAACCTACGGTCGGATTGTGTGTGAAGACCAGCCATAGTTTTAAACGCCTGCGGCTGGGCGAGTAGATAGTAGGGAAGTAGTTTGAGCGCTACCGAAAGGAAGAACGATGAAGGTACGTCCTTCGGTCAAGAAGATGTGCGATAAGTGCAAAATCATTAGGCGCCATGGCAAGGTCCTCGTCATTTGCGAGAACCCCCGTCATAAGCAGCGTCAGGGTTAAGAGAGGAGACTACGTTGGCCCGTATTAATGGTGTCGACCTCCCGCGTGAGAAGCGCGTTGAGATCGGTCTGACCTACATTTACGGCATCGGCCGCACCACTGCGACGAAGATCTGCGTCGAGTGCAACGTTAACGTGGATACGCGCGTTAAGGACCTCACCGAGGATGAGGTTAACGCCATCCGCGATTATATCGATAAGAACCAGATCATGGTTGAGGGCGACCTCCGCCGTGAGCGCAACCAGAACGTCAAGCGCCTTATGGACATCGGCTGCAACCGCGGCCTTCGTCACCGCAAGGGCCTCCCGGTCCGCGGCCAGCGCACCCACACTAACGCTCGTACCCGCAAGGGCCCGAAGCGTCAGATCGGTGCTAAGAAGAAGAAATAAGGAGCGCTAGATAGATGGCTACTGCTAAGAAGAACGTTCGCGCTGCCCGTCTGAAGCGCGCGGACCGTAAGAACATTTCCGTGGGCCAGGCTCACATTCGTTCTACGTTCAACAACACGATCGTTTCGATCACCGATCCCCAGGGCAACGTCATTTCCTGGAAGTCGGCTGGCCAGGTGGGCTTCAAGGGCTCCCGTAAGTCCACGCCGTTCGCTGCCCAGATGGCTGCCGAGGCTGCTGCCAAGCAGGCCATGGAGCACGGTATGAAGAAGGTTTCCGTCTTCGTCAAGGGCCCCGGCTCCGGTCGTGAGACCGCCATCCGCTCCCTCCAGGCTGCTGGCCTCGAGGTCTCGAGCATCCAGGACAAGACCCCCATTCCGCACAACGGCTGCCGCCCCAAGAAGCGTCGCCGCGTGTAACTGAAAGGATCGTATCAATATGGCAATCGACAGGACTCCTGTTCTTAAGCGCTGCCGTCAGCTCGGGATCGATCCCGCTGAGCTCGGTTACAGCAGCAAGAAGGAATCTATCCGTCAGCCCAAGCGCCGTCGCAAGGAATCTGAGTACGGCATGCAGCTGCGCGAGAAGCAGAAGGTTAAGTTCATCTATGGCGTTCTGGAGAAGCAGTTCCACGGCTACTTCAACAAGGCCCGCAAGATGAACGGCGTCACCGGTGAGAACCTCATGATCATTCTTGAGTCTCGCCTCGACAACGTCGTCTTCCGTCTTGGCTTCGCTCGTACCCGCAAAGAGGCTCGTCAGTCCGTCCGTCACGGTCACTTCACCGTGAACGGCAAGCGCGTGGACATCCCGTCCTACCGCGTCAAGGCCGGCGACGTCGTCGCTGTCGGCGAGAAGTTCCGTGACCTCCTCCCCATCAAGGAGGCCCTGATTTCCTCCGAGCGCTTTGAGGTCCCTGGCTGGCTCGAGGTCGATATCGAGAAGCTGTCTGGTAACGTGCTCGCTCTGCCGACGCGTGAGCAGATCAGCGGTGATATCAACGAGCAGCTCATCGTCGAGCTCTACTCTAAGTAGTCCATCCGGGCTGCTGAGGCTGGAGGTAATACATGTCAGAATTCATTAGGCCTCAGGTTCAGGTCGAAGAGATCAACGAGACGTCTGCTCGTGTCTCCGTCGAGCCGCTCGAGCGTGGTTACGGCGATACGCTGGGTAACTCCCTTCGTCGCGTTCTTCTGTCCTCGCTCGAGGGTGCCGCCGTCGAGGCTATTCAGATCGATGGTGCGCAGCACGAGTTCATGACCATCCCTAACATGGTCGAGGATGTCACCGACATCGTCCTGAATGTCAAGGGTCTTGTCTTCAGGGCTCTCGGCACGACCGACGAGGCGACCGCCACCATCTCGGTTGACGGCCCCTGCGAGGTCACCGGTGCGGACTTCTTTATTCCGTCCGAGTTTGAGCTGGTCAACCCCGAGCAGCACATCGCTACGCTCACCGAGGGTGGCCATCTCACCATGAGCATGCGCATCGGCTATGGCCGCGGCTATGTTTCTGGCGAGGCTAACAAGCGCGACAACGATCCCATCGGTGTGATCCACGTCGACTCGCTGTACTCGCCGGTTTCCCGTTGCGCCAAGCTCGTTGAGGCTTGCCGTGTCGGTCAGCACACCGACTACGACCGCCTTGTCCTCGAGATCGAGACCAACGGCTCCATCGCCCCGCGCGACGCCGTGGTCCAGGCTGCCAATATCATCAACCAGCATATGGCCGCCTTTATGAACCTTGCCGAGACCCCCGAGGTCGAGGAGGAGGCTTCGATCTTCGCTCCCGAGGTCACCAACGACAACGCCGAGCTGGACAAGCAGATCGAGGATCTGGACCTTTCCGTCCGTTCCTACAACTGCCTTAAGCGCGCCAGCATTCACTCGGTCCGTCAGCTCGTTGAGTTCTCGGAGAACGATCTGCTCAACATCCGTAACTTCGGTGTTAAGTCGATCGAGGAAGTGAAGGACAAGCTTGAGTCCATGGGCCTGAGCCTGAAGGCTTAATGCTTCGCATATTTGAGGAGAAACTAGACCATGCGTCACAACGTTAAGAAGGGCCTGAAGCTCGGCACCGATGCGAGCCACACCAAGGCCATGAAGAAGAGCCTTGCCAAGGCCCTCTTCGAGAACGACCGCATCAAGACCACCGAGACCCGCGCTAAGGCGCTGCGTTCGGTCGTCGACCCGATCATCACTTGGGCCAAGAAGGGCGACCTGCACTCTCGTCGTCTGGCTATCGCCAAGCTCGGCGATAAGCAGCTCGTTGCCGAGATCTTCGACAAGGCTGCCCAGGGCATGTGGCAGGACCGCAATGGCGGTTACACCCGCATCATGAAGCTCGGCAACCGCAAGGGCGACAACGCTCCCATCGTTATCATGGAGCTCGTCACCGAGCCTTGCACGCCTAAGGCCAAGAAGGCTGCTCCGGCCCCCAAGAAGGCCGCTGCTCCCAAGAAGGTCGAGGCTGTCGAGGAGGCTCCTGCTGAGGAGACCGCTGAGTAGACATTCCGTCTGCATAGGCTATATTCGAGGGGTACGTTCGCGTACCCCTCTTTTTTTGTCGCTATACCGTTACTTGTTTGTTGGGAGCGCCCATGACTGCGCCGTCTGATTTCAATTCGACCCCCGAGCTTGACGCCACGCTCGTATTTCGCGTGGCCTATGATGGTTCATCGTATAGCGGATTTGCCGAGCAGCCGGGACAGACGACGGTTGCGGGTGAGCTACGTCGAGCCATCGAGACGCTGCTTCGCCGCCCGATCGATTTGACGTGCGCGGGGCGTACTGATGCCGGCGTTCATGCCGTGGCTCAGTACATCAGCGTGCCCGTAACGGACGCTGAGCTCGCGTGTACGCGCCGTAGGTGGCTGCGGGCCATGGATGCCCTGCTGCCCAAAGATATCGCCATCAACGAGGTCTACAAGGCTCGTAAGGGCTTTTCTGCGCGCTTTGACGCGCGCTCTCGCACTTACACCTATCGCATTGCCGATCGTGATGCGCGGCCCGTGCTGTCACGCGGTGCTGTGTGGTGGCATCGCTATCCCCTCGACGTCGATGCGATGTCGGCCGCCTGCCCTGCACTTTTGGGCGAGCAGGACTTTAAAAGCTTTTGCAAGGTTGCCTCTGCCGTGGGCAAACCTACGCACCGCTGCGTAATGCGCGCCGAGTTTGGCCATGAGGTTGCGTTTGGCGAGGACATCCTGACGTTTACCATCGAGGGCAATGCGTTTCTGCATTCGATGGTCCGCACGATTGTGGGCACGCTTGTCGAGATTGGCATGCATCGCCGTGAACCCGAGTGGATGCGCGAGGTCATCGATGCTTGCGATCGTACCGCTGCGGGTCCCACGGCTCCTGCCTGTGGCCTTACGTTTATGGGTGTGGATTACGATCCCGCCGAGCTTGTCGTGCTCGACTAGGGGAGGGCTCGACGCGTCGTTCGTCGGCACCTGTCATCTGTGGGCTGCACGTGTGCAACATCTGTTCTTGGCGTGCAATACAACCGGTGTCTCATTGCTTTTATTGCCGGGGTGTACCATGAACCACGATTTGATTCATTGCTGTCGAGAGGACGGATAACTTGGTTCGACGTGGCTCGCATCCGCGACTTTCGGTGATCCTTGTGGTAGAAGGTTCGCCCAGCTATGCGATGCGTGCGCTCGAGAGTATCCAGAACCAAAACCTCTATGATTTGCAGATTGTCGTTGTCTGCCGCGATGCTGCGCCCGGTGTGCGCCATTCGCTTCAAGTTGCTGCCGACAGGGACATCCATATTGATTTGATTGACGTCGAGGACGCGAAGCGCGGGGCTTGTCTTCGTGCCGGTTTTGATGCCTCGCGCGGCTCTCAAATCATCGCCATGAACGCCGATGAGTGGTTTGCTCCGCAGGCCCTTTCCAAGATGGTCGATATCGCGTGCGATACTGCGGCAGACATTGTGCTCCCCTCGGTGTCGCTCGATCGATACGATGCGCATCGCGAGCGTCATTCGCGCGTCTTGGATGCTGCCTCTATTGCCATAGAAGACGAGTCTTCTATGGTGACTGGGCTGCCCCAGTTGATTTTGGGCGGCCTAGTCGCTCAGGCCTCTGGCGTGATGTATAGCCGTCCGCTGTTTGAGGCATGCCTGTCGCGCGGCAAGGCGTACCGTACGGTTGAGTTTATGGCTTATGCGCTCTCGCAGGCACGATTCGTGTCCGGCTGCGGCGACGCTTGTTTCCACGCGGTGGCACCTAAGCTTACAGATGCCTTTGATCCCACCATGTATGCCAGGATATCCGATGACACTCGAGCGCTCGACGAGCTTGCGGACTCACTCTCGGAAGCAGATAGCGGTGGTCGGCTCAAGCTGGCAAGCCAAAAGTTCTACTTTGCCGGACTGGTCGCCTGCATCGAGAATTTGTGTCTGAGCCCGCATGGGGTGTCGTCAATCGAGCGTTCCGCCCGCATGCGTGATATGCTCGAGGCGCCTCGAACCCGTCAGATGGTCGCCGCGCTCAAGGATAACCATCGGGGACTCGGTCTGTTGTTTGGGCCGATCGCCAGCGCCAAGCCCGCGCGCTGCGTGATGTGTACGCATCTGGCAGCTTTTCTTAACCGGACGGGCGTAAAAACCGCCTAAACGGCTCATTTCGAAACAAACTTGCATAGAATTGTTTCGAAATGCGTTCTTATACACAAAAGCCTTCAAATAGCGTTAAACTATTCAATCACTGATTGATTGTCTCCGCCATCTTTTGGAGAGAGGGTTTGTATGGCTAAAAAACGCAATGGGCGCCAGGATGCCATTAGAGATATTGTGCGCAATAAGGACGTCCGCACGCAGCGCGTGCTGGTCGATGAGCTCCGCGCTATGGGCTTTGATTGCACGCAGGCGACTGTCTCTCGCGATATTGCCGATATGGGGCTGCGTAAGCTCCCTGAGGGCATCTATGTTCTGGCAGAGGACCTGCACCTGCAGCGTATGGTTTCCGAGCTTGTAACGGGCGTTCTGCGCACCGATAATCTGGTTATGATCAAGGCTCAGCCTGGTACGGCTTCCGGCATCGCCGCCGCCGTTGATGCGGCAGAGCTGCCCGATGTGCTTGGCTCGCTTGCCGGCAACGATACGATTTTGGTTATTGCCCAGACGGCCGAGGACGGCGAGCGTCTTGAGGCGCTAATCAATAAGCTGAGCAATTCTCGCAAGTAGGCGTGCGGGTCGTGCGCTCGGCCCTGCGCGCGCTGACATAGTTGCCTGTAAGGGGGTATCGACGATGGTCGGTACCCCCTTTTTGTTTGCCGGTATAAAGACCGCCTGCCAGGTCGCTTTAAACTAAAAGGCCCCCGAGCAGTTGAATAAGCTGTTCGGGGGCCTTGTTGCTTATGGCCGGATGATTTCTAGCCGACCGTATCGTCAGGCGTGGGCGAGGGGTCGGGAGTGGGCGTGGGCGTAGGCGTGCCGCCATCGCCGCCGGTCGAACCACCGGTGGAGCCGCCCGTCGAGCCACCGGTCGTACCGGTGCCGCCGGTGGTGTCGCCGCCCGTGGTCTCGGTGGTCGTGGTCGTCGTGGTAGTCGTTGTAGTGGTGGTTTCCTCTTCGTCCTCGTTCTCGTCCTTGTCCTTGTCGTCGTTCTCCGTCTTCTTGGTGTTGTTGGTGCCGTAGAACTTCCAGACGCTGTTGTTCTTATAGGTGGGCGCCGTTCCGGTCGCAAACTCCTCGCGCTCGGTACCGGTCAGAACGGTGTTCATAAACCGCTTAAAGACAGGCAGGTTGGTGCTGTCGCCCAGCAGGTCTGTGCCGTATTTTTGGATGGGGATCTCGCCCGCGGAATAGCCGGTCCACAGGGCGCACGCCAGCTGCGGGGTATAGCCGCAGAACCACAGGTTGGTGGTGTTGTCGGTGGTGCCCGTTTTGCCGGCATAGGGCTGGTTGACGCTCAGGGCACCGGCAGCACCCGTACCGCCGCCCTGCATGACGCCGGACAGAACATCGGTGACCGCGGCGGCCTCGCCCTCGGTAAGCACCTGTGAGGGATTGTCGGTGTGCTGGTACAGCACCGAACCGGTACGAGAGTCAATCTCGGTGATGGCGATCGGCTGGCGATAGTAGCCGCCGTTGGCAAACGTCGCGTAGGCGGCGGCCATCTCGAGCGGCGAGATCGAGCCGGTGCCGAGGGTCATGACGGGAACGTCCTCGATGTTGTCCTTGGCGGGATCGATGCCGAGCTTTTTGACGAGCGAGATGATCTTGCTGTTGCCGACGGCTTCCGCCACCTGGATGTAGCCGGTGTTGGAGGAGTATGCCGTCGCCTGCTTAAGCGTGATGTTGCCATAGCTATGGTTGGCGTAGTTTTGGACCTCGGTCGTGGTGCCCTTGGCCTTGAGCGGCGAGTTGCAGTTGAGGGTGACGTTGGGGTTCATGCCGTTTTGGATGGCAGTTGCCAGCGTAAAGGCCTTGAAGGTGGAGCCGACGGGACGCTTGGCCGTGGCATGGTTTACGTGGTTCTCGTCGGCGTTGTAGTCGTAGCCGCCCACCATGCACTTGATGTAGCCGGTCTTGGGGTCGACGACGACCATGCCCATGTCCAGGCCGTCGAGCGAGAGCGTGTCGAGCTGCTCTCGGACGGCATTCTCTGCCACCTGCTGCATCGTGGGGTCGATGGTGGTCTTGACGGTCAGGCCGCCCTTAAAGAGCACGTCGGTCGAGAACTCCTGCTCCAGCAGCTGCTTAACATAGGCGACAAAGTAGGGCTGCGAGTATACGTCGACGCCGCTGCCCGAAATCTCGGTCACGTTGAGGGTGATGGGCTCGGCCTGTGCGGCATCGTGCTCCTCCTGCGTGATGTGGCCCAGGCGCAACATGTTGTCGAGGACCTTGTTGCGACGGGACAGCGCCAGGTCGGGGTTGACCGTGGGGTCGTACTGCGAGGGCGAGTTGGGAAGGCCGATGAGCAGCGCGGCCTCGCTGAGGGTGAGGTCGGCGGCGCTCTTGGACAGATAGGTCTCGGCTGCGGCTTCGATGCCGTAGGCGCCGTGGCCGTAGTAGATGGTGTTGAGGTACATCATGAGGATCTCGTCTTTGGAGTACATGTCCTCCATCTTGACGGCGATGTAGGCCTCGCGCACCTTACGCTCGATGGTCGAGTCGAACTGCTCCTCCTGCAGGATGGTGTTGCGCACCAGCTGCTGGGTGATAGTCGAGGCGCCTTCGTGCCCGCCGCCGAGGGTTGCCACCGCAGCACGCGCGATACCCCACAGGTCGATACCGCCGTGCTCGTAGAAGCGCTCGTCCTCGACGTCAACGGTGCCCTGCAGCACGTAGGGGGAGACCTCGTCCTTGGTGATGGACTTGCGGTTTTGCGTGTAGAAGCTCGCGATCTTGTTGCCGTTGCAGTCGACGATCTCGGTGGGCTCGCTCACCAGATACGCGTTGGCGTCGGTGTAGTCGGGCAGATCGGACAGCCAGCGGTTGACGTTGCCGACCATGCCGATGCCAAATGCCACGCCCGCGATAAGCAAAAAGCCCAAAAACGAGAGCAGGATTATGGGCAGAGCATGCGTCTTTGAACGGCTGCGTCCCTGTCGTTGGCGAGGACCCATATATTGACCTCCAGGTATGTCGTGCCGGACGGCGGATGTGCCGTCGGGGCAGGATGGACATAAGTTATTACACGATAAACCAAACGGGGCGTGCGAGGCCTCGTGTATGCTGGAAGACGGCATTTTTCAGAGTGAATGCATACCTTGGTAAGGAGTTTGCCGATGGCGATTCGGGCGATGGGGCCGAGCGGACAATACGAGACTGGATTGGATGCTGCCGGTGTGGCGCTGCCCGAGCTGCTGGCGCCGGCGGGCGGGCTCGACCAGATGCTTGCGGCCATCGCCGCGGGTGCCGATGCCATCTATGCGGGGTTGGGCGGCTTTAACGCCCGTGTGAGCGCCCATGGCTTTACGGATAACGAGTTTGCGCGCGGCTGCGCCGTGGCGCATGCCCATGGCGTGCGTGTGTACGTAACGCTCAACGTGTTCGTGTTTGACGATGAGTTGTCCGACGCGGTGGCGTTGGGAGCTCATGCACTGGAGCTGGGCGCCGATGCTCTGATTGTCGCCGACGCCGGGTTGGCCTGCGCGCTGCGCGCGGCGATTCCCGGGGTCGAGATTCACCTGTCCACGCAGGCGGGCGCTCATAGCGAGGGTGCCGTGCGGCTTGCCGCCGATGAGCTGGGGGTCGAGCGCGTGACGACGGCACGCGAGCTGACGGTCGACGAGATTGCGGCGCTATGTGCCACGGGCGTGCCCATCGAGGTATTCTGCCACGGTGCGATTTGTATCGGCTATTCGGGGGCGTGCGAGTTCTCGGCCCTGCGGCGTGGGCGCTCGGCGATGCGCGGCGACTGCACGCAGCCGTGCCGTCTGGCGTACGACCTGGTGGACGAGGCGGGACAGAGCGTTGTCGCCGTCGAGGGAGATCGCCTGCTGTGTCCGCGCGACTATCTGGGTATTGCGCATCTGCCCGAGCTTGTAGATACCGGCGTGGCGTCGCTCAAGATCGAGGGGCGCATGAAGAACCCTGATTACGTATTCAACGTGGTGCGGGTGTGGCGCCGGGCACTCGATATGCTGTGCGACGGCGCGTGGGACCCCGGTGCCGTGGAAGAGCTTGAACGCGAGCTGGGAAGGTCGTTTAACCGTGGGCTTACCGATGCGTACCTGCGAGGGCGTTCGGGTGCCGAGCTGATGAGCTTTGAGCGCGCAATTAACCAGGGCGTGCGCGTGGGACGCTTGGTCGCTGTGGGCCACGAAGAGGTGACCGTTGAGCTCGACGCCGCCGTGGCGGCGGGTGACACGCTCGAGATTCGGTTCTATCCGGGTGTTGACGCGCGTCCCGATGTGCCCAAGCGCTGGCCGCAGGTGCCCTGCCCGGTGGATGCCGCAGCGGGGAAGCGCGTTGTCGTGCATTGCAAGCGTAAGGTTGACACGGGCTGCGAGGTATACCTGATTCGCAGCGCCGGCGTGTTGGATCAGACGGCGGCGGTGTTGGAGCGCATGCGGGCCGAGGCGGATGCGATAGCGCCCGTTGCGCGTGCCGTTGAGGTGCTGCCCTTTGAGGGCGTTACGGTGGATGGCGGTGCGTCGACGGAGTTGGTGGAGTGCGCGGTTCCCGCTCGCATGGTTTTTGCTTGGCAGCTGATGGATGCCGACCCGCGCGGAGAACTCGATTTGTCCGACGCTGTCGTGGCGCTTGACGAGGTGTGCCGCACGGGTGACGCTGACTGGACCCGCTCACTGATGCAGCGTGCCGGGCGCGTTGTCTGCCGCAACCTGGGACAGGTGGTGATCGCTCGCGAGCTGGGCGTGACGTTTGATGTGGCGGCGCCGGTGTTCTGCGCGAATCGGGCCACGCTTACCTGGCTGCGCGGACTCGGTGCGGGGCGGGTGTACTTGCCGGCCGAGTTGCTCGGCAATGATGCGGAGCGTATTGCCGAACTGACGGCCGAACCAGGTGTTCTGGGCCCTGTCGATGCCGATTGCCCCGAGCTCATGGTGTGCGAGCACTGCCTGCTGGCCGCCGAGGGCGTCTGCGCTACGGATGCGACGGGGCAGGTCCATTGTCGTGACTGCTCGCGTCGTCAGCAAACGCGCTATTTAGTTGAACGTGACGGTACGCGTCTGCCGGTCGCCGTTGACGCGTGCGGCAGGACGAGGATTTTCCTGTCGTAGGTGCCGCGTCGCGTCAGTTTGTTATCATATGAGAGTTTATGGACTTCCAGCACCGCCGTATCCGGTGAGGGTGCTATAGCAAAAGGAGGATACCCAATGCTGTCTGTTGACGAGCAAATGCGTATCATCACCTCGGGCGCCGCACAGATCGTTCCCGAGGCTGACCTTCGCAAGAAGCTTGAGAAGGGCGAGCCCCTCAACATCAAGCTCGGCGTCGACCCCACCAGCCCCGACCTGCACCTGGGCCATGCCGTGCCGCTGCGCAAGATGCGCCAGTTCCAGGACCTGGGCCACAACGTCACCCTTATCATCGGCAACGGCACCGCGCTGATCGGCGATCCCTCGGGCAAGAACTCCACGCGTCCGCAGCTTTCGCAGGAGCAGATTGAGGCCAACGCCGAGACCTACGTGAGCCAGGCTATGAAGATCCTGGATCCCGAGAAGACCACCATCGTGCACAACGGTGACTGGATCCTTTCGATGGACCTGGCCGGTCTGCTGCAGGTATGCTCCAAGTTCACCGTCGCCCGCATTCTTGAGCGCGACGACTTTACTAAGCGCTACCAGTCTCAGACGCCGATCGCCCTGCACGAGTTCCTGTACCCCGTGATGCAGGCCTTCGACTCCGTTCAGATCAAGGCCGACGTGGAGATGGGCGGCACCGACCAGCTCTTCAACCTGCTCGCTGGTCGCGAGCTCATGGAGAAGATGGGCATGGAGCCGCAGATCGCGCTCACCATGCCGCTGCTCGAGGGCACCGACGGCGTGCGCAAGATGTCCAAGTCCTATGGCAACTACATCGGCCTTACCGATGCTCCCAAGGATATGTTTGGCAAGACCATGTCCATCCCCGACGAGATGATCGGCAAGTACTATCGTCTGGCCAGCTCGCTCACCCCTGCCGAGGTCGACAAGATCGACGCCGCCCTGGCCGATGGCTCCGCCGACCCCTACGAGCTCAAGCGCGCTCTGGGCCGCGACCTGTGCGACACCTACCACGGCGCCGGCGCCGGCGACGAGGCTCAGGCCGAGTTCGACCGCGTATTCAAGGAGGGCCAGCTCGCCGACTTCCCCGAGAAGCACGTTGAGCTGACTGTTAACGACGAGGGCCAGATCTACCTCGCCGGCCTGCTCAAGGACTTGGGTCTTTCGGCGAGCGCCGGTCAGGCTCGTCGCGATATCGACGGCGGCGGTGTCAAGATCAACGGCAAGGCCGTGGCTCCCAAGAGCTATAACATCGATCCCAGCGCCCTCAAGCTGGGCGACACCCTCTCCGTGGGCAAGCGCAAGGGCTTCAAGTTGATTTAGTTCCGCCGTTCTACCGAACGGCGGACTGGCCGACGCTGCGCGGGCCGCATTTGGACAATCTGACGTTCAACTTCAAGGGCGCGACCAGAAGGTCAGCGCCCTTTCGTTTCACGTCACCTTGTCTCAAATGCGGCCCGCTCGCTGTCGTTGCCAAAACATCGGCGCTTCCGTTGTTGGCACTTTGGGACACTCCTTGTCATTGGTGCAAAGCAACCTGTCTCCATTGCACCAAGTGGCGGATGCCGTTAAGCGGAGGGCCGTATTGTTGACCCATCGTTTGGGCATACAATGGCTATTGACTTGCTGCGGTGAAGGTCTGTCCGCTCCGCAGCTTTTTCTACGGTTAAAGGAGTATGTATGTCCGTTGAGGTCATGAGGACTGTGATCGAGGCCGCCGAGGGCCGCGTGCCCGTCGACACGCTGTTTACCAATGCGCAGATCGTCGACGTGTATGGCCAGCGTGTGGCGCCCGGTAGCGTTGCCGTCAAGGACGGTGTGATCGTCGGCGTGCTCTACGATGGTCGCGACGATGCCGCTGGCACCTACGAGGCAACTGAGGTCATCGACTGCCAGGGTCGCTATCTCGCTCCCGGTTTTATTGACGGGCATCTGCATATCGAGTCTTCGAACATCCGTCCCGCCGAGTATGCGCGCATGGCGGCGACGCGCGGTACTACCACCGCCATTGCCGACAGCCACGAGATTGCCAATGTTGCCGGTCTCGACGGCTTGCGCTTTATGATTGAGGACGGCCGCCGCGCACCCATCTCCATCAAGTACATGATGCCTTCGTGCGTGCCCGCGCTGCCCGACGAGCAGGCCGGTGCCGTTATTTCGGCTGCCGATATGCAGGCGTTTTTTGCCGAGCATCCAGGCGACGTTTTTGGCCTGGGCGAAATGATGAACCTGCCGGGCGTCTTTATGGCCGACCCCGAGACCTGTGCTCGCATCGATGCTGCCAACCAGACGCCGTCCAAGCAGGTTGACGGCCACGCGCCGCTCGTTGCCGGTAAGGACCTCAACGCCTATGCCGCAGCGGGCATTATCGCCGACCACGAGTCGACGATTCCCGAGGAGGCGCTCGACAAGCTATCCCGCGGCATGTATGTGATGCTGCGTGAGGGCACGTGCAGCCACGACCTGGCCAATTTGTCCCCGATGCTGCTGGAGAATCCCGCGCGCGCCCGCCGCTGCTGCTTTGCGACTGACGACCGCGCCCCTTCCGATGCGCTTGCGACCGGCATGATCGACAATGCCTGCCACGTGGCGATTGAGGCCGGTATCGACCCCGTGGTCGCTATCTCCATGGCGTCCCTCTCCACGGCCGAGGCGTTTGGCCTGGACCACGGTTGCCGCGACCCGCACGAACTGCGTGGCGCCATCGCCCCGGGCAAGCGTGCCGACCTGCTGGTACTCAACGACCTGACGTTTGCCACGGCTCCGCATCGCGTATATGCCGCCGGTGCCCTGGTGGCGCAGGACGGCACCTTTGTGGGCGAGATTGCACCCGAGATGGCCGAGGTTGCGGCCCTTGCCGATGAGCTGCGTGCTTCCGTTAAACTTCCGAAGCTATCGCTCGACGTGTTCGACTATGCCTTTAAGCCGGGCGAGGCTGTGATTGACGTGGTGCCGGGTAAGGCCATCACGGGTATGGTTCGTCCCGAGACTGACGAGGACTTGCGCCGCATTATGCTGATCGAGCGCCACGGCCGCGGCGTGTCGCTGCAGGCCGAGGGCGCTGACGGCGACGGCCCCGCTGGCCTGGGCCTGATCGGCAAGCATATCGGTCGCGGCTGGGTGCGCGGTTTCACCATCACCGGTGGTGCCATTGCCTCCACGATCGGCCACGACTCGCACAACGTGTGCGTGGTGGGCGACAATGCGGCGGATATGATGGCTGCCGTTGAGGCCGTGGGCCAGGGCGGCCACGTGCTGGTGCGCAACGGCGAGGTCGTGGCGCGCATTCCGCTGGCGCTCGGTGGCCTTATGAGCGAGGGTACGGCCGAGGACGTTGCCGCGCAGCACGACGACTTTATGGTCAAGGCGCGCGCCATGGGTATTGAGCCGCCGCTCGACCCCATCATGGGCATCATTTTCCTGCCCCTGCCGGTGATCCCGACGCTCCGCATCCGCCCCGAGGGCATGTTCGACGTTACAACCTTCACCTACGCCGACTAGTCATCGGGGACGTTCTTAAACGACTAGTCGTTGGGGACACTCTTTGGCGGGCTGCCTGACGCCGCGACCGTAGGACCTCTGGCATGTGTGAGCTATTTGCCAGGTCCTTGTAACGTTTACGCCCGCGGAGTCTTATTTGAGCTCCCTTTGGGTACGTTGGAATCGGATACGCGTTCGATTCCAACAAGCCCGAAGGGAGCTTTTCTATGTTTAAACTGATTGCATCCGATATGGACGGCACACTGCTTGACGAAAACGGCCAGGTGCCTCCCGAGACCTACGAACTGATTTTGGCGCTACACGAGCATGGCGTGCATTTCGCCGCATCGTCAGGTCGTCGCTACGATCGCCTGTGCGAGTTCTTTGCGCCCGTTCGCGACAAGATGGACTTTGTCGCCGCTAACGGCGCCCAGGTCTACGCCGACGGCAAGATGGTGGACCGCGAGGTGTATTCGCACCTGGCGATTCGAAAGCTCGCCCAAGCAGTCGCGACGTTTCCCAATCTGCATCTTGCGCTCTTTGACCGAACCAAGTCCTTTTTGCTCGATGACGAGTGCAAGTTCGTGCGCGAGGTCGATAAGGACCTTCCCAATGCCGAGCGCATTTGGGAGCTGCCCGATCCCAGCGTAAATATCATCAAGGCGAGTATCTTTTGCGATGACGGTGCCGTTATGGACAGCGCGTACGTGTTGCAGCGGGAACTCGGTCAGCTCTTTACTTTCGCGCCTTCGGGTAACGCGTGGATTGATGCCATGCAGCCCGGTGTGTCGAAGGCCTCGGGCATCGCGCAGCTTGCGGAGCATTACGGCGTTGGACGCGACGAGGTCATGGCGTTTGGCGACTCGATGAACGACTACGAGATCATTCGCTTTGTCGGTACGGGCTGCGCGATGGAAAACGCGCGCCCCGCGCTCAAGGCGGTGGCCGATCGCGTGGTGGGTTGTAATCGCGACCACGCCGTTCAGCAGGAGCTCCGTCGCGTGCTGGAGAGTCTCGCTTAATCCGGCAGACGGGGACGTTCCTTTTCTGCCGGCAGTGGGGGACGGTTCTTGCAGCTTTTTCGCGAAGACTGTCCCCAACGACTAGTCGTTTAAGAACACCCAATGACTACCAAACGACTAGGCGAGGGCGGCCATGATGGTGCGGGCGACGCCGTCGTGGTCGTTGTCGTATTCGGTGATGGCGTCGGCCGCCTCGCGGTCCTCGGACTCGGCGTTGATCATGGCCATGCCGTGGCCCGCTGCCTGCAGCATGGGGATGTCGTTGATGTTGTCGCCGAACGCCCAGGCGTCGGCGAGACGCTCGCCCAGATGCCCGCATAGCCACGTGAGTGCCGTTCCCTTGGTAGCGCCTTCGCCCATAACCTCGATATTCATGGCGTACGAACGCGTGACCTCAATGCCTCCGAGCGTGTCGAGCGCCGCCGCGATGGCGTCGCGATCGGCCGGGTCGTGCCAGTACATGGCGATGCGTTCGAGTGTCTCGACCTCGTCGATCTTGCTGTCGATATCCATGTCGATCGGTGTTCGTGTGCGCTTGAGCGAAGCCGCGATGTGGGGGTCGCCGCCGCAGAATTCGTCCAGGCGCGTGTAGAGCGAGCGGGGGAGGAAGCACTGCCCGTCCGCGAAGATATCGAAGGTCACATCGTGGCCGGCGGCGATGCTATGGACGCGGTGGGCGATGGCGCGGTCGAGCGGTCGGCTCAAAATGCGCGTAGCACGTGAGGTATCGGTGGGCGTACCGTCCTCGAGCTGCCAGACGCTGGCACCGTTGGCGCAGACCGCGTAGTGTACGGCGGGGTGGGCGAGGATGGGCTCAAAGATGCCCGACAGCGGACGCCCCGTGCAGGGCACAAACTCAATCCCACGTCGAGCGAGTTCGTCGAGCATTGCCCAGGTGGCATCGCTCATCTGCTTATCACTCGTCAGCAGCGTTCCATCCATATCGGAAAACACAATCATTCGCTGCGATCCTTTCTACTGGCATAAAAAGCGTGGCCGAGGGCGGTGATGCCCTGGCCACGCTCGGGTTCTATAACGGTCCGCGTCCTAACGATCGGCGAGCGGCTTGTACTCCAGCGGCTCGATAACCGGGCGATATGCGGGACGGATGATGCGGTGCGCGCAGAAGAGCTCTTCCATGCGGTGCGCAGACCAGCCGGCCATGCGGGCGACGGCGAACAGCGGCGTAAAGAGCGTCTCGGGCACGCCGAGCATCTTGTAGATAAAGCCCGTGTACAGGTCGATGTTGGCGCAGATGGGCTTGGTCATGCCGTGATCGCGCATCACTTGCGGGGCCAGGCGCTCGATGCGCTCGATGAGCGCGAACTCCTCGCCCAGGTCCTTCTTGGCGGCAAGCGTGCGCGCGTAACGGCGGCACACCTCGGCACGCGGGTCGCTCAGCGTGTAGACGGCGTGGCCCATACCGTAGATGAGACCCGTGCCGTCGAAGGCCTGCTTGTCGAGGATCTTGCCCAGGTAGGCTGCGACCTCGTCCTCGTCCTCCCAATTGGAGACATGCGCACGGATGTCCTCGTGCATGGACACGACCTTGGCGTTGGCGCCGCCGTGGCGCGGGCCCTTGAGCGAGCCGATAGCCGCGGCGTAGGCGGAATACGGGTCGGTGGCCGAGGAGGACAGCACGCGGCAAGCGAAGGTGGAGTTGTTGCCGCCACCGTGCTCGGCATGCAGCATGAGCATAACGTCGAGCAGCATGGCCTCGTCGCGGGTGAATGCCATGCCGCCGCGTAGGACCTGCAGGATGGTCTCGGCGGTGGAGAGGCCGGGTGTGGGGTGCGGCACATGAACCTCGGAGCCGCGGCGCTTGGCGACCGAGGCCATATGCGCGAAGGCGGCGATGCGGGGGAGACGGGCGAGCATGGAGATGGCGACGTCGATTTCGTGCTCGGGTGTAATGGCGTCGGGCTCGGCGTCGAAGGCGTAGAGCAGCAGCACGGCGCGCTGAAGCACATTCATGATGCTCGACGACACCGTGGTCATGGGGAACTCACGGACGTATTCGTCGCTCAGGTGCCTAAAAGCACCCAGGCGCTCGCAAAAACCGTCGAGTTCCTCTTTGGTGGGCAGCGAGCCCGTGATAAGCAGATAGGCGACTTCCTCGTAGCCGTAGCGGTTCTCGGCCTGGGCGTTGTTGACCAGATCCTCGATGCTGTAGCCACGAAGCGTGAGCTTGCCCTGATCGGGCACGACTTTGCCGTCGACCTTGTTGTAGCCGTGCACGTCCGAGATGCGGGTAAGGCCCGCGACCACGCCCGAGCCGTCGGCATTGCGCAGGCCGCGCTTGACGTTGTGCTCTACGAACAGGTCCTCGTCGTACGGGGCGGTCGGCAGGCCGTGGTAGAGGTTTTCGCTTTCGGGCGAAATCTGACGGCTCGCCTCGTAATCCAGAACCAGGCGGCTCAGGTGATCGTCGAAGCGGTAGTAGATTTTCTTGGCGTCGTAGGCCATGCGCGCTCCTCTCCGGTCCGCTTTGGGGCCGCGCGCTTGGACGATATGACGTCAAGCTGCCCCGAGCGGCTTGTTCGCTACAGGCGGTACATAAAGTTAAAGACGTCCTCGCGCTGGATGGACACGTTGACGCCCGAAAGCTCGCCGGCCTCGGCCAGCGCCTTCTGCAGCTCGGCGAAGTCGAGCTTGGACTCGGCGGTGTCGGCCAGCATGGTCATGGTGAAGATGTCCTCGATAATGGACTGCGTGATGTCGCGGATGTCGACGTTGGCCTCGCCCAAAACGCGGGTGACGCCGGCGACGATGCCGGGGCGGTTCTTGCCAAGGACGGTGATGACGATGCGGGAGGACGAGATCTCGGCCATGGGAAACCCTTTCGCGTGGTTGCGGCGCGCGCGGGGCGCTCCGCTACGGTACAGTGTTCATCATTGTACCTGTCTGGCGCCAAAAGGGGTGTGCTTACTGCGGCGTTACACGTCTGCAACATGGGAGAAGGGGCAACAGGGTGCGTGTCCGCTGCGGTTGGTCACGCCGCGTTGCACAAAGACCGTGAACCTTTTGTGGGACACGCGGCGCCGTGGTATCATAGCCGAGTTTGTTGTCTTGGTCGGAAACCAAGACGCCTTATGCGCTGATCGGTAACCAGCGCCTGACCAATAAGGAGTCCTACCATGAAGCAGGGTATCCATCCCCAGTATGTCGAGTGCACGGTGACGTGCTCCTGCGGCAACACCTTCAAGACGCACGCTACCGTGTCCGAGATGAAGGTCGAGCTTTGCAACGAGTGCCACCCGTTCTACACCGGCCAGCAGAAGTTCGTCGACACCGGTGGACGCGTCCAGCGCTTCGCCGACAAGTTCGGTGGCGCCGCTGCCGCCCAGCTCAAGAAGGCCGAGGAGGCCAAGGCTGCCAAGGCCGCCAAGGCTGCTGAGGCCGAGGCTGCTCGCAAGGCCGCCGCTGAGGCTAAGGCTGCCGAGAAGGCTAAGCGTGCTGCTAAGTTTGCCGAGGAGGCTGCCAAGCAGGCCGCCGAGGCTCCCGCAGAGGCTCCCGTCGAGGAGGCCGCTGCCGAGGCCGAGACCACCGAGGCTGCTGAGTAAATAGCTCGCCGCGGAATCACTCGCATTCATGGCATAAGGGCCGTGCATCCGTTTGGGTGCGCGGCCCTTTTCTTTTTATTGGTGCAAACCAACCTGCCCCCATTGCACCAGATTGGTGCGAAGGGGACAGGTTTGCTTGCACCAAATGGCAGAGAGGCGGCGTTTGGCCAGATAAAACCTGCCAAAATTAACCTGTCCCATTGTGGCAGGTTGGTCGTAGTTATTACGTGGCGGTCGAGGTCGACTGTATAGGCCGCGCCTTGTTTGGCTAAAGTACAATCATCTGTGTTTAACTCGCCCGCAGCTGCACGGCGTGGGCGATGGCCAAAAAGGAAAACCACATGGGATTCATGTCAAAGCTGCTGTCCTTTGGATCCGATAAGGACCTTAAGCGCTACTACAAGATCGTCGACCAGATCAACGGTCTTGAGCCCCAGTTTGAGAAGATGACCGAGGAGGAGCTCCGCGGCCAGACCGATAAGTTCCGCGAGCGTTACGCCAACGGCGAGTCGCTCGACGACATGCTCCCCGAGGCCTTTGCCACCGTGCGTGAGGCTTCCAAGCGCACCATGGGTATGCGCCACTTTGACGTGCAGCTCATTGGCGCCATGGCACTGCACGAGGGCCACATCGCCGAGATGAAGACCGGCGAAGGTAAGACCCTCGTCTCCACGTTGGCCGGCTATCTCAACGCTATTGCCGGCAAGGGCGTGCACGTCGTTACTGTCAATGATTACCTTGCCAAGCGTGACTCCGAGTGGATGGGCCGCATCTATAAGTACCTGGGCATGACCGTCGGTCTGCTCCAGAACAACATGCCGCTCGAGCTCAAGCGCCCGGCCTACCAGGCCGACGTCACCTACGGCACCAACTCCGAGTTCGGCTTTGATTACCTGCGCGACAACATGGTTACCCGTCCCGAGCAGCGCGTGCAGCGCGGTCACAACTACGCCATCGTCGACGAGGTTGACTCCATCCTGATCGATGAGGCCCGCACCCCGCTGATCATCTCGGGCGCTGGCACCAAGTCCGCCAGTACCTACAAGGACTTCGCGCGTGCCGTGCGTGGCCTTGAGCGCGGCGAGGACGTGTCGCACGACATGCTCACCGCCACCGAGGACGTGGAGCCCACGGGCGACTTCGTCATGGACGAGGCCAAGCACACCATTGCCGCCACCGAGCGCGGCCTTAAGAAAATTGAGCGCCGCCTGGGTATCGATGACATCTATGCCGATCTCTCCGGCCAGCTGGTCAACCACCTGCAGCAAGCGCTGAAGGCCCAGTACATGTTCCACCGCGATAAGCAGTACGTGGTCACCAACGGCGAGGTCAAGATCGTCGACGAGTTCACCGGCCGCATCATGGAGGGCCGCCGCTATTCTGAGGGCCTGCACCAGGCCATCGAGGCCAAAGAGGGCGTGCTCGTACGCGAGGAGAACCAGACACTCGCCACCATCACCCTGCAGAACTATTTCCGTCTGTACGACAAGCTCTCCGGCATGACCGGCACGGCACTTACCGAGGATGCCGAGTTCCGCGAGATCTACAAGCTGCCCGTCGAGGTCATCCCCTCCAACAAGCCCGTGCAGCGCGTGGACCACGAGGACCTGGTGTACCGCACCATTCAGGCCAAGTACAACGCCGTCGCCGACGATGTGGAGCGTCGTCACGCCAAGGGCCAGCCGGTCCTGGTGGGCACCGTCTCCATCGAGAGCTCCGAGAAGCTGTCCGCCGCCCTTACCAAGCGCGGCATCGCACACGAGGTCCTCAACGCCAAGCACCATGAACGCGAGGCCCACATCGTGGCCCAGGCAGGACGCTACGGCGCCGTGACCATTGCCACCAACATGGCCGGTCGTGGTACCGACATCTTGCTGGGCGGCAACCCCGACGAGCTGGTGCGCGAGCGCCTGGAGTACGAGGGCCTGACCATGGAGGACGTGACGCCCGAGCAGCTCGAGCAGTTTAACGCCGAGGCCAAGGAGACTTGCAAGGCCGAGCGCGAGCGCGTGCTTGCCGCCGGCGGCCTGACCGTCATCGGCACCGAGCGCCATGAGTCCCGTCGTATCGACAACCAGCTGCGCGGTCGCTCCGGCCGTCAGGGCGATCCGGGCGAGACCCAGTTTTACCTGTCGCTCGAGGACGACCTCATGCGCCTGTTCGGCGGCGACAAGATGGACCGCGTCTCCAAGATGATGGTCACGGCCGACATGGGCGACGACATGCCCATCCAGCACAAGATCATCTCCAAGGCCGTCGAGAGCGCCCAGCACAAGGTCGAGAGCATCAACTTCTCCATGCGTAAGAGCGTCCTTGAGTACGACGACGTCATGAACAAGCAGCGCCAGGTCATCTACGCCGAGCGCAATAAGATTCTGGACGGCAAGGACCTGACCGACCACATCACCGAGGTCATGCACGACACCGTGTACCGCTGCGTGCAGGAGTTCTGCACCAAGGACAGTCACGATGGCGAGCGCGACCTGGAGGGCCTGCGCAAGTGGGTTGTGGAGCTCACCGGCCACATCGATACGCCGAAGTTCCCCGACGAGGATTATGAGGCCCTGGCTGCCGATGTCCTGGCTTACGTAGAGAAGTGCTACAACATGAAGGCCGAGCGCTTGGGCGAGGACCTGATGCGCGAGCTCAACACCCAGGTCATGCTGCGCGTCATCGATACCCGCTGGATGAACTACCTGCAGGAGATGGACTACCTCAAGACCGGCATCGGCCTGCGCGGCTTTGGCCAGCGCGACCCGCTGGTCGAGTACAAGACCGAGGCCTACGGCGCGTTCCAGATACTCGTCGACACCATGTACGAGGATTACCTGCGCACGGTTCTGCGCATCGAGATCAAGGCTGCCCCGCGTGCCGTGGAGCACAAGGAGGAGCCCGCGCTCGAGGGTGCGCGCTTCTCCGGTCCTGCCGAGGTCGATGGCGACAACGGCGACTCGGTACTGCGCAAGCAGGCACAGGTGCAGGCCCGCACGGCTGTCCAGGGTGGTCCGGCTGCCGTTAACAACGGTGGCAAGGTGACGACCTACCGCAAGTCCGAGAGCGACGATCCGTACGTCAACGTGGGCCGCAACGACCCGTGCCCCTGCGGTAGCGGCAAGAAGTTTAAGTACTGCCACGGCAGGAATCGTTAATGGCTGAGGCTTTAGAGGTAACGCCCGCCGAGCTGGACGCGTTTGCGGACCGGCTCGGCGAGGTCGAGTCGTATCTCCACTTGGACGAGAAGCGTACCCGCGTGATCGAGCTCGAGGCCAAAAGTGTTGCCCCTGGCTTTTGGGATGACGCCGACGCCGCCCGTGCCACCATGGAGGAGATTGCGCGCACCAAGGAAGATATCGCTGCCGTGGACACCGCGCGCGGCGAGCTTTCCGATGCCCGCGCCGCGCTGGAGCTTGCCGAGGAGATGGGGGATGACCCCGACGCCGCCGCCCTTCGCGAGGAGGCTGCAGCCACGGCTGAGCGCCTGGCCCGTGCCATCGATGAGCTTGAGCTTTCGAGCTGGTTTACCGGTGAGTTCGATCACGGCGATGCCATTGTGACCATCAAACCCGGACAGGGTGGTCTGGAGGCCCAGGACTGGACCTTCATGCTCTTTAAGATGTACATGAAGTACTGCCAGCGTCGCGGCTGGAAGGTCACCATCAATGACTGTCCCGCGGCCGAGGTCATCGGCATCGACCGCGCGACCTTTACCGTCGAGGGCAAGGACGCATTTGGCATGCTGCGCGCCGAGGCCGGTGTCCACCGCTTGGTTCGCATTAGCCCCACCGACGACAAGAAGCGCCGCCAGACCACGTTTGCCGGCGTCGAGGTCATCCCCGTGCTACCCGATGATATCGACATCGAGATCAGTCCCGATGACATCCGCGTGGACGTGTACCACGCGAGCGGCCCGGGCGGTCAGGGCGTCAACACCACCGACTCCGCCGTGCGCGTGACGCATTTCCCCAGCGGCATTGTGGTCACCTGCCAAAACGAGCGCAGCCAGATCCAGAACAAGGCCGCGTGCATGCAGATCCTCAAGGCTCGTCTGTACGAGATTGAGCTCGAGAAGCGCGCCGAGGCGCTTGACGAGATTCGTGGGCCCAAGACCACGATCGGTTTTGGTAACCAGATTCGCAGCTACGTGCTCTACCCGTATCAGATGGTCAAGGACCTGCGCTCGGGTGTGGAGACCAGCAACGTCGAGGCCGTTCTCGACGATGGCGATCTGGATCCGTTTGTGATCGGCTACCATCGCTGGGCAACCGGCAACGCCGATGCGGAAGGCTCGGACGCCTAGGCACATGGTTGGCTCCGGGTCGATGCAAACACTTCGCAGGGGTGGTATTTGTTCGGTGAATCGGTAGAATCGAATACAGCAAGAAGTTCAAAGCGCACTCGTTTGGGTGCGCTTTTTTGAGGGAGGCAGCATGGCATATCGTCTGGACATCAAGCGCATTCTTTCGATGAACTTCTTTCATGACTTGCCTAAGATCATGTTTGGCTGCGCCCTGGCAGCCATCGCAACGGACTTGTTTTTGATCCCCAACGGCCTTGCCGCCGGCGGCGTTACGGGCCTTGCCACCATTATCCAGGCGGTCGGCGCAACGCGCGGCCTATCACTTCCCGTTGGTATTCAGACGATCGTGATGAACGCCTTGCTGCTGCTGGTCGTTATGCGCGAGGGTGGCATGTTCTACGTGGTACAGACGGCGACGGGTTTTGTGCTGCTGGGCTTTTTCACCGACCTGTTCGCTCCGTTTGTGGTGCCGCTGGCACATGCCGATCTGATGCTGCCCGCTATGTGGGGCGGCATTATCACGGGCATCGGTTACGGCATGGTGCTGCGCGCCGGTGCCAACACCGGCGGCTCCGACACGATCGGCCAGATCATCTCGCGCAATACGTCGCTACCGGTGGGCTCGACCGTCATGGCGATCGATGTTGCCGTGTGCGCGCTGTCGGCCCCGGTCTTTTCGGTCGAAAACGCGCTGTATGCGGGTCTTTCGATGGTCATTAGCGGCTACGTGATCGATGCCGTGGTCGATGGTGGCAACAGGCGCCGTATGGTGCTCATCATCTCGGACAAGTTTCCCGATATTGCGGCTGACATCATGTATGGCCTGGGTCGCGGCTGCACCAAGTTTAAGGCGACCGGCATGTACTCGGGTGCCGAGAAGCCGGTGATCATGGTCATTGTGAGCCGTCGCGAGCTCAACACGCTCAAGACCATTGTGCGCGAGCGCGACCCGCGTGCCATTGTGACGGTCGCCGACGTTACGGAGACCTTCGGTGAGGGATTCAAGGACATTAACGCGTAGGGCCGACTGCGTTCCATCCAAAAGACGTTCACATTGATAAACCGTTTCATCAGCGGTTCTGCCTGCTAAATTGTTCAAATAATGATAAAAACTCTGGTAAAGCCATCAGTTTCCAGCATAATGAATGACGTACGTGCATTGCGGCTGTGTTGGGATTACCTTCGGTGCCGTGCGCATTTTGTCTAATGAGGATGAAAGGAAGGCACAATGAGCGACGAAGAGCTCAAAAAGGTTGCCAACGAGGTAAGGAAGGGCATCGTCACCGGCGTGCACGCTGCCAAGTCCGGCCATCCGGGCGGTTCGCTCGGCGCTGCCGACATCATGACCTATCTGTACTTTGAGGAAATGAACGTCGACCCGGCCGATCCCCGCAAGGCCGACCGCGATCGCTTCGTGCTTTCCAAGGGTCACTGCGCGCCTGGTCTGTACGCCGTGCTTGCCGAGCGCGGGTTCTTCCCCAAGGAGGACCTCGAGACGCTGCGCCATATCGGTAGCCACCTGCAGGGTCATCCCAACATGAACGACACCCCGGGCGTCGACATGTCCACCGGCTCGCTCGGCCAGGGCATCTCCGCCGCCGTGGGTATGGCCGTTGCTGCCAAGCACTGGGGCGACGACTATCGCACCTACGCCCTGTTGGGCGATGGCGAGAGCGAGGAGGGCCAGGTCTGGGAGGCCGCCATGTTTGCCGGCAACCAGCAGCTCGACAACCTCTGCGTGATCGTCGACCATAACGGCCTGCAGATCGACGGCCCCGTCGAGGAGGTTAACGACCCCATGCCGCTCGCCGACAAGTTCCGCGCCTTCAAGTTCCATGTGGTGGAGCTCGCCGACGGCAACGACTTCGACCAGATCCGCGCCGCCTTTGCCGAGGCCCGCGCCACCAAGGGTCAGCCGACCGCCATTATCGCCGAGACCACGAAGGGCAAGGGCGTCTCCTTTATGGAGAACCAGGTGGGTTGGCACGGTAAGGCCCCCAACGATGAACAGTTTGAGCAGGCCATGGCAGAGCTCACGGCCGCCGGAGAGGAGCTCTAGGATGGCAGACGTCAAGAAAATCGCCACGCGCGTAAGCTACGGCGAGGCCCTCGTCGAGCTCGCCAACGAGCACGACGACTTTGTGGTCCTCGACGCCGACCTGGCCGCCGCCACGCAGACCGGCAAGTTTAAGGCCGCCTGCCCCGACCGCTTCTTCGATGTGGGCATCGCCGAGAGCAACCTGATGGGTGTTGCCGCCGGTATCGCAACCACCGGCCGCGTCGCCTTCGCGAGCAGCTTTGCCATGTTTGCCGCCGGCCGCGCCTTTGAGCAGGTCCGCAACTCCATCGGTTATCCGCACCTTAACGTTAAGATCGGTGCCACGCACGCCGGTATCTCGGTGGGCGAGGATGGCGCCACGCACCAGTGCTGCGAGGATATCGCCCTGATGCGTGTCATCCCCGGCATGACCGTGATCGTTCCCGCCGACGACATCGAGGCCCGTGCCGTGACGCGCGCCGCCTACGAGTGCGACGGCCCCGTGTACATGCGCTTCGCCCGTCTGGCCTCGCCGGTTATCAACGACCCCGAGACTTACAAGTTCGAGGTGGGCAAGGGCATAGTCATGCGCGAGGGCACCGACGTCACCATCATCGCCTGCGGCCTGATGGTCGGCGAGGCGCTCGAGGCCGCTGAGCAGCTTGCTGCCGAGGGCATCGATGCCGAGGTCATCAACATGCACACCATCAAGCCCATCGATGCCGATCTGATCGTCAAGAGCGCCACCAAGACCGGCCACGTCGTGACCGTCGAGGAGCACTCTGTGATCGGTGGCCTGGGCAGCGCCGTTGCCGACGTCCTGTGCGAGCAGTGCCCGACGCCGCTCAAGAAGATCGGCGTCAACGACACCTTCGGTGAGTCTGGCCCGGGTGCCGAGCTCCTGCACAAGTACGGTCTGGACGCCGCCAACATCGTGGCGACCACCAAGGAGTTCTTGGCCTAAGGCAAGGCGGATCTCAAGGACTGCTTCGCCAGAACTATGGAAACTCGGCAGGGGCGCTCTCTTGGAGAGCGCCCCTGTTTCAGTTCAAGACTTTAGTCCGCTGGCCGCGCAGCGGCCAGCTTTGAACCACCCGCTAC
>CAUACA010000011.1 GCA_958427355.1 uncultured Collinsella sp. | reverse complement strand
GGGTATGGACGGCCGGTCCGGGTCCAGCCCCGTAATCCGGCATGGTTTTGAAATGATACTAATTCACTAGCAGGAAAACTAGGTCGTTCTAGCGCCTTGTCGCCGGCTAATTTCCGAGTTCCAACCAGTTGCACAGAACATTTGCTCGCAGTCGCGTCTCGGCGCGCTTCATTGCCTCGGATTTGGCTTTATATCGAATCCCCAAACGACTGCAGACGCTTTTGACTATGGCGTCTAGCTGTTTTTTGTCGTTAAGCATATCGTGGGTTACCAGGAACACATCGAAACCCATGCTCTGGAGCGCAGTCATGCGCTCCGCATCTTGGTCAAGTACCGCGCCTGACCCATGGATGACCTCACCTTGGATTTCGATAATTGCTGCCTTCATTAGGATTGGGTTTACAATCACGATGTCACCGTAGCAAACCTTTTGACCTGCGATGCTTTGGGCTTCCTCGGATAGAGGGGTTAAATCGTTGAGGTATACGTATCTGAATCCTGAACCACCTAGACGTCGAGAACGACTTAGAAGCAGGACCCCCGCGACCTCGAGTGGAGATGCAGCAATGCCGATAACCTGCTGAGCGGCATCATAAAACTGCTTTCCCCACATTTGACTTTTGACCTTTTCGGCGAATCGATGCAAGTCGCTCAGTTCGATGAGCGGCTTTCTCATCCAAAGCGAAGTACCTTTGAGTTTCGTAACCTCTCTTCCATCCTCGCGATTGTTCGTTTGGCCTTCATTTGCTGGGACCTTTACGGTTGTGCGGGCATAAACTCGTTTCCAAGGAATCTCGTCTTCGCCTTCTCCAAGTTCGAACAGATCCTGCGTGCTGGAATTGCGATTCTCCTTTAACGCGATTTTTAACTGCATTTCGACAGCGGGGGTCGGCTCGAAAACAGAAAACCAGCCGCAAAGTTCGTACATAGCCAGTACGAGATCTATTTGGGACACAAAGCGTGTCATAGTAAATAACGTGTTAAGCGGATTGGTGACGCTAAAGCCTAAATGAGTGTCGGTTGTTGTGCCGGTATCCGAAGCCCCTTCCCAGCGAATAGTGGAGCGCAATCCCGAGTGGTGATTACAACAACCTGGCGAAGCAACAGCGATAATCGGGGTCTTGAGGACATCGGTTACGAAAGGGGCTTGGGATAGGGCCCGCCAGCCGTCATCGGAGCTGGGTAGGCGCGGGTAGAGGTCATGCACCTGCGGTGGGCAGCGCCAGTAGCGGAATGCGGTGTTTGCGCAGACGATTTCGTCCATGTGGCCTCCCCTGGTTTCGACCGTAGGCCGTGCGGATTGCGGGCATGGCCGATTATCTACCGGGGCATCATGCGGGTAAGTACGGGAAGCAAACCAAATGCTGACAAAAGCATGCCGAGTTCCGCCGAAAAACCGTCGTGTGATAGAAAACCTCTGGAAGGAGCTTTGGGCATGTGGTCCCTGTCTCCACATTTGCGCGCGGATCACATGGGGAATTCAATGAAAATACGCATGCGTTTTATACAAAACATGCAATGGCGTCAGCAAAAAGGGTGCGAAAAAAATGACGCCTTATACGACTACGATTCGTTTTGGAATCACCCTTGGTATCAAAAAGAAAAAGGCCAAAGGCTTAACACCTCTGACCTGTACTTTAGATGGTGGGCGATACAAGATTCGAACTTGTGACCCCATCCGTGTGAAGGATATGCTCTACCCCTGAGCCAATCGCCCGTCGCCTTTCGGCAAAAGAGATACTATCATAGCCGCGCGTTGTTTACCAAGAACTTTTTGCCCCCGATTTTAAATTCGTGGGTGCTAGCCAAGCCAAAACAACCAAAGCAATCGGAAAAACTGCAGCTAAACCACCCTTTATCGCTTGATCCACGAGGTTTCGGGTCGGCAGATAAGTCGCGCGTTGTTGTAGGCCATGTCGAGCGTGAGGCAGGTGCGCGCGGCGTAGAAACCGTCCTCGCGCTGGATGGTCAGCGCCAGCTCGGGCTTGTCGCCGGTCAGGCACAGCGGTAGGAGTAGCTGGATCCGGCCACCGTAGAACTGCGGCACCGCGAGCGTATAGTTGGCTGCGGCGCGGCGGGCGGCCTCGACGACGGCTCCCTCAAAGGCACGGCGCAGCAGCAGCGAGTTGCCCTCCCCCATCAGGCTGGCGGGAATGCGCGTAAGGTTTTCCTCGTCGCCCAGAATGTGGTCGATGTTGGAGCGGATGGGAAGGCGGTAGTCAAAGACCAGCTCGGAGGGGTCCTCGGCAAAGCGCACGCGGCACGGCAGGTACTCAAATGAGACCAGCATGGGGTCGCTCTCCTTAAAGAAGCCCTTCAAAAACCAGCGCTGGCGCGCGTCGGGCTTGGTGTTGGACTCAAACAGGCCGTAGATGGTCTCGTAGCGACGCGTGTACAGGCCGGTGTTGAATAGGCAACGGTCGTCGTCGAACACCAGCGGTAAGTTGGACGGGGCGGTCTGGTCCACGTCACGCTTGGTCAAGAACACCGCGCGGCTAAACGAAAACGACAGGTAGTTTTTGAGGATGCGGTTGCTGGGACCCCAGTCCTCGGGGTCGGCGAGATCGACCAAGCGGTCATAGCAGGGCTCGGGGCAAAACGCAAAGTCGTATACATTGCTGCACAGGGTGTTGGGGATCTCCATGTGGCTTCCAATCAAGATAATGACAGGCGTGTGGATACTTTGATTCTATACGTGCGAAGCGTCGTCGGAGATCACGATGCAATGGCACCTTAGCTCGTTGGCTAGATCGTCGAGCGTGCGGCGTCTAGCAACGAGGTCCTGGATCCAGGCGTAGTACTGGTTGTCTTTGGGTTCGGGGCTGTCGGACAGCGTGACCGGAGTGCCGGCGAACCTTAGGACGGACAACGCAAAGACAAGGCTGGTTCGCTTGTTGCCGTCCTCGAAGATGTGGTCCTTGACCATGTGCTCGGCGACGTAGGCGACCTGGTCAAAGATGTCCGTGAAACGATCGGCTGGCGATTGGCCGAATATCGTGCAGAACGCGCCCGCAAGCACGGACTCGACGCGCCCAAGTTCGCGCGCGGCTCTTTCGTCCGTAGCGTCGGTCGTATAGCAGCGTCCGATTGTTAGCAGCGTACTGTGAAGGCGCATGACGGCGCCGGCCATGGCCTCGAGTGACCCAGCGTCATCGAGCACTAGCGGCGCAACAGGAATCGCCCGCCCGTCGACATCGGCAATCATGAGTTTTCCAAAAGCCTGAGCGCGTTGGGCATGGACGCTATGGTTGACTCAACTGCATGGTCAATTGACATAATGCCGTCAAGTGAAATAGGCGAAGCGGAATCGGCCTCGTGCGCAATTGAAGGATCTTCCTGGCCAGCACAATCAGCACCGTCATCAACTTGAACGTAGTTCCAAGGCATGTCCGCCTCCTTTAAATAGATACGCCTCGCGGACGTCGTGGCGAGGTAACACGCGAGAGGCGGCAGCGGATATGTCGACAAGCGTAATCATGGCTCAATTGCGGTTTAGCAATAGAATGTCAGGGAATCATCACCAAAGGTTTCGCGCCACTTGTCACAAATGTATCGATGGTTCATGGTGATTAGTTTTGAAAGATCCCTGAGATCCTTAGCCGGAATCTTGCTCTCGTTGTTCGCAAGTGTGCATCCGCCATTTTTAGTGAGCCAAAACTTAGTCGAATTAGCAGCCGCCCTCTTTACCCCTACATGGATGTGAACGGGTTCTCCGTTTTCCGCAATCCAAAAGAACAGAACATACTGTCCAAAAACAAGAATTCGAGGCATTATGCCACCGCCGGTCCAGCTTTTTGCCGTTCTGCAAGCTCGAAGATAAACGGAGCGTTTGATCTAACGAACTCGGTCAAAAAATCCAGATCGTCAGTAGAAAATCCTTTGACGTTAAACCATTTGACCGCAGGTAGAAAGCATTCTGCATGGTCAAAACCAAAATCAACCGGGCGCTCGACGGCTATGCGAACGGTCCCGTCGTCGCGCGTTTCTGAGTAGGCAAACTGAGTGCCATCATCTAGCTGAACATAGCTCCAAAGCATTGCTGCCTCCTTAGTGTTTACTTCCGAGTATAAACAACCGCTTAGATGCAACGTGATGCGAATTGAATTATTCCCATAAGACCTGAACTGCTGATTATTTGTTTTATTGAGATTTGAACCGTCTCACACTTCAGTGTTTTTTTGGCATGGAAAACAGTCGTTGTGCGTTGGCCGGGCTTTATGTCATGAATTGTACTTAGATTCAAGCTCCTGCATGCTTAACAGCTTGCAGGAGCTTGAATCCTTTAGATTAACCAAATGCTGCTCAACAGCCTCCATGCCAACCTCCGCATATTTTAGGAGGCCTTGTATATCGTTGTAGTTCTTGGGCAATCGATCTTTTTCAATACCAGTAATTTTGGCGAATAATTCGATTGTTAGATCGAGTGCGAAGTTGATTAGTTTTTGAATTTCGCTGAAAGTTAAAGGAAGTCGCCTAACAAGCTCATCATAATTCAGTGCTTCTATGTTGCTATGGGCGAAAACTTTATTTCGCTGATCGCGAAGCATGTCTGTTAGTTTACTGAGACCGTTGAGTCGTTTTTTCCACAAATTGGAAAGGTCATGAGTGGTTATACACACGGTAACCATTTCGTAATGATCTCCGAACAGTTTTTCATATGAGCGTTGAGACTCAACTTCTTTGGGGTAAAAACGCTCCTCGTCCTCTGCCAATGGGTGAACGATTGGATTAAGCCTGTCAAAGTTTGGTCGATCACCGAATATAGAGATTGCAAGTGCATCGATTTCAGCAGAATGAGACGAGACGTCTTCTATCGCTTTCCCAATACTGACGTCGCTTTTGGTATCAAATAACCGCGCGCAATTCATGAAACAGGATTCGGTTAATGCAAGTTGTGTAAAGTTGAAGAAGCAGCCAGCGCAAATTACTTCATTCTCATAGTCGGAAGATGCTTTAGACAGTTCGCGAAGGATTGCTAGTTCCGTGTTGGCATAAAATGCCTCTTTGTACAGATAGCTGCAACGCTCGAACAGCTCAAGAAGGCCGGCGTTTAATTCTTTCTTGGCAGCGTCAACTGTATGATCCGATTCGTGGTTCATGTTAGATAAATCCTGAGCAATTGTCGTAATAAACTATTCTGCTAATGCGTCGTTACGAATATAGTCTTCTACATTGCTTATCGAAATGGGTACTTCAGCAGCGACATACGGCAGCTAGAAGCACTGTACCAAGCAGGAAAAGCGTCACGGAAGCGGCGATCCAGTTGGTGTCGCCGGTCTTGGGGAGTGCCGCAGTGGTCGCGGTGGCAGTCTTGGGCTTGGAGACTTTGGCGCCCGAGGTCTTGGTTACTGTCGTTGTTGTCTTGGTTGTCGCGGCCGCGGGTTTCAGCGTGGGATTTGCCGTGGTTCCTGTGGTGGGCTCTCCGGCAGCGGGGTTAGCATCGGCGGGAGACTTGCCCGCGCTATCGCCAGGCACGTCGTCTCCATCGGTCTCCCCCGCCGGAGGTGTGGCGACATCGGGCTCAATCACTACATGCGGTGCCACTGCACCGGAGGCATCCACCACGCCACTAGCACCAAAGACCCCACCAGCAGGCGTCACAAACCGCGCAGACACAAGCGACCCACCCAGACAAGCAACGCCGCCATCGGTACCGGCCGCATCCAGCCACGAGGCGTCGACGGAAAGCCGACAGCCGGCGTCACCATCGCCAAGGCCCGCATCTTGCAGACACACGCCGTAGGCGCGCACGCCCGCTCCGGACCTGGTGCCCGCGGCAACGATGCGCCCGCCGCCGCGCACGGCCATGTCACCTGCGATCACGCCGGCGACCGCCTCGTCCGTAATATCGGCCCCGTTCGCCCGGGCATCGACGGTGCAGCCGTCCACCGCGAGCGCCTGCGAAACGTGGATCCCGCACTGCGAGCCCGTCGCCGTCAGGGTCCCAGTACCGCGAAGCGTCAGGTTGCCCCACACCTCCATGCCGCACAGCGTGATGTCCGCATCGGGCGCATGCGACTCCGTCACGGAGTTTTGCCCGGCAAGCGTCAGCACCAGGTCGCCCTCGGCGCCGATGGCCTCGCCCGCGTAGCCGTTAAGCTCCAGGTGGTCGGCATCGGTCCAGGCCCAGCCGGGGCCCGACACGCCCGGCTCGTAGTACGTCGCGCCCGCGATGATGAGGCTCTCAGCGCCCGCGGCATAAGAAGGCCCGCCCAGCAAAACACATAGGCAGGCCATGGCAACAATCGCAATGTAATGACGGCTGGTGTGGGACTCGGCAGCAAACATACCCGCTCCGATCTTCGCAGGAGCCAATAGAATGTGCACCAGAAAATGCCCTGGTAGCAGCAGTTATTAGTTTAACGAGATCAAGGCATAAACAAAGAAAATGTCCCTGTACAGTGCCAATAATTAGGTGTAAATCGTTTTGCCATTCGGTGAAAGGAAATCGATTTAAATCGATTAGACGGCATAAGAGCTGCAATTGCTCCTACCGCGAAGTTCAATGGCCAGGATAATCGCCTTTGCACTTTGGATTAAGTAGCTCTGTTCTTTGGTTGCATCATGGGCATGAAGACTCCCGTAGTCCATCCTCTTAACATTAATACTATTAATCAAGAGACTATTCGGAACGAGAGTATGTGAGATGGAAACGGGCCTAGTCATCCAATTGAGAGGGTCCCTCCAGTCCATACTTTTTCTCAAGCTCATCAAGCTTCTCAGCACATTTGGCAACATAATCATCATGATGAGTGTTTAGGTCATTTAGAACTTTGAAAACCTCTTCGTAAATCGTTTTTTCGATGGGGTTAACAATTTGCTTGTCACAATTGTTGTACGCGTCGAGACTTATTGTCCCTTCAGTTTTTGCAATAGTTTCAATCAAAGTGACAAGGTCGTCTGGCTCAATAGATGCAATTGGGACAAATTCATTTTCCTTAAGGTAAAGCCCTTTGCCTTCATCAATCTTGAGTAAGATCATAGTGAATCCTTCTTCCTTCATAGGCATCCCAGCCCGCTTCCATGGTCTCCATCAGAATGTCTCGTCGTTCTACAATATTTCCGTCACTGGATTTAAGCTTCTTAGAAGACATCGCTCCCGAGAACAGTTCGTATTTACCATCATCGTAAACTGCGTAAATTAGCCAATCGGGATTAATTGAAACTCCAAGTGTGTTGTTATGAGTAACTAGGAACACGGTCGCTTCGCTAGAAAGTCGATGAAGCGCGCTGTAGATATCTGACTTAAGAAATCTATTGTCGAAAGACGATTCAGGCTCATCAATAAGCACAATATCTTTATTGCGTGCTTTGTCCAGCTCATGAATGAATACATATTCAGCACGTTGTCCGCCAGACAGCGGTGTATTCCTCTTTTTATCAACGATGAAGGTGTCAACTTTAACCAATAGCTTATGAGCTGAAAGTTTAAGCTCATCGGGAAAGCTCCTCAAAAAACGAAGCTTGCTAAGCATATCGGGAGTCTTATACAGACCCGCAATGCCGAATTGCGTAGACACGCGTTTTTTGCCTTCGGATGCACTCTGGACCTTCTTCCTCCTTCGCTTTTTTGTGAAGCGGCCAGCGTCTTCACTTTCAAGATCAACAGGGTTTTCCAATTCGCCAAGAAGCTTACTGAGGCCATCTTCATAGAAGGTAGCACGGAAATAATCAGATATAGGCTTAGAGGGAGGAAGGGGCTTTCTCGACGAAAGCTCAGTCAGACGACTTTTAGAAGCAGCGATAATAGTGTTAGCACATTCTTTAGCCACCCTCTATTTAACTGCTTCAAGCATCTCCATGCGCAAAGCTTTATCCAATGCCACCAATGATTCCTTATTAATGTAATTAGCAATAATTTCAGAGCGCGTATTCTCCCTCGCGAGCTTTCTGGCAGCATTGCGCAGCTTCACGTCTTCCTCTGCGCGCTTATCATCAGAAACAAATGCAAATGCCTGTGCCCGATAGATGGGAACTCTCGAAGCATCATCCTCCGGTGAATTAGCAAAGGTGATCACGGCTTCAGTAAACTTACGTACTTTTTCTTTCAAGCCCTCAATATCAAGATCGAAGTAATCACTTAATCCAGATTTTAAAGGCTTGAGATAGCCATCTTCGTATTTAGCATCCTCCGCAGCTACTATCTCGTTGAATTTCTTCTCTTCGGCCTTTTTTGTGATATCGAACTGTTTAATGTAAGCGATGTCATTCGGCTCGAAAGCATCTGCGATTCTGTTTAACGTATAAGTCTTCCCAGAAGTCCTATTACCAATTACAACATTTAATCCTGTCGAAACCGGTAACGCCTCCGGAAGGATTTCGAAAATGTCATCATCGCGGAACACTGCGGTGTTTCTACCTGTTGCGAAGGCTTTCTTGAGTGCAGGCACGGTAAGCTCTTCGCATTTTACATATGTAAATCCATAAGCATAACGATGCGGGTCAGCATCGCCTTTGTCAGTGCTATCCATTCGCAGGCCAGGCCTACAGTCGCTAAAGAGAACCAGCGGTTCGTTAGCCAGATCTTTCTCTTTCAGCCACTTTTTGGCATTTGCCACCTCAAGAGCATCAATGCCTGTGGACTTTCTAATTTCATCTATTGTCTTTAAATCGAGCTGCTTGTCTTTTCGATAGTGCGGGATCACAAGATACTTTGAAATGTTTGAGAAGGTGGATTCAACCAGATCCCAAGGAGCGCGACTATCTTTATCAGGTAGCTGCATGGCCATCTTTTCAGCGTCGAACTCAAAGATGTCAACATCGTCGGCTGGTGCAATCACCAGAACATGTCCATATTTTACAGGAGTTCGAACGTTGAGCTCTATACCGGGAAAAACTGGGATATCAATAGCGTTGCATATCGAGTCATAGTTCGCCCTGTCGAATAGATTGTGATTAGTAACGGCAATAGCATCCAACTGCGCCGTTCCAACATATCTCTTAAGAACTTCGAGGTCGAAACAATAATTTTGTGGATCGCATACTGTTTTTACAGTATGAATATGTAAATCAATTCTTTTCAAAATCAACCCCCTATAGAAATGCGTTCGCAGGCAGCATTACAAATAAATGATTGCAAGAAAATGATAATCCTTATCGGCATATGGGCCCCGTCTGTTTACTCAGCAGCATGACAGCGAGAGTGTGGTGGAGCACGCAGGAAAGCTGCTATTGGGGCTTGGAGGCCCACTCGCTTCTTGGCGCCGCGATTGGGCCTCGCGCCAAAGTCTTCAGAGTCCGCTTCATCGTTTGACGGCGCACGCGAACGATTGACTTTTATTTGTCTCTGCGATTTTGGTCCTGCAGTACTTTACTGTCTTTGCTTAATCCGATTGAACGGTACAGTCTCTTTCAATTCAGACATAGAACATTGACCAACTTTGATCTGCCTCCAAAGCCGACCAAGCTCCTGTGCAGCCTTGCGGCCTAGCTCAACTTCATTGTCATCAAGAAGCTTATCGGTCTCAACGCAAACAGAATCTGACGCAATAGATAACGAAGTAATGAATGAGCTAACGGGAGAATACTTATGCGATGTATCAAGACTAGTGAGATGACAGATCTCCGCGAGTGGAACGTTGACTCCGCCAAGCTGTTCGGCGTAATCACTCATGTCTGAAAGGTACAGACCGCTTGATGGTCTTGCCGAATTACTAAATGCATCAAGCATGCCGGTTATATGAATGGCAATTACTTTCTCTGAGAATAGCGCAGTGATTAAAACAGCCGTCGCCTCATATAACGTTAACTTATCTAGCTCATCAAGAATGTCTTCGATGTTAGACAAATCAATATAGTGCAGGTTTGAGACATTATATGTTGCCTCCTTCAACTGAGGAAATGTTGACTTAATCGCATTCACCCAATTGCGGTAACAATCCGTCTCAATGTAGTGCTTAACAAACTCGTTCCCCAAACAATTATCAATAAAGCTCTGACCGAATTCGAGCGTCATACAATCAGGGAATCTGAATTCGCATTCGGGGTCGCTCAGTAATAATGGGGAAAGGATCGACGGCAAGTCGAAAAATTGCACAGACCTTTACAGTAGTCGTGAAATAATCGGTGAAATCCTCTCGAATATGCTTCGCGCTTTCGGGAACCACTTCGTAAGGCTTGGTATAAAAGGATTCGTGGCCTTGTTTGTGAATATACTTGTTCGCCCTCTTATTGAGCTTGCTGATTAGCTCATCAATTTCGGGCATTTGTTCAAGAAGGTCTCGATATTCAATATCTTTTGAACGCAGCATTTTGGACAGTTCGCTAAATGAGGGGAACCTGTCGAGCGAGACCCATTTCTCATATTTAGCCTTGCGCTCAGATTCTTCTAGATTCGAAAACAACGTTCCGATAAGGATGACCTCTCCAGCTTGTCGGACTGAATAAAAAGCAGCGTCGAAGTAACCTTGATGAATTAGATCCAGCGAGTTAGCTAAGAGCTGACAGGATTCAAGTAAAAACTGGTTGAAAGATGGCGTAGAGACTAAACCACTAACGGAACCCGCCAATTGTTCTATGTAGCCATAAAGATGACTGTAAGCGAGCTCATCCTCCCTTGCCACGTACCGCAGTGGATGATGTCTCCAGCTGAATATCTGACTATTTATGTATTCGTCCTTAAAGTTCACCTGAGTCAGCTTCCGAGTCTTATTCCAGCACTGGGTTCTATTCTAATTGGTAACGTTCTTAAACTCGCAGCAATGAAAGCTGGCGGGCCTTGCGTTACTTTAGAGCTTAAGAGTTTTTGCTCATTGGGCTAGCGGCATTGAGGTTTGGCGCGGCATCGACCGTCTTAAGTACCCAATTTAGGTCAGCGCCATGTAGGGCCTGCTAGTTGTATTTGGCGCTGAATTGCACCTCTCTTGTTTAGCTGGCATAAAGTCATGTATGAGGCAGCAAGAGCGCTTTCTTTTTCAAAGAGATCTTTCCGTTGATCGGGCTCATGTAACTTTTCAGAAGCCTGTTCAAGCGTCCATTGATATTCCCTTGCATTCTGGAGCATCTTATTAAATACAATCTGATACTGATACATTGAAAATAAAAGGGATTGATAAGCTTCTATAAATTCGGCAATTGCCTCACCACTCTTTCCTTTGAAGCAAAACCTCGCCTCCATGGCGAGCGATCTTATTTCGTCAAGCTTTAAATGCAGTTTGAGCTGAAGATCAGCATCTAGCACCTTATTAATTGAGGCTGAGATTGATTGCAGGTACGTGGTGTTAGTCAGCCATATAAATAGTAGGTCGATAGCCATTTGCGGCTCGTCATCATGTTCCAAGTTCTTCGCGTTTTTTGCGTAAACGCTCATGAGTTTATCGACGGTTATCCATATATTTAAACGTCGATTGAATAGAGACTGTTTATTGCTGAGACGAGCTTGGTAACAAGAAATGAGCAACGCGATGATTGCCACAATCGCTGAGATGTATTCAGGTAGATTCGTTAGGTCCATGGTCTCCTCCGCTACTAAAAATCAATTTACAATGCCATGATTATCGCTCCGCATTCATGATTCTCTGATTCGGCTCCAGATTGAGTTCAGACCAATGCTGAGGGAGCTGAGGTACGGCAACGTCGACCGTCCTCTGCACCCAGTTCAAGAAGAAGGACTGGCACCCGAGGCTCGTCGGCGGGGTCCACGCGGACGCGACCATAGACAGGATCGCGCGCAAAGCGGTCTGGGCTGACATGGGCGAGGCAAACATGCGGCAGCGCCGCGGGGCGAACCGCTAGCAATAATCAGCAGCACTCAAGCGATCAAATACTCAGTTTTCCGAAAGCCCCCTACAGCTGATAGGTACTTATCAGTAAGCACTACTGAAGCGACCCAGGGCACGATCTGACTTCTTACGCATTGCATGAGAAGAAAGGGATAGAAGAGCATCGGCTCCCCCACCATGAAGTCGCAGGCAACACATGGGGGCCACCGGCATCATATTGCTGCCTATTTAAGCCAGCTCAATCGTGCTTTCCGTAACCTCAATGTCGGATGCGTATTTCTGCACTAACGCATCCAAAATTAATCGGTTCCCCGGCGTCATCTTTGGGGAAGCGACGATCTTCATCGAAGAAAATGCTCCGTCTGAGATAGCCAAATCGTAAAAGGAAGGAATTTCTGGATCGCATCTATCAAGTATGACCTCAGTGGCCCTCTTAACTGCTTCAACATCACCCTTGATTACAGAGGCGATGCCCACAGGAACTGCTGTCAAAACATAGCGCCATTCTCTCTGGTATGACCATGCGGTAGCCTTGTGGATCCCGAGCGCACTTAAATCAGCTTCGACCCAACCGTTCCCGCAGCTTCGTATCACTTCTGGAAACAGAAGCGACTTATCGTTCGTATACTGGACTTCATGAAGCATCTCAACGCTTCGGGCCATTTCTTTAAAATGAAATTTTTTATCCCAATAGTCTTCGAGCGGCAATTGAAGTCCATCAAACTTGCCACCAAGAGCATTCAAAACTGCGTCACTAGATAACTTACTTAGGCTTTCGGTAGACACAGAGTACCGCTTAAACGGATGACTCTTCATTTGGATTCTTACTCCACATTCAGCTCCAGCATACTCGCGCCACATGGGGATGCTCTCCTCATCAGAAGAGGTCCAACAACTGACAAGCTTCATTTTTCCAAGATTTTGAGAGTCTGCTGAACGCTGTTCTTGTGGGTCATCAACCTTATCTAACCGGCTGAACCTGATAGTTCGATTATGCAGAATCAAGGCCAGCGTATCTAGGCTTGCATAATGATAGAGAACGGCGGGTGCTTCCATGTTTGGCTCCTAGCTATAACAATGAGTCCATATCACTGTTCATCAAAATTTATAGACATGATTACGAAAAATCAATCAGTGCCAAACTGTCCCACGTACCCCCCTCCCCTCCCCAACTCAGTCCAAAAAGTTTGCAGTTGTTGACTGACGTTACCGTAAAATAACCCCACATACATATACACGGAGTGTTGGCCTGGCGCCGCCTCCGGGCCTTGGCGCCCACCTTATCGAGAGGTACCGCTATGAAACGAGTCTTTTACCGCTCGCTCTGCGCATTTCTTTGCGTATCCATGCTTAGCGCAGCAATACCTGTAAGGGTTTTAGCGGAAGAAGAACGGCTTCAAGACAACACCTTGGAGCAGTCTGAGACTGGCGCAGCGGACAATTCGAGCGGCAGCATGACAGGCGACATCGATACAAGAGAGATCGGCAATGAGCCCATCAAAAATGATTCCGATCCCGCGAATACAATTTCAAATCAGTCAGAACCACAGGACTCCTTGGCCTCCGATATGTCGCTTGACGCGGAACAAGTCAAAAAGGCCGCAGTAAGTGGGTATCAGCACAGCGATAGCGCCACCAGCGGCAGTGTCACCCTCACCGTCGAATGGAACGATCCAGTACTTGGACAGCCAACGACTTTCCACGTGAGCGCATTTGGTGGCAGTGGCAGCTATCTTTTCCGCATGGATGCTCCCTCGTACTCCAACCCCAATGAGTACGTTTACGAGTCGGTCGCCGACCCAAGCCGCGGAGAGTGGACAAAGTACACCGACGCGTGCGTTAGCCACGACTTTACGTTCACAATGACGGCTACCGGATCATATAACTTCCGCTTTTACCTCATGGATAAGGCATCGGGCATTTACTACTTGCGCACCAACTCGTATATCCAGGTTGCAGATGATGCGCATCCCAGCGTTGCAAGCATTGTTATTAAAGCAGTGTCCCAGGCCAAGCAAAACACAAATGGTTCTGAATACGAAATGGCCCTCTATCTTCACGACTGGCTTCTCGATCAGCTTGAGTACGACAATTCGCTCAAGTGGTCTTCGGCAGAAAGCGCTCTTACGAGGGGGCTTGGGACGTGTCAAGCCTATGAATCAGCGTATGCGAAACTACTTTCCGCCGCAGGTGTAGAAAACGCCGAAACCCGCGATGCCTATGATGGGCACACGTGGAATGCGGTCAAGCTCGATGACGAATGGTATCAGGTTGACTGTACTTGGGATGATACGTCTGATAATTTCTACGGTGATTTAGATCAGCGTCATCTATACTTCTGCCTCACTGACGAGCTTATGGCAATTGCACATCCAGGGCACGAAAAGATTTATTCAGCTGATGGCTATGCTGCGCGTTCTACCAGTCTTAAAGATAACTACTTTGTACGTAACGGTAAGGCAGATGAATGGGCTGGCAAGTATTTCAACCGTATCCAAAAGCACTTGGACGCAAGAGAGGCCGAGTTCTCGATAGACGCTGACAACCAAAGCTTTCCGCCCAGTATCAGCGGCATCCAAAACGGCGTCGTCGCCTATGCGATGAATCAGCAAAAATGGACCGCAAATAAGAACGTGGTTGATCTCGCTGTAGAATCAGTCGTTTCGGCTCAGTCAAATAGTAAATGGTCTTCTAAGTATATATTCAAAGTCATCTACCCAGAGATGTTCACCGTCGAATACTTCGACGCGGGCTCCGCCGCCCCCTCGGGGACCACGACCGAGGTGAAGTTCGGCGAGCCAACGGGGACCGCCACGGTCTCCGAGCTCGGGTTCGGGTCCGGGCGCGGCGCGTTCTCCGGCTGGCGCTGCTACCGCGAGTGCGACGGCAAGTGGTGGGCCAGGACGCCCTCGGGGCCCGGCTGGGTGGGCGCGCCGGGCGGCGTGCTGCCCGAGGGGTGCACCTACATCCTGCTGCGGGACGGCGTCAGGCTCGACGCGGCCTCCCGCACGGGCGTGGTGAGGCTCTACGCTCAGTACGACTAAGATCGCGGCGATAATATTGGTGTAAGGGTGACACCCTAGCGCCCTTTTAACAAATAGCGGTTTTCGTCCTTGAATCTGCAATCACCTCGACAACAGGTTCTAGTAAAGGACGAAGACCGCTATGGAAATCTTATCAGACCCGACGCCGGACATGCTCGCCACGACCCGTATCGACGACGGCGACATCGACAGCAGGAGCTGCTTCACAGACTCGCCGAGCATGTTGTGAACGCCGTGATGAACGTCGAGGCCGACCAGCTGTGCGGTGGCGGGGCGAACAGCCGAAACGGCTATCGCGAGAGATCACTCGCCACCTGCGTCAGAACGCTGACACGGTGCATCCTCAAGCTGCGCTCCGGCGGCTTCTTCCCGGAGGACGTGCCAGAGCGCCACCGGCATTAGCACCCGCAAGGTGCAAAGGGTGCCGTGTCGCATGTGCTCCGCGGGCGAGACGTCGCCACCGTGACGGCCATGTTCCACGCGGCGTGTGACATGCTGGGCCGACTCGCTTCGGATCGGGCGCTACACCATCTTTCTCGACACTACCACGACTAAACATCTCAGCTAAAAATAACGGGGGCTTTTGGAGGAACAGAACCTCCAAAAGCCCCCGTCTGCGAAAAGAGATGCTACCGGGTTAGAGTTTACTTTAGCACGTCCGCAATCCGCTCGCTAGCGTGCCCGTCACCGTAGGGATTAGAAGCGTGACTCATTGCCTCGTACACTCCCTCGTCGGAAAGCAGACGACTGAACTCGCGGTAGATGACGTCCTCCTCGGTGCCGACTAGCTTGAGCGTTCCAGCGGCCACACCCTCGGGGCGCTCGGTTGTGTCGCGCATGACGAGCACCGGTTTGCCCAGGCTCGGGGCCTCCTCCTGGATGCCGCCGGAGTCGGTGAGGATGAGGTGGCTGGCGGACATGAAGTTGTGGAAGTCGAGAACCTCGAGAGGGTCAATGATATGCAGGCGGTCGAAGCCATCGAGCTCCTCATGAGCCGCCTTGCGGACGAGCGGGTTCATGTGGATGGGGTAGATCGCCTTGGTGTCGGGGTGCTCCTCCATCACGCGGCGGATGGCGCGGAACATGCGGTGCATGGGCTCGCCCAGGTTCTCGCGGCGGTGCGCCGTGATGAGGATGAGGCGGGAGCCCTCGGACCACTCGAGCTCGGGATGGGTATAGCCCTCGCGCACGGTGGTGCGCAGGGCGTCGATTCCGGTGTTGCCGGTGACCCAGATCTTGGACTCGGGCTTGCCCTCGCCGAGCAGGTTCTCCTTGCTCGCCTCCGTCGGGGCGAAGTAGTACTCGCTCACGATGTCGACCGCCTGGCGGTTGAACTCCTCCGGCCACGGGCTGTAGATGTCGTGCGTGCGTAGGCCGGCCTCCACATGCCCCACGGGGATCTGCAGGTAGAAGCATGCGAGCGCCGCGGCGAAGCTGGTCGTGGTGTCGCCGTGGACCAGGACCACGTCGGGCTTCTCGTCCTCGAGGACCGCCTTTAGCTTGAGCAACACGTCGCAGGTCACGTCGAACAGCGTCTGGCCCGGCTTCATGATCGCCAGATCGTGGTCGGGCGCCACGTCGAAGACGCGCAGCACCTGGTCGAGCATCTCGCGGTGCTGGCCGGTCACGGTCACGACAGTCTCGAACTCATCCGTGCGCGCCTTCAGCTCGTTGACGAGAGGGCACATCTTGATTGCCTCCGGGCGCGTCCCGAAGACGAGCATGATTTTTCTCATTGTCGTTATCCTTACAGCCATTCCTCGGCCTTGGCCAAGGCCGACTTTACCGTGTCCTGCATGTCGTAGTAACGGTACTCGCCCAGGCGGCCACCGAAATGGACCTTCTCTTCCTTATCGGCTAATTCCTTGTAGTGCGCGTACCTCCGCCTGTTGGCGTCATCCTCCATCGGATAGTATGGCTCCTCCCCTACGTGCCAGTCGCAGGGATACTCCTTGGAGACTACGCTCTTCTTCTGCTGCCCGAACTCGAAGTGCTTGTGCTCGATCGTCCTGGTGTAGGGAGTCTCTGCGTCGGTGTAGTTCATCACCGCCACGCCCTGCACGTTCGGGCAGTCATGGACCTCGTGCTCGAACCTGAGCGCCCTATACTCAAGGGGCTCGTAGCAGTAGCCGTAGTACTCGTCGATCGGGCCGGTGAAGACGACGGCGTCCGCACGCGCGAGCCAGCCCTCCTTGTCCTCGAGGAAATCAACGCCGAGCTCGACGTCGCAGCCGTCGAGCATCTTCTCGAAGATCGCGGTGTAGCCTCCCTTGGGGATGCCCTGGAGCGGGTCGGAGAAGTAGTTGTTGTCGTAGATGAACCGAAGCGGGATACGCCGCATGATGGAAGCAGGGAGCTCTGTGCACTTATGCCCCCACTGTTTCTCGGTGTAGCCTTTGACCAGCTTCTCGTAGATGGTGCGTCCCGCCATGTTCAGGATGTGCTCCTCGAGATTGGCGGGGTTGTCGTTCGGGATGCAATCGGCCTCGATCGCCGCGCGCGCCTCATCGGGAGTATTGACGCCAAAAAGGGCGTGGAAGGTGTTCATATTGAAGGGCATGTTGTAGAGCTCGCCATGGAAGTTGGCCACGGGAGAGTTAACGAAATTGTTGAACTCGCAGAACTGTCCCATGTAGTCCCAGATTGCCCTGTCCGCCGTCCTGAAGATATGGGCGCCGTAGAGGTGGACATTGACGCCTTCGACCTCTTTCGTATAGCAGTTGCCGCCGATGTGCCCTCGGCGGTCGAGAACGAGCACGCTCTTACCCTTGGTGACGGCTTCATGAGCGATTACGGAACCAAATAACCCTGCGCCGACGACGAGAAGGTCATAGTGATTGTTCATGGATGTTCCTTTCATCTAGCGCCGGAGCAGTAGCCCCAGTCGTTTATCATGAGTTATCTTGAGCCAGCTCAAGGAAAATAAGAGGTATGAGGCGGCCCCTATAACAATCTGAGAAGAGAGCCCGAATGCTGTCGGTCCAAAAGTTATGCCCACAAGACGGACAAGTGCGCACTCCACAAACCCAATAACAGCAAACGGTATTGCACCCTTAAGATAGACGCAAAGAGGTAAAGCACGGCCGACAAGAATGGACTGGGAAACAGATACAACGAGCTCTGCAGCAACTGTGGCAATGGCAGCGCCAATCGCTCCGAAGTCACCTACAAGTAGAGCGCATAGGAGAACATTAACTCCGGCTCCTACGAGAACTGATATCAGATACTGCCCGTCCCTCTCGTAAGGAATGAGGAATTGATTTCCCAAAAGACTTGACCAAGCGCAAATTGGAATAATGAGAGAGAGGAGGGGCATCAGAGTCTCACAGAGCTCAAAACCGTCGCCAAAGAAAACGGGCACGAACTCATGCGAAACGCCTATGATGCCGAACATGAGCCCAAATGACAATGCCTGCGATATCCATGAGGACAGACTAAGATATCGTTGGGCAGCGTCCTCGTTTCTGCGCGCTGCAACGGTGCTCATGCGCGGTAGCATGACCGTGCCGAGCGATTGAATAATCGCAAGAGGAATAGTTACGATTTTGTAGGCGTTGTCGTAGAAGGCAACTTGGCTCATTCCACTAACATTACCGAGGATGATTTCATTGAGCTGTGTGTATATGGAAATGGCAATTACGGGAGCGAAAAGCGTAAGATTAGGCTTAAAATGAACAAGCACCTCTTGTACTTTTGGGCGTATGATATCGACACGTCCACGAAGCAAAACCCATAGGATCCCGCTGTTCACGACAAAGCCTGTGGCCTGAATTAAGCAATATGCAGCTAAGTCTCCTTGCTCGTGGACGAACACAAAGATGCTGACTATAACACCAACGCGAACAAGAAGGTTGCGAATGGTCATCTCTTTAAAATCCTCGATACCGTAGAAGTACCAAGAGATGTCCACTACCTCGGCAAGCACCCAAAAGCTCCAAATGAGTGAGTACACAAGCAAAGAGCCGCTTATGAAAAATACGTACAATAGGTATGCGGTGAAAACGATCGCACCGACTGCTACCTGCATGGCAAATATAGAGCAGAAAACCTGGGACCGAGCCGCGCGGTCGTCACGTACCTTGGCGATCTCACGGTTTCCGTACTGACCGAGGCCCAAAAGGCAGAAATAGGTGAAATAAGTTGCGACAGTGCAGGTATAGGAAAACGTACCTAACGCATCACTGCCGAGAACGCGCGCCAAGTATGGAGTGGTAATCAACGGCGTCAGAATTCGAACAACCTGGTATGAGCTGTTCCATATAAAATTTGACCTTAGAGAAGACAAACTACAGCCTCCTTTTCACAAGTCGGCAGAAGGGTCCCCAAAAAAGAAAGCCGGTTTTCCTTAACAAGAGAACGAGCCTCGAGCTACTCGCCATGCGGTTGAAAGTAGCGGACGATCTCTCCCTAATGTATTCATCGAAATCTCGAAGCTCCTGCTTAATGCGGGGGCTAGGACCAGCAATGCAAGTATAGCGAAACGCCAAGGAGCATTCCTTAACTAGGCAACCTTGCAAATATGCAGAAGAATCGCCCTCGAAGGAACCGATTTCACGAAGAAGACGCTTGCAAACACGCAAAAGATCTGAATAGTGTCTCTGTATACCCTCGACACTGACGCTCTGGCCTTCACGACCGATGCGATATTGATAAATTGGCGTATGCGAAACATAAAGAGTATTAACACAGCGCATCGGCAAGTAGGCATACTCAATATCAGTATAGAAACAACCTTCCGTCATATAAAAAGATGAGTTTCTTAGCAGCTCGGTCTTATAGGCGATGGCGCTGGCGGCGATGGGTTTATTCGGATCAAGAACAGTAGCTTCGAAAGAACCTTCGCTAAGATAATCGAGACAATCCTTCGTTTCTGGTTGAGCTCCGTTTTCATATACTTTTCTATAAGGCGTCACAACAACATCTTCAGTACGAACGGATAGAACCTGCAAATAGTTGGCGAGCTGGTTCGGTTCAAACCAGTCGTCACCATCAAGGTATCTAAAATAATCGCCCCGAGCAAGAGGAATACTCGCATTCATTGTCGAGCCGTATCCCCCATTCGGCTTGTCAATTACACGAATCGAGTCTGGATACCTGCTCTCCCACTTTTTCGCAACCTCGAGCGTTCCGTCCTTACTACCATCGTTTACCACAATTACATCAAGATTACGAATTGCGGGAATACACGACGTCAACGTTTCGTCGAGATATTTCTCAACGTTATAGGCAGCAATACTCACAGTAAGAATCTTATTGTCAAGAGATTCCATTAGTTAGGACTCCTTCAGGTGACGTGGATACATAAAAGAAAAATCACTCCAAAAAGTTGCTTCTAATCAATAAGGAAATTTACGATTTTAAATTAAAGGGACTCAGCAACTTCAAAGGATTGCTTGGCCTCGGTTTTGAAACCGAGGCCACGAGTGCAGAGAGCAATGCCAGCGAGCAATAAAAAGGGATTGAAGTATAAATAAAACATCAAGTCATCAATCACGCAATGTAAAGCAGTGACCGCTAAGATCACGAGCAAATATGGGTTGCGCGTTTGCCAAGCATGCAAAGCCGCGCTAGTCATAAGTACTAAGAACCCAAGTAAATAAACCCAACCATATCTAACTAAGATTAAAATATATAGGCAATCGATATAGTTATATCGTCCAACAGTTAAGCTGCCGTCGGCCCGGAGCCCGTTACCAATAAACTCAATAGATTGTCCAAAGGCAGTAATTCCGTAGGTATCGAGTGCATTTTGTCCCAACGACAATCGTCCCGACAAAAGAGATGAACTATTTAATTTAGCAAATAAAGGATCCGCTGGCGTATAGAGCTTTGTGACAACAACAGAGAATACTGCAGCAATAATGAAAGACGACACGCATAGCAAACCAACCGGCCCGTTGAGAATGAACCTGCCCTTTGTTAACCGTACGGATAAGGCAACAAATATAATTAACATTGCCAATGCAAATGACAGCCTAGAGACCGTAGCTTTGTAAACAAGATAATTTAGAGCCGTCAAGATGACAAACTCAACTACTTGAAGATCGTCTCCTCTGATGTATATCCAAAGACAGGTGAGGGTGAAAATATACATAGAGGGATGAAGAGAGTATAAAAAACCAAGATAATGCCTCGTTCTCATCGCTGAAATATCAATATAATCTCGAATTATGCCGAGCGACGATGCTCCCACCACGACGATTAAAGCCAACGCAATGGCAACGAAGGATGTAAGCGACGCCTTTCTAAAAGAATAATTTCTCCCACAATAGATGAAAAGGAGGCCTTCCATAACAGCGCTGTTCAGCTGTTCGGTTAAGAACAAATCAGCGCTGAAGACAAAAAACAAGAATAGGATCGATCCGAAGCTATGCTTTCCGCCAACCAACTCGCAGAGGAGAAGAAGACTCAGGCAAAATAACCGAATTACCCGTATCGGCATTCCTTGAAAGGCAATTGCAAACATGGATGTATAGGAAAGTACAGAAAAGAAAATCCAAATACCTAAAGCAAAAAAATAGCATGCCTCGCCAATGTTGACATCTAGTAGCCTATTTATGTTCAGCGCTTTATGCATCATAATCCCTTCCAAACCAAGGAGCTCGCAACTTCCAAGCGCTGCACCCCTCAATCAGAGGGTGTCGATTCAACCTCATCCCATCGCCTCATTGAGAATCTCAGCGACAATCTGCTTGATATCAATCGAGTCGTAATACTTTTTGCTTCGTATGCTGAAGCCGTCGTAATCCTTATCGATTCTCACAGCAGCTTCAGCAATACTCTCCGGTGAACCATCGACCGTAAATCCCATTTGACCGCCATGAAAGGCACCGCTCAAACCAGGAACATCAGAACCAATCATAGGTAGGCCGAAGCGCGAGTATTCCCAAATCTTATTAGGGGCACAGTAAAGCGGGTTGAGCACAGAATAGTGCGAATATTTGGTTGCTTTGTAGGGAAGAAGACCAATATGTCCATAACGGGAAATGGCTAGATGGTTAGGGGCGGCAATGAAGCCAAGATCAACAACCCGATCGGTAATTTTCGAGAGATCACGGAACCAATCAACACCAGACTCGAGTGCCGCCCCCATAATATAAAGTGCATATTCGTTTCCCAGGAGATTAACTGCTTTTGCGTATGCCTCCAAGCTGCGATCTCCCGTATAGACACCTTGATATAGCAGAATTTTTCTTTTTTCGTTGACTATTGTCTCAAGTAGATTATTAGGAACAACGATGTCATTAATACTTGAATCAGGATAAGGTTTGTTGGGTAGAACCTTGGGCAGCCGAGGTAAATTCCAATATGCCTGTTGAATATGAGCTCTATTGTACTCTGGAACAACGACTCGAGAAGCTCGCCTGGCAAGATTCTCGATATTGCGATAATGGAGACGAGAATCGCTTCCCTTCAATAGGGGTACGTATTCAACGAGTTCGCTGAGCTGAAGAACATAGGGGAAATCCAATAGTTCGTTTCCTGCGGCTCTTGCTGATAAGTCTGTTGTTGCCCAGACAAGGTCTATCTCGTCTTTATATTCATGTAGATAATTCTTGATCAGTTCATGATCTGTAACAATATGAACAAAATTTCGCAGTCGCGATCCTCGCTCACCAAAATCAACAAGGTGGAGCCCGTCTCTATTAACCATTCTTAAAGGAAGGTTCTTTACGTCATTAGCTAGTAAAGTAACGTTGTGTCCGAGATCAAGAAGCGCGTTCACCAAACTAATGGCAGGAGGAAAACGAGAAATCTCTCCGACTCGAATAACAACTATATTCATTGGCCGCATTAATCCAAACCCAATTCTATTTCTTATCTATGCCGTTTTCACGTTGTTGAGTCCAGCATTCCACCATGGCTCGGTACATTTCTGCAAGATTTTGTTCGGCACGCCATCCAAGTGCCTCAATCCGAGAGGTATCTAGATCAATCTTCGAGCCGTTTCTGAAAGTCGCTGCTCTTTCCGGATTACTACCAAAAATAATATGACAATTGCCGTCCCCAAACTGTCTTGCAACCAGTTCCGCCATCTCACGAATGCTACAAAACGTATTCGAATTAGCAACGTTATATGCAGCACCGTCCTCACCTTTGGCAAGCAAAAACAAAATCGCTCTAACTGAATCATCAACCGAAAGATATTGGTTGCACTTACTTCCATCAGTCAATAAAACAATGTCATCGCCTCTAGAGGCGCATCTTGCAAACTCGGCAAAAACGCGTCCGTCCTCTGAATCAACGCCTTCACCAAAAGTTTGAGTGAGGCGAGCAACGGAAGCATGGACCCTCTGCTCGACGGCGTAAGATGCGAACAGGCATTCGGCCAGTCTTTTAGCCTCGGGATAGCTAGAACGGGGATTCATCGAGTCCAGGTTGCCACCCATACTCTCAACAATCTTCCCTTTAAGGTCTCCATAAACTTCCATCGTCGAGAGAAGGAGAACTCGCTGGCAATCAGACCATTTCGCATAATGGAGAACTTCGCGCGCAGAAGAGAATATGGATTCGATAATCTCAACAGGCCTATTGGAAAAGTCGCTGCTCGAAGTTGAAGAAGCCGCATGTACAATATAATCAGCTTTAGAGTCGCGCGAGAACTTATCGCCCATTTTCCACTCTGTGAATTCAATGAGCTCATGGTTTCCGAATAAAAGCCTTGCTTTTGTTGTGTTCCTTACAGGCGCAATAATTTTCATGCGTTTATTAGAAATTTTATTGCGGCAGATCAGGGTACGCACAAGCTGCGATCCAATTAAGCCTGTTGACCCCGTTACTAAAAATGTTTTGCCATCAAATCGTTCCCACGGTATATCAGAGCGTGCGGCAACATTTCGAGCGGAATCCCAGCAAAAACTTAAGTCCATATTTGCTTATACTCCTTAAGGTCGACGAAGCCCTTAAAAGTAAGGAAATCGCGAGGTGATGTAATTTTTATATTCTGCTCTGGACCTTCAACGACGTTAATCTCATACCCGTAATAGCTCATGAGAGAAATAGAGTCTACGAAGTCGTTCAGCCCATCAGAAATCGCTTGTCGATGAGCGGCAAGCAATTGATTGAAGACGAAACCCTGTGGCGCACGCGCTAGGCGACATTTGGAACGATCCACTACTGAGTTAACTATTTCGCCTTCACAAACTACTACAGTCTCAGTAACGGGGGCAGTTACTGCGGTGCAACCTCGAGCTGAAACCGAAGCGAAGCAGTCCTCGATAGTCTGAGAAGAAATTAAAGGACGAACGCCATCATGGACCAGAACTATTGTCTCATCACACGTACAGCCAAGGCTTTCAAGCGCTAACAGACCGTTCCTGATAGAGGCCTGTCCAGTCTCTCCCCCCGGTGCAATTCCAACTACTTTGGTGTAGCCACCCTTGTCCACGAGGTCTGACAGATAATCCTGCCAGCCATCAACACACACTAAAACCAATGCTTGAATGCATGAAGCTTCCTCGAAACGGTCAAGCACATGGCATATAATTGCTTTACCTCCGAGTTCGAGAAACTGCTTGGGACGTTTAGCTCCTTCCATTCGAGACCCAACGCCACCAGCAAAAATAACTGCAACACCTTTATAAGGTCCTGCTTCTGTTTTGGGATAACTATTCCTCATGCTCAATCCTCCATGCCTTTATCTCATGTGTTACGCGCTTGTCCTCGGGTGGTAACTTCATGTAATTGCCATAGAGGCCCGAAAGATATGCATCCCAAGTTGAAATGGCTTTCAAACGCTGCCCCTCAAATTCAAATTCCACTGTATTTTCCCAGCCAGAGTACGGATACCGTTCACCGGGCCCATATAGACCCCATGCTGTGCAACCAACCCAAGGAGTACTTCCAAAGGCACAACTACTTCCGATGGAATCCAACTCAGAAACAGCGCGACTAAGCACTCCAGTTGAGTTTGCCATAGGTACAAGAAAACGCTTCAAAACACGCTTGAACGTCGTTTTTCCTTCTTTTGGGTCTGCTTTACAAAACATGATTGTTCGTTGCAGTTTTTTGGCTCGTTTGTATATGTGCTCAACCTCGTCGTAGTCATCTGAAAGACCTTCAACTGGTGTTACATCAATCCAAAGATTGCTCTCACCATTTTCATAATGGGCATCTACGGCAACTCTCCGATTGATGTACTTAAGGAAAATCGGGTGAGTCCAATCGTTCGAGTACGGCTCGAATATTCGGTCATTTGACCGCTTATTAAAACGAGCAAGCGTAACGAGCTTGTCAAAGTCAGGCCGCGGCATGGATACGTCAATATCGTCGTCCCACGGAATGAACCCTTTGTGGCGGACTGCACCCAAGAGCGTGCCACCGGCAAGCGAATATCTAAGACCCTCTCGTCTGCAGAGTGCATCGAACTCGATAAGCATCGATAGCTCCTCTGCCTTAACCTCGTCTGGGGTCAAATAATCAGGCATTTATACCACCTTTTAGAACGCTCGACACCTTGCTGGCCGTGTCGTCGGCGTCGAAACCCGCCTCGCGAACCCTCGAGGCATATGCGCTCCTGTCGTCCAACATGTGAGCCATCTCAATGGCCTTTTCCGCCCAAACCCGCTCATCGGCTGAAAGCGGCAAAAGTGCCTCGGCATGAGTAAAGTGCGCCTCCCGAGCCTGATCGTCAGAGCACACAATGGCGCATCCTGCGCATTGAGCCTCGATTCGCACAATGGCAAGGCCCTCATAGAGCGATGGCAACAGGAAACAATCAAGGGCTGAGTAGATAGAGGCGGGATCGGAAAAATAGCCCGGCATAACTACCTTGTCGCCTATTCCGAGCTCATTAATCAACTTAACGACCTCATCTTTCATATCACCGTCGCCGACCATGAGGTAATAGGCACCGGGATCGATACGCAGTATCTCGGCAAAATTTCTTATCTGGAAGAGGGGGTTCTTCGCCTCGGCAATACGCCCCACACTGCCGAAAAGCAACGCGTCCTGCGGGATGCCGAAGCGCAAGCGAATATCGGCGCGGACTAACGGATCGAAGGCAAAGTGCGATGAATCAATGCCATTGTTAACTACCTCAAAAGGACGGCTACCGAACAGATAACGCCCCGCATCGGCTGAACAGGCAAGACGTGCGGTGGCGCTGTCGCCAAGGACAACCTTGCCAAAGTTGTGCATGACTGTCTTGGCAACAACCTGCCCTGACCCGAAGGCAGAGTTGTGAGAATGAACCACGCGCATGGGGACGCCAAGCCTCCGTGCAACCTCGGAATAAAGAAAGCCCATTCCGTTCATAGTGTTGGCATAAACGACATCAGGTCGAATCTCAGTGATGAGATCGCCAAAGGCGATAGCGCCTTCGCGCAGACGTTTCACCTGACCTGGTTTCCTGTCGGGGAAAACCGTATAGCGGTCGACACCGAGATCTTCGAGTTCGGTGTCTAACGCGAGATTCCAATCCCAAACAGAAAAAATGGAGAAGTAAATCCCTTTACCCTGCAAACGACTAAGCAGGGCCATAAGGTAGGATTCGATACCGCCCCGCCCCCATGCCTCTGCATAACAGAGGACGTGCATGCCGTCGTTACTGTTACTCACGGTAGGAACTCTTGTAACGTAATTCATTGTATTTCCCTAAGTGTTGTTGAGGGATTAATCACTTCAGCTAAATATTTCAAAATCAATTACCAAATTTAAAAAAGCTATAATCAAGAAATTTAGAAATTATTTGTATGTCCTCTTCCACAGCGCAAGTCGTACATACCGCGCGAAACAGTAGCAAGCCTTCGGGAAACGAAGTCCTGCGACCTTTCTATAGAGCTGCCATACGCCCCTTGCAGCTTTAAATTTGTTACTTGAAAGAGACCCCTCTGTTCGGCGGTAATAGCAGAGGATTTCAGATAGTCCGTAACACGAATAGCCAGCCTCGAGAACTTGAATCCATGCACCAGCATCTTCTCTGGAAATATCAGGCATTCGAAGCAGATCTTTATCAATTCGATAAAGATCTGCCATGATTCCGACCGTTTGGAGGTAATTGTTCAGAAGAAATCCGTCGAGATCTAATTTGTTCGGCATGGTCACACTCTTGCCTAAAGGCTTGCCGTCTTCGTCAATGACCTCGTACGAAGCACAAGAGAACCCATATCCGCCTTGCTCCATGAACATAATCTGTCGTTCAAGTTTTTCCGGAGCCCAGAGATCGTCAGCATCCAAAAATGCAACATATCTCCCTTTGGAATTCTCAAGAGATATGTTCCGCGCCGAAGCAGCGCCTTGATTGGCGCTTTGTTTGAATAGTTTGATCCTTGGGTCTTTCTCAGCGATTTCGGCGACAATATCAGCAGAGCCGTCAGTCGAACAATCATCGGTGACGCAAATTTCCCACGAGCCAAATGTTTGGGCTTGAACGGATTCTATTGATTCCTTAACGTGTCGAGCCGAGTTATAAAGAGGCATAATAACTGATACAAGAGGAGCTTCGTCTATATTAGCCATAAGTATCAACTCCCCTGCGCAGTCAGAACTACGCCAACCGTTTGAACAATTAGTTTCAAATCACAGCTGATTGAGCATTTCCTGATGTATAAAAGATCAAGGTCGACCCACTCGTCGAAAGAAATTGAATCGCGATTTCTGCGAGTTTGCCAATAACAGGTCATACCGGGTTTCACCAGCAAGCGCTGATTCTGCCGTAATGTGTACGCTGCTACTTCTTTGGGAAGTGCCGGTCGCGGTCCCACAACTGACATCTCACCACGAAGCACATTAATAAACTGCGGAAGTTCGTCGATGGAGGTCTTACGAATAACACGTCCAACTCTAGTTACACGTGGGTCATATTTAATTTTGAATACAGGGCCAGTTTTTTCGTTTTTTGATTGAAGCTCTTTAATACGCTCTTCAGCATCTGTCACCATAGAACGGAATTTCCACATATGGAATAGTTTACCGTCCTTGCCAACACGATCCTGACCAAATAGGACAGGTCCAGAAGGATCATCGATCTTTATTGCAAGAGCTACCAAAATGAATAGCCAGCTAAACAAAATAAGCACGCAAATGCTAAACAATATGTCAAAAAATCGCTTTAGAAAACGATAAAACAAACGCTCGTTATTAAGCGTCTTTGCAGCCATTTCAACCTTGGCATCGGGCTTTTGATTCCCGGCAACACTCGGCTTAGCTGTTTCATGCCCGTCCTCAAGCGTGACTGTAACCACTGCAGTATTCCCCATTTGATTATTTTGCACGTTCTCTTCTATCACTTCGTCCCCAGGTCGGGGATCCTCCCTGTCCCGTGTAGCGACCGTCTGCAGCTAGGCGATTGCCTTTTTGATGTTTCGCATTACACGCTGCTCGGCTGAAAGCACGGCGAGGCCAACACGTGTAGTCACGCGTCGGCCGCATAGGTCGAGCTCCAAATAGGCAGTGCTCTTGCGTCTGTTAATGGTTTTGATAAGGCCTTCGTGGCCTAGCAGCGGACCTGCCGTCACTACGACCTGGTCGCCGTCTTTTAGGGCCTCGCTCATGGGCACTACGCGGTCTCCCCTGTGCGTAAAGCCGCCAATAAGCTGGACCTCTTCTTTTGCTAGCGGCACAAACTGACCGTCCTGGGAAAGCACCCGGGCAAAGTCGTCCATGCGAAGCAGATACTGTTGCACGGTACGGGGATCTGCCGTGTCGCAGATAAGATATCCGGGAAAGAGCGGCTTGGTCGTGCTGACCCATTCGCCGTGTACTTTAATCTCAGTTTGAAATTGGGGATAAAAGAGCTCCTGCATGGCACCAGCTGGCACCATACGCTCAATGCGCTCGCGCATTACATCTTCGCGACCGTTAATGACCTGGATCACATACCACACGAGCACCACCCCTTGCTGTCTTACGTGTGGCTCACGGGGTTTGGGTATGGCTTCGCCAGGGCGCTTGTGCGCGAAGGCGCTCCATATTCAAACCCTGAGCCCAGTCAGACAAGCACGTGGCTCTGCCCCACCGTGAACGGTATGTACAAATGCAGTTGCTAGAGACGCGGACGTGTATCGCAAAATGACCGCATCCCCAGCTGGCTGCGTGCGGGCCAGTCAAGCGGGTACAAAACTGGACCGCACGCAAACAGCTGAAGAACTGCTACGTTTAGGCATGCAAACTATTAATTATTTGCACCTGTGAATTAACTCAATACAAATAAGTAACGTCGCATGACTTCTTTATTGGAGCTCGTGGTGTTTCTGGCACCGCCGTTACGGCCGGATGCTGATCGACCCTGCGCTTTATGGCTTGCTGGAGCTGCGAGCACAGTTGAACTCATGTAACGTTAGGTATCCTAGCACAAGCTAATAACGAAACTGATTTGGGTTGCGTAGGACAACATATCGTTCATTTGACGTGCTTAAGGGGGTTGTTTGCATAAGTTGTTCACGTTGACGCAGGTTAATGGGGTGCCGCAACGGGCGCCCGAGTAAATACAGGCAAACCTAGGCTTTAATACGCCAAAGAAATTACGTGGTGCTAACGAATAATGTATGGAACTGGGAAATTAATTGCACAACATTTTGCGGGCGTGTGGATATGGGCGTTGTATTGCGAAGATGCTCATCACACACTAGGCACGCCTGGCTACAGAGTCAACGCATTTTGAGGCGATTTGTTGGATAACTTTTGGGGAGCAGCTAGATGTGGGCGTACGGTTTATGGGACGAGGATAACGATCGCGTTTTTCAGTGTGAGGCTCTTCAAAAATGAAAGATAATACATATAGAACATGCGTTCTATATCTGATAGAATAGAGTCAAGGTATACGGGCAACGTGAGCCGGTGCGGAGGCCCCCAATGGTACGTATCGGCGGGATGGATGCTGTATTTACGGCGACCGTCACTCAGAGCTCTTAGGCAGGTACGCGTCCCTGCTGGCCGGCACCCATAAAGTTCGGTAGACAATCGAGTATCGAATTGGACATGCATGTGCCCAACGGATTAATGTGGAGCGCGAAAATGAATGGCAATCAGATTGTTCTCTTTGAATCCAACGACCGAGAGGTCACGATTCCTGTTGTAATTGACAAAGGAAGCGAAACTGTATGGCTGACCCGAAATGAGATGGCAGCGCTGTTTGATAGGGATGTCAAAACAATCGGCAAGCATATCAACAACGCTTTAAAGGAGGAATTAAGCGACGATGATTCAGTTGTCGCAAATTTTGCGACAACTGCTGCTGACGGCAAAAGATATCAAACTGATCATTACAGCTTAGACATGATATTGTCCATTGGATACCGCGTTAAATCTCAACGCGGTGTTGAATTCCGTCGCTGGGCAACCAATGTGCTCCACAAGTTAATTATTCAAGGACACGTTGAAAACGAACGTAGACTCGAGCAACTAGGGACAGTCGCTCAGATTATCGAGCGTCTACCCGAAGACCTCGGCTCTCGTGAGATACTCGATATCGTTGAGAGCTATATTGATGTCTTTAAACTGCTCGATGAGTATGATCGTGAATCCATTGATCGGCCCAAGGGACAAACTGGGATATACACACTCGAATACGAACTCTGTATGAGGTTAATAGCCCAAATGCGCAGCCGATTTACGAGCGACCTGTTTGGCGTAGAAAAAGATGAGTCCTTCCGCAGCAGTATCTCGGTAATCAACCAGTCGTTTGGTGGCCAAGACCTCTATCGATCCGTACAGGAAAAAGCAGCAAATCTGTTGTACCTCATCATCAAAAACCATTCATTTCTCGATGGAAACAAGCGAATCGGATGCAGCCTCTTTCTCTACTATCTCGATCGCAACGGACTGCTTTTTCGCGGCTTAGATAAACGAATCGCAGACAGCACGCTTGTTGCTGTCGCGCTCATGATTGCTGAGTCGAGACCTGAAGAAAAAGAGTCCATGGTCTCGCTGGTGATGAATTTTTTGGAGTAGATGAAGAAACTGGCGGACAACCTCGTATTTAGGGGCAGGTTTCAATCTGGCGGCTTTGAAACCTGCCCATTTGAAGTCTCTCCCCAAATGGGGAACTAAAGATATTGCAAATAAAAAAGGCCACTCAATTGAGTGGCCTTACATTCACGATGGTGGAGACGAGGGGGATCGAACCCCTGACCTCTTGACTGCCAGTCAAGCGCTCTCCCAGCTGAGCTACGCCCCCGTGACGAGGTGATACTATAGGGGAAGATGACGCGGCGTGCAAGGACTTTTTTGGGTCAGATTCTAAATGCCTATTGATATAGGTAAGTGATGGCGGTGCCAGCGTGGACTTGGATCGTTGCTTTTGACCTGACGACGTTGCTGATGCCCGTATCGGCTAACAAGCCGAGCGAGGCGTGATCTAACTCCCACTCTAGACCGTGTTCGCTTACCACCGTCCCAGGGGCTATGGCGATGATGGAGAACGTCTTGTCCTCAGCACCTTCGATGATCCATGATTCGCCGGCGCGAAGGATGCGGGCCGTGGTCTCGTCCTCGGCAATCCAGACAGGGGTATCCTCGTAGCCCGCGAGCAAGCCCAGTACGGAAAGCGCCATATCAGGACGGCCACCGGTGGCGCAGGTCGCAACCACTTCGGCACCCGGCCAACGACGGCGGACGGAATCGAGAGCCAGAGCCAGATCGGTATAGTCCTTGTACGGGTCGTGGCGCTCAACTTCAAAGTCGGTGGCGGCATCGACCAACGCGCGACCCGCATCACTCACCGTATCGGCATCCCCCACATACACGTCGCAGCCCAGGCCGGCGCCCAGCAGCGTATCGAGTCCGCGGTCCACGGCGACAACGTGGTCGCACTCCCCCGCTAGACTACGCAACAGATCCGCGCTCGCCACCACGGGCGAGCCGCAGACTACAAGTACTTTGCAAGCCACGGCCCTCGCCTATCCCTCAAACGAAAGCACGCGGGCCAGATCTAGGTCCTCATAGCTATCGATAAAGATATCGCAGTTGGCACGTACATCGTCGCGCTTCATGCGACCGTGCAGATCATAAATACCTACACGCTTAAAGCCGGCGACCCCTGAACTCTTTAGGCCAAAGACGGCGTCCTCAAACACCCAAGCGCGCTCAAACATGCATCCGTGGCGCTCCTCCAGGCGGCGCTGCGCCAGCTCGTACACATCGGGGAACTGCTTGGAGCGTCCTGCCTCACCCGTCGTGGTAATAAACTCCATGTAAGCGTCGAGCCCGGCACCAGCGAGCGCGGACTGCACCAGCTCGGCCGGCGTGGACGTAGCAACGCACATGGCAATACCGGCCTCCTGTGCCTGCTCCAAAAACGCCAGGAGCCCCTCGCGCGGCGGCACCTTGGAGTACCCATCAATCAGAATATTGCTCAGCTCGCGGTACAGCTCCTCGCCATTCGCACCAATGCCCCAAGTGTCGTGGTAGGCCTGGCACTCAGCCTCCAGCGACAAATGCTCAAACTGGGCAAAATCGTCGACCGTCACGTCGACACCGTGGCGGTGCAATAACTCGGGCTGGGCATAGGCCCAAACGGGCGTGCTATTAACCAGTGTGCCGTCGCAATCGAAAATAAAAGCAACCTTGGGAGCGGCGGTATGGGACATAAACGAACCTTTCGATGTCAAATGGTAAACAACCTGCTAAAAACGTTTTACCAAACGTCAGGCTAACAATTTTGAAACCCTAATTGGTAAAACTGTCAAGAGTTTTACCACGGCAATTCTGCCAGTGGTATAAACATGTCGCTTACCGATTAAACGCCCCCGCAAATCCGCTTTCGTCCATAAAACTAACTCACAGGTGTTATCGTAGTTTCTGCCGAAAGTTCCACCGAGCACGCGAGGTGGAACGAATCACAGAAACTTCGCCGTCCCTTCGATTCGTGCAGCCTTGGACCTTTCGCATCTAGTCACCAAGGCAACACGCTGCCGCGTCATGATGGGATCAAACGTGAGCGATACAAAGCTAAAGCCAACGGCTAAAAAGCCCGCAACCCGCAAACCGGCTCCGCACGCACCGGAGCTCTCTAAGGACGATGTCTATCTGTTTGGCATTGGAATGTGGGAGCGCAGCTGGGAAAAGATGGGCGCGCATCCCGACACGCAGAACCGTACGCGCGGCTGGCGCTTTTGCGTTTGGGCGCCCGATGTAAAGAGTGTCCATGTCATTGGCGAATTTAACGACTGGGATGAGGAAGCCAACCCACTGGTGCCCGTTCATACGAGCGCTATTTGGGAAGGCTTTATTCCTGGCGCCGAGCAGGGCCAGCTCTATAAATATCTCATCGAGACCAACGAGGGCGAGAAGCTCTACAAGGCCGATCCGTATGCCTTTAAGGCCGAGTGCCCTCCGGGTACCGCGAGCGTGCTGTGGACCCTCGATGGCTACAAGTGGAATGACGCCGCGTGGCTCAAGCGCCGCGCCGGCCACAACCACATGTCGCAGCCGCTCAACATCTACGAGGTGCATATTGGCTCGTGGAAGCGCCACGGCGATGCGCCGCAGGGCGAGCCCGACGAGTACGGCAACTACCCCGGCCCCATGGATCCCTTCCCCGCCCAGCGCGGCGAGTTCTACACCTACGACGATCTGTCGGTGGAGCTCGTGGACTACGTGCGCGACATGGGATATACGCATATCGAGGTCATGCCGCTCATGGAGCATCCCTTTGATGGCTCCTGGGGCTACCAGACGACCGGTTACTATGCCGCCACGTCTCGCTACGGTAACCCGCAGCAGCTCATGCACTTTATCGATGCGTGCCACGAGGCGGGCATCGGCGTGATCATGGACTGGGTGCCCGGCGGTTTTTGCGCCGACTCCCACGGCCTTGCCACCTTTAACGGCTACATGCTGTATGAGCACGAGATTCACCCCAACTGGGGCACGCACAAGTTTGACTTCGCCCGCGGCGAGGTCCGCTCCTTCCTGGTCTCCAACGTGCTGTACTGGCTCGAAAACTTCCACGTAGACGGCATTCGCATGGACGGCGTGTCCAGCATGCTGTACCTCAACTTTGGCATCGACGATCCCGGCCAAAAGAAGTTCAACAAGTACGGTACCGAGGAGGACCTGGACGCTAGCGCATTTATCCGTCAGGTCAACTGCGCCGTTGAGGCACACTACCCCGACGTGATGATGATGGCCGAGGAGTCCACCGCGTGGCCGCTCGTGACCTATCCGCCGCAGGACGGCGGCCTGGGCTTCCACTACAAGTGGGACATGGGCTGGATGAACGACACCCTGCACTACATGCAGACCGATTTTCCGTGGCGTCCCGGCAACCACGGCCTGCTCACGTTCTCCATTATGTACGCCTTTACCGAGAACTTCATCTGCCCGCTCAGCCACGACGAGGTCGTACACGGCAAGTGTTCGCTCATCGGCCGAATGCCGGGCGACTGGTGGCGCCAGTTTGCCGGCCTGCGCACGCTGGCCTTCTACCAGATGACGCATCCCGGTGCCAAGCTCAACTTTATGGGCAACGAGATCGGCCAGTTTATTGAGTGGCGCTACTACGAGTCCATCCAGTGGTTCCTGACCGAGGAGTACGAGACCCACCGTCATCATCAGGCGTTTATCAAGGCGCTCAACCACCTGTACACCGCCGAGCCCGCCCTGTACGAGCGCGGCTACACCGACGACGGCTTTACCTGGATCGACGCGGACAACTCCAAGCAGTCCATCGTGAGCTTTGTGCGCCAGGGCGAGGACGTCGACGACGACCTGGTGATCCTGATCAACTTTGACCCTGCGAGCTACGAAAGCTTCCGCGTGGGCGTGCCGCGCGAGGGTGACTGGGAGGTCATCTTCGATTCCGACCGTCCCGAGTTTGGTGGCAGCGGCTATGCTGGCGAGGAGCCCTATACCTGCTCGAGCGAGCCCTATCCCTGGAACGGGCAGATGGACTCCATCGAGATTAAGGTACCCGGCCTGGCTGGCGTGGTGCTTAAGCGCCGTGGTCCCAGCAGCTATAAGCCGCCGGTGGTCGAGGCCCCCAAGAAGGCGACGCGTAAGCGCACGTCCTCGGTGAAACCCAAGACCGCGGCTGCCAAGAAGGCTCCGGCCAAGGCAAAGACTGCCAAGTCTGCCGCCAAGGCTTCGGCAAAGTCCACCACGGCCAAAAAGGCAGCCACCAAAAAGGCAGCCACCAAAAAGGCAGCCACCAAAAAGGCTGCTCCCAAGGCCAAGGCAGCTGCAGCTAAGGCTTCTGCCAAGAAAGCGTAACAAAGCCGTTACAGCTGTAATTACCCGCCCCGCGGGGGCGTAGGATACAAGTCATAACCGTTCCGGGAGAAACATCCCCGGGGGAAAGGAACGTATGAATAAGATCTTCGACAACAAGCAGGAGTTTACCGAGCTCTATCGCGATGCCGTCATGAGCATCAGCGGCAAGAGCGTCGAGGCCGCCAGCGACCTGGACCGCTTTAACGCCCTGGCCAAGCTCGTGGCCGAGAAAGCCCGCACCGTTGCCACCAAGAGTGACGCCCGTGTTACCGCCGAGGGCAAGAAGCGTGTGTACTACTTCTCGATCGAGTTTTTGATCGGCCGCCTGCTCGACAACTACCTGCTCAACTTTGGCGTGCGCGACATGGTCGCCGAGGCGCTCGACGACATGGGCTTTGACCTGTCCGTCATCGAGAACCAGGAGCCCGATCCGGCGCTGGGCAACGGTGGCCTGGGCCGTCTGGCCGCGTGCTTCCTAGATTCCATGGCAGCCGAGGGCATTGCCGGCTACGGCAACGGCATGCGCTACCGCTACGGCCTGTTTAAGCAGGAGATCGTCAACGGCAGCCAGGTCGAGGCCACCGACGAGTGGCTCACCCACGGCTATCCCTGGGAGGTCCGTCGTCAGGACAAGGCCGTGACCATCAAGTTTGGTGGACGCGTCGAGGGCTTTGATGAGAACGGCCGCACGTTCTACCGCACGGTGGACACGCAGGACATTCTGGCCGTCCCTTATGACATCCCCGTCGTGGGCTATGCCGGCGAGACCGTCAACAAGCTGCGCGTCTGGGCCGCCGAGCCGGTCGAGGAGCACTTCGATCTGGAGGCCTTCAACCGCGGCGACTACGCCCTGGCCGATGCCGAGCGCGCCGAGGCCGAGGCCATCAGCGCCATCCTCTACCCCAACGACGCCGGCGAGCACGGTCGTCTGCTGCGCCTGAAGCAGGAGTACCTGTTTGTTTCGGCCGGCATCTACAGCCTGCTCGACACCTTTGAGAAGGAGCACGGCGCGAACTGGGAGCTGCTGCCGCAGTTTGTGGCCATCCATACCAACGACACGCACCCCGCCATGTGCGGCCCCGAGCTCATGCGCATCCTCATCGACGAGAAGAAGCTCGAGTGGGACGACGCCTGGAACATCGTAACGCAGGTTGTAAGCTACACCAACCACACCATCCTGCCCGAGGCTCTGGAGAAGTGGCCCATCGGCACGTTCTCCAAGCTCCTCCCCCGCGTGTACCAGATCATCGACGAGATCAGCCGTCGTTGGCACGAGTCGTTCGACACCACGCAGGAAGGCTGGCAGGAGCGTCTGCGCCAGACCGCCATCCTGTGGGACGGCGAGATTCGCATGGCCAACCTGTCCGTGATCTGCAGCCACAGCGTCAACGGCGTGGCCAAGATCCACTCCGACATCATCAAGAACATCGTGCTCAAGGACTTCTATGCCCTGACGCCCGAGAAGTTCAACAACAAGACCAACGGCATCTCGCACCGTCGCTTCTTTGCCGAGGCCAACCCCACCTACGCCAAACTCGTGACCGAGGCCATTGGCGACGGCTGGCTCAAGGACGCCTTTGAGCTGGAGAAGCTCAAGGAGTTTAAGGACGACACCGAGTTCCTGAAGGCCGTGGGTGCCTCCAAGCGCGCCAACAAGGAGCGCCTGGCCGCCTACGTTAAGGCCGAGACCGGTCTGGTCATTGACCCCAACACCGTCTTCGATGTCCAGGTAAAGCGCTTCCACGCCTACAAGCGCCAGCTCATGAATATCATGAAGGTGATGGACATCTACAACCGTCGCATCGCCGATCCCAACTTCCACGTGACGCCGACGACCTTCATCTTTAGCGGCAAGGCTGCCTCGAGCTACACCTTCGCCAAGGAGACCATCCGCCTGATCAACTCGGTGGCCGAGGTCATCAACAACGATGCCCGCGTCAACGAGGTCATGAAGGTCTGCTTTATCCCCAACTTCCGCGTGAGCAACGCCCAGCTCATCTACCCCGCCGCCGAGATCTCGGAGCAGATCTCCACGGCCGGCAAGGAGGCTTCGGGCACGTCCAACATGAAGCTCATGATGAACGGCGCCATTACGCTGGGCACTCTCGACGGTGCCAACATCGAGATCGCCGATCTGGCCGGCCGCGAGAACGAGGCCATCTTTGGCCTGACCGCCCCCGAGGTCGAGCAGCTCTGGGCATCCAACAGCTACTTTGCGTGGGATACGCTCAACAACGATCGCGAGCGTCTGGGCCGCGTGATGGACGAGCTCAAGGACAACACGTTTGCCGGCCTTTCGGGCAACTTTGAGAGCATCTACAACGAGCTCATGAACAACAACGACCCCGACCTGGTCATGGCAGACTTCCGCAGCTACGTGGATGCGTGGGAGAAGCTCACCGGCAGCTACGGCGACCAGGAGACCTGGAACCGCAAGGCGCTGCTCAACACCGCCTCGAGCGGCTGGTTCTCGAGCGACCGCACCATTCGCGAGTACCGCGACGAGATCTGGCACGCGTAAAGGCGCGCGAGTTCCCTTATGCCAGCACGGCATTACTCGACGGGCGCGACCGAGTGCCGCGCCCGTCGCTAATGGGTTTAAGAACATCGATGACAGAAGGAGAAATCGATGAGTAAGAAAGAATGCATCGCGATGCTCCTCGCAGGAGGACAGGGCAGCCGATTGGGGGCACTCACCCAAAAGATCGCTAAGCCGGCGGTTAGCTTTGGTGGCAAGTTCCGCATTATCGACTTTTCGCTCTCCAACTGCTCCAACTCGGGCATCGACACGGTGGGCGTTCTGACGCAGTACCGTCCCTACCTGCTGCATGCCTATGTGGGCTCCGGCGAGGCGTGGGATCTGGACAGCCGCGACGGCGGTGTGTCGATCCTGCCGCCGTACGAGACGCAGACCGGTGGCGCCTGGTATGCGGGCACGGCCGACGCCATTACGCAGAACCTTGACTACATCAAGGCCAACGACCCCAAGTACGTCCTGATTCTTTCGGGTGACCATCTGTATCGCATGGACTACCGCAAGATGCTCAAGACGCACATTGAGAACAACGCCGACCTCACGGTGAGCGTTATGCCCGTGCCGTGGGAGGAGGCCAGCCGCTTTGGCATCCTGACCACCGACCCCGAGGACGGCCGCATCACCAAGTTCACCGAGAAGCCCGAGAAGCCCGATTCGAATCTCGCGTCCATGGGCATCTACATCTTCTCGGCCGACGTCCTGATCGAAGCGCTCGAGGAGGACGCCCTGGACCAGCGCTCGAGCCACGACTTTGGCAAGGACATCATCCCCAAGCTGCTCGGCGAGGGCAAGCGCCTGTACAGCTACGAGTTCCACGGCTTTTGGAAGGACGTCGGCACCATCGCCAGCTTCCACGAGACCTCGATGGACCTGCTGGGCAACAACCCCGAGTTCGATCTGTTTGACAAGAACTTCCCCATCATGTCCAACATCACCACGCGTCCGCCGCACTACATTGGCCCGGACGGCCGCCTGGACGACTGCCTGGTCTCCAACGGCTGCAAGATCTACGGTACCGCTCGCCACTCGATCCTTTCGACCGATGTCATCATCGAGGAGCGCGCCGTGGTCGAGGACTCCGTGCTGCTGCCGGGTGCGCACGTTAAGAGCGGCGCGCACATCTGCCGCGCTATTTTGGGCGAGAACTCCACGGTCGAAGAGGGCGTGAAGCTCGGCTCTGTCGATACCACCAAGGATACGGCCGTCGTTGGAAATGACGTCGTTATCGGGAAGGGGGAATGATCCGATGATCAATCGCAAGGCCATCGGTTATATCACCGCTAACTACTCTTCGACCTACGGCAGCGTGCTGCTCAAGGACCGCCCCATCGCGTCCGTTCCGTTTTTGGGCCGCTACCGCCTGATCGACTTCCCGCTGTCCAACATGATGAATGCAGGCATTAAGACCGTCGGCGTCGTCATGCCGGGCAACTACCGCTCGCTGATCGACCACGTGGGCTCGGGCAAGGACTGGGGCCTGGACCGCAAGAAGGGCGGCCTGTTCATGGTCCCCGGCAACGCGTATGGCACCACCAAGGGCGGCATGCGCTTCCTGCTGCGCGACATCATCTCCAACAAGACGCTGTTCCAGCGCTCGGACAAGCCCTACGTTGTAATGATGGGCACCAACATCATCTTTAACATGGACCTCAACACCATCATCGACGCGCACGAGAACTCCGGTGCCCAGATGACCGTGGTGTACTGCAAGGCCACGCGCAACGTCGATGACGAGACCAAGCTCGAGATTAACGAGAACGGCCGCCTGACGGGCGTGAGCGCCGGCGTCGTGTACGGCGACAACGCGTCTATGGACTGCTGCATCGTCAACCGCGAGACGCTGCTCGAGATTATCGACCACTACCAGGCCGCCGACTATCTGGACCTGCTCGAGGCACTCCAGGGCGACTTTGGCAACATCGACGTGTGCAGCTACGAGTACAAGGGCGAGGTCGTGGGCGTGTTTAGCGAGAAGTCGCTCTATCGCCGCAGCATGGACCTGCTCGACCAGACCGTGGCCGACCAGCTCTTTGACCCCGAGCGCCCGATCCTGACCAAGGCCCACGACGTACCGCCTTCGCGCTATGCGACCGGCAGCCACGCGTGCAACTCGATCATCTCGGCCGGCTGCATCATCAAGGGCACCGTGCGTAACTCGATCCTGTCGCGTGGCGTTGTGGTCGAGGAAGGCGCCTCGGTGACCAACTCGATCATCAACCAGAGCTGCATCATCAAGAGCGGCGCCCGCGTTGAGAACGCCATCCTGGACAAGAACAACGTGGTTCCCACCAACACCGAGCTTCGCGGCACGCCCGAGAACATCCTGGTGCTGGGCAAGGCCCCGTTAACTCCCGATACCACCATCGTGCATTAACGTAGGCACCGCAACATCGCTCGTAACATGTAGAATAGCCGCCCGGTTTGCGCCAGGCGGCTATTCTCGAATTGCAACATGGGAGACAATATGGCAGATTCCAGCAAAAAGATGCAGATCGTGTTTGCCTCGGCCGAGTGCGCACCGTTTGTAAAGACCGGTGGCCTGGGCGACGTGGCGGGCTCGCTGCCCGCGGCACTCGTGCGCGCCGGGGCCGAGGTCATCGTGATGGTGCCCAAGTACGCCACCATCAAGGACGAGTACAAGGCGCAGATGGAGCACTTCTCCGACTTTTACGTGAGCCTGGGCTGGCGCAACGAGTACTGCGGGCTCGAGAAGCTCGAGCACGACGGCGTCACGTATATGTTCATCGACAACGAGCGCTACTTTGCGCGCGACTATCCGTACGGCTTCTTTGACGACGGCGAGCGCTTTGCGTTCTTCTCCAAGGCCATCACCGAGAGCCTGCAGCACCTGCCGGCCGGTTTTGAGTGCGACATCCTGCACTGCAACGACTGGCAGACGGCACTGGCGCCCGTGTTCTTGCGCGAGTTCTACCAGGGCCTGCCGCTGTACGACCGCGTCAAGACCGTGTTCTCGATCCACAATGTGGCGTTCCAGGGCCAGTTTAGCGACACCGTGATGGAGGACATCCTGGGTGTGGCGCATATTCCGGCGGCCGCCTCGCAGCTGCGTTGCGACGCCTGCAGCATCAACTACATGCTGGGCGCGCTGCGCTATGCCGATGCCATCACCACGGTAAGCCCCACCTATGCCAACGAGATCCAGACGCCCGAGTTTGGCGAGGGCCTGGACGGCGTGCTGCGCGAGCGCTCCTATGCGCTGCAGGGCATTTTGAACGGCATCGACGTGGCGGGCTTTGACCCGGCGACCGACAAGCGCATTGCCGCAAACTACACGGTTGATGACCGTTCCGGCAAGGCCGTGTGCAAGGCCAAGCTGCAGGAAGAACTGGGGCTCGAGGTTCGCGACGATCGCCCGCTTATGGTAATGGTCACGCGCTTGACGCGCCAGAAGGGCATGGACCTGGTCATGTACGCGCTCGACCGCATCCTGTCCGGAGGCGTGCAGGTGGCGGTGCTGGGCACCGGCGACCGCGACTACGAGGACGGCCTGCGCTACTTCCAGGACAAGTACCCCGGCACCATGGCCGCACGCATCGAGTTCGATCCTGCGCTGTCGCAGCGTATGTATGCCGCCGCCGATATGTTCCTGATGCCTTCTAAGTTTGAGCCCTGCGGCCTGTCGCAGATTATCGCCATGCGCTACGGTACCCTGCCCATCGTACGCGAGACCGGTGGCCTGAAGGACACGGTAATCCCGTATAACGAGTTTACCGGCGAGGGCACGGGCTTCTCGTTTAGCAACTTTAACGGCGACGAGATGGGCGACGCGGTATTCCGTGCGGCGCGCCTGTTCTGGGATAACCGCGACGCTTGGAACCAGCTGGTCACGCAGGCCATGAGCCAGGACTTTAGCTGGACGCGCTCGGCCGACAAGTATCTGGACCTGTACTTCTTTATGCATCCAGAGATTGAGAGGCCGGCGGCTGTGGTTGAGACTGCGGCTGAGGAGCCTGTGGCGACCGATAAGGAGCCCGCTGCCGCCGAGGAGCCCAAGACTGAAGAGAAACCGGCTGCCGAGGCCGAGGTTAAGCCCGCGGCTAAGCCTGCCGCCAAGAAGACGACGACCCGCAAGACGACAGCTAAGAAGGCCACAACCACGAAGGCCGCTGCTAGCAAGACAACCGCTGCTAAGGCAACGTCCACGCGCAAGCGTACGACCGCCGCAGCCAAAAAGGCCGCCGAGGCCGAGGTCGCTCCCGAGGTAAAGGCCGAGCCAGCGGCAAAGGCTCCGGCCAAGACCGCTGCCAAGAAGACGTCCGCGACCAAGACCACGACCGCCAAGAAGGCCACGGCTACGAAGTCGACGACGACCAAGGCTGCCACGACGAAGGCCGCGGCGAAGACGACCCCGAAGGCTGCTGCAAAGCCCGCCGACAAGGTCGAGGAGGCGCCCTCCGAGCCCAAGGCCAAGGCAGCTGTCGAGGCAAAGCCGGCCGCCAAGACCACCACGCGCAAGCGCGCTACGACGACGACCAAAAAGGCCACGACCAAGGCTGCTGCTCCCAAGGCAGAGGCCAAGGCCGAGGTTAAGCCCGCAGTGAAGGTCGCCGAGGTCAAGACCGCTCCCAAGGCTAAGGCAAAGGCCGAGCCCGCCAAGGAGGCCCCGATCTCCGCCGCCACTCCGGCCGAGGAAAAGGCTCCGACCAAGAAGACCTCCGTCCGTAAGGCAACGGCCACCCGCAAGCGTCACTAGTCTGGACGATTTAAACTTAATCCAACGCAAAAGAGGGCGCCCCAACTAGGCGCCCTCTTTTGCGTTGAACTTCTGTATTAAAAAGAGGGCCGGTTTACTACGACAAAATAGCTCTGGCCGACCACGGAGAGTATTCTATGAAATTGGCAACGCTTCTACCTGCGGTTTTAATATCACCAAATTGACCGTGGTTGAGATCATTCAATTCGTCGTAGTAAACCGATGTACTTTTGTTTGGCTACAAATAGTATCGGTATAGGCTTTTTCGAATATCGCGATAATTTGGATGGTAAAACGATTTTCTAGGACAACCGTTCGCCGATGGTAAACGGATGTTGTTTATACAGCCTGTGTACAACAGATATACTTATATCCTGTGCGTAAAGCCCATGGCCCGCAGGCCGTGATTCTATTGAACTGGACCGTATTATGAGATTGATTCACAACAGCCGTCTGCCGCAGTTTCGTACTCCGTTTGGCGCTGTGACCACTGGAATTTCCGTTTCGCTATCGGTGATTTTGGAGGATGCCGACCCCAACCAGGCAACGCTTACGCTGCGTACCTGGGTCGATGAAATCGGTGAGTCTCTGTATCCCATGACGCACGAGGGCGACGGCATATTTACCGTAGAGCTTGAGTGCACTGAGCCCTGTCTTATCTGGTACAGCTTTATCTGCAACATCGAGGGCCAGCCCGAGGTCCGCCTGGGTGCACCGCAGGGTCGCACCGGTGGCGAGGGTGTGACCTACGACTACGCCGAGGTCCCGTCGTTCCAGATTACCGTTTACAAGCACCGCGAAGTGCGTCCCGAGTGGTACGAGCGCGGCATGGTCTACCAGATCTTCCCCGATCGCTATGCCCGCGACGAAAACTGGCGCGAGCGCACGCTGGCCGAGGTCGAAAAACCGCGCAACGGAATCCAGCGCCGCATGGTCGAGGACTGGAACGAACCGCCCGAGTACGAGCGTGCCGAAGACGGCTCCATCAAGACCTGGGATTTTTACGGCGGCTCGCTCAAGGGTATCCAAAATGACCTGCCCCGCATTGCCGAGCTAGGCTTTACGGCCATCTACCTCAACCCGATCTTTGAGGCCGCGAGCAACCACCGCTACGACACGGCCGATTACACCAAGATCGACCCGATTCTGGGCACCGAGCAGGACTTTACGGAGCTGTGCGAGGCGGCCGAGAAGCTCGGCATTTCCATCATCCTGGATGGCGTCTTCAACCATACGGGCGACGACTCGATCTACTTCAACCGCTACGGCAACTACCCCGGCGTGGGCGCATGGCAGAGCAAGGACTCGCCGTGGCGCGATGCGTTTTACTTCCATGAGGACGGTTCGTATGACTGCTGGTGGGGCGTGGGCAATATGCCAGCCATCAACGAAAACTCCGAGCTTGTCCGTGAAAAGCTGCTGGGCAAGGACGGCGTGATTCGCAAATGGCTGCGCGCCGGTGCCCACGGCTGGCGACTCGATGTGGCAGATGAACTTTCCGATGACTTCCTGGCTGAGATTAAAAAGGCCGTGCTCGCCGAGAAGCCCGACGCGCTGCTGCTCGGCGAAGTTTGGGAAGACGCCACCAACAAGATCAGCTATGGCCATCTGCGCCGCTATCTGCAGGGCTCCGAGCTTGACTCTGCTATGGATTACCCCTTCCGCGACATGGTCATCGGCTTTTTGATGGGCTACAAGAACGCCTATCAGGCTGCCGAGGACATCGAGACCCTCCGCGAGAACTACCCGCGTGAGGCATTGTCCTGCGCGCTCAATCTGCTTTCGAGCCACGATCGTCCGCGCATTATCTCGGTGCTCGGCGGTGGTCCCGACGAGTCGCAGCTGCCCGAGAGCGAGCGCAGCAAGTGGCGCCTGGACGAGAACTCCATGGGCCTGGCCAAGAGCCGCTTTTGGCTGGCGACGCTCATGCAGATGACCTTCCCGGGCGTGCCCTCGATCTATTATGGCGATGAGTACGGCCTGGAGGGCCTCACCGATCCGGGCAACCGCCGCACCCTGCCGACCAAGGACCAATTGCACGACTTCGATACACTCGCCATCCTTAAAAACGCCTCGGCCGTGCGCCGTGCTCTACCGTTTATGGTTGACGGCGAAATCAAGGCCTTCGCGCTCAACGACGAGGTACTCGCCTACACCCGCACGGGCAAAGATGGTGAAGCCGCAACGGTTATCATCAACCGCAGTCTGCGCAATTCGCACTGCGTGACGATTCCAGCGCTCGGTGAATGTGCAAGCGACGTGATCAGCGGCCACGAATGCGAGATCCACAACCGCACGGTTACGCTCGACCTGTACCCGTTGGGCTCTTCGATCATCTATCACCATGCCGAGAAGCGCCTGCAGGAGCCGCTCGACCATGGCGCAGGCGTCGTGTGCCACATTACCTCGGTGCCGACCGATGACGGCAAGCCCGGCACAATCGGTGCGCCCACGCGTCGTTTTATCGACCACCTGGCCGCCATGGGCATGCGCTACTGGCAGGTCCTGCCCGTCAACCCGACGGACTTCTTCCGCTCCCCCTACGCCGGCCCCTCGGCCTTTGCAGGCAATATCGACCTGCTGCCCGAGAGCCACGAGGAGCTGGCTGCCGACTTCGTCACCTGGAAGGCCCGCGGCGGAGAGGATGCCGACCCGCTGTACACGGCGTTTAAACATCGCAACGCCGACTGGCTCGAGAAGTACTGCGTCTACATGGCGGTAAAGAAGCACTTTGAGGGACTGTCGCGCCACGATTGGCCGGCGGATGTCGCGCGCTACAACGAGTACCTGATCGATGACAAGCGCTTCCATGACGAAGCCGAGCTGCAGGCGTACATGCAGTATCGCTTTGACCTGGCCTGGTGCGAGCTTATGAACTATGCACACAAGAAGGGCATCGAGGTCATCGGCGATATCCCGATGTATGTCTCGGACGATTCGGCCGACGCGTGGAGCGAGCCCGATAACTTCTGGCTGTCCGACACCGGTAAGGCGATTGAGATTTCGGGCGCGCCGCCCGACAACTTTGCGCCCGAGGGCCAGGCGTGGGGCAACCCCACATTCCGCTGGGATCACATGAAGGAGAACGGCTATCGCTGGTGGCTCGACCGTCTGCGCCGCGCGTTCGCACTCTACGACCGCGTGCGCCTGGACCACTTTCTGGGCTTCCACAGCTACTTTAGCATCCCCGCCGGCAAGGCCTGTGCCGACGGCCGCTGGCTCGCAGGCCCGGGCAAGGACCTGTTCCAGACCGCCTACGACGAGTTGGGTCCGCTCAACTTTATTGCCGAGGATCTGGGCTATCTGACGCCTGGCGTTCGCGCCATGGCTTCGACCTGCGGTTTCCCCGGCATGGACGTGCTGGAGTTTAGCGACTACGACGTTCGCTGCGGAATTCATCCCACACCGGGCAAGATCCTGTACACCTCGACGCACGACACCTCGACGCTTGCCGGCTGGTGCACGCACTCCTTTACGGGCGGCGACGAGCCGAGCGGCATTGCATTGGCAGGCGAGCTCATGGGCAATGCCCTGGCAAGCGATGCTCCGCTCGTGATGATGCCGTTGCAGGACGTGCTGGGGCTTGGCGACGATGCACGAATGAACGTACCGGGCGTGGCCACGGGCAACTGGACATGGCAGGCTGACGAGGCCGACGTTGCGGCAGCCGAGGAGAAAACTGCGAAGCTCCTGCGCAACACTCATAGATTCTGGGGCGAAGCGTGATAAAACCCCCGATATAGGGTACAGTTACAGCTGTTTGAATTTTTGCGGGCAGAGCGATCTGCCCGCTTTGTGCTGAAAAGGAAGTATTATGGCGCGCTACGATTACAAGTGCACGAGCTGCGGCAACGTGTTTGAGGTTGAGCACCCCATGTCCGAGACGCCCGAGGTCGTATGCCCCAGCTGCGGCGCCCCGGCATCCAAGACGTTCTCGGCCAGCGGCATTAAGTTCGAAGGCAGCGGTTTCTACAACACCGACCAGCGAAGCGGCGGCTCCAGCACCAACGCCACCAGCGGCTGCTGCGCCAACTGCCCGCATAGCCACTAGAAACCAAGCAGCCCCGCTACCCAGGTTTCCTTATGAGTTGCGGTGAAATAGTTCCTGAATCAGCCCATCCAACGGCCAAACGGGAACTATTTCACCGCAACTTTTCTTTAGATCGGATTTCGGGCTGATGCTAAGTTTGTAACATTTCAAAACTCTACTGGATTACGGGGCTGAATTGACAACCTTTATCCATTCCGGTAATTTGCAAATTTCAACAAGCCATCTACCTGCGGTTTTATTTAGGCTATTTTTGCTGTGGTCGGGCATCACCAATCTAGCCCCGTAATCCGCCCTACTTTTGATAACAGCAAGTATGAAACGGGGCTATTTTTCCCACTCTTTAACGCTATTGCGATCTCCACTCGCAGGACATCCTGAGTTGCGGTGAAATAGGGACTGTTTGGTGGGTAGAAGCCGCTATTCAATCCCTATTTCACCGCAACTTAGTAGTTACCTGTGGACCAGTCTTGCACAGAAGTGGCCGTCGTAGGAGTCGGCGTTTACGGGGACGCTTTGGAAAAGTCCACGGTCGTTTTGGCGTACGGAAACGAGCTTCTTGGCTTGTTCAAACTCGGGTAGCTGCAGAATTTGGGCTTCGGAGAGGGGCGCCACGGTAAAGCCGGCACCCTCGGGCGAAGCCAAAAACGCATCCACGATCTGCGCGTTCTCCTCGTCGAAGACCGAGCACGTCGCATAGATGAGCTCGCCATCCTCGGCAACGCGCGCGGCAGCTTCCTTGAGCATCATCAGCTGCAGCTTGGGCAGCTCAGTCGTAACGTCCTTCTCGGTCAGACGCCACGGAATCTCGGGATGACGGCGCATGGTGCCGGTGCCCGAGCACGGGGCATCGATAAACACCGTGTCGAACAGGGCGGGCTCGCCAAGCATCGCGTCAAAGGACGTGAGCACCTCATTGAGCTCGCAGGCATCGCCCGACACCGTACGAACACCCGTAATACCCGCCTTATGCAGGCGCGCGAGATTCTGGTCGCACTTGCGGTCGTGCAAATCGAGTGCAGTATGCTGGCGGTCGTAGCCGGCACGCTTTGCCTGGCACATCATCACATAGGTCTTGGTGCCACGACCGGCGCCAATCTCTAGGCAGCGCCCGGGACGTGTCGCGGCAGTAGCGATAAGCTGAGCGTTGAGGTCCGAGGCAACCGCGGCAGCACGCTCAAACACACCCGACGCAACCGTGGCCTGTGCATCGACCGGAGCATGACAGCCCGGGAAGACAGGCGCAACGAGCTGCGAGATATACGGGTCGGCCTTGGTCGCAAACGCATTCTCGTGCAGAGCGAGCGGCGCGGGCGCCAGATTGCCGGCAAAGTTGAGCGCGCCCTCGGGCGTGTCGAACGAAGCCATAATACGAGCGCAAAGCCAACGAGGAAGACCCATCAAGCGAGATAGGCGAACCAAACGACGCTCGGACTCATCCACGTCCGATGCCGTGGCAAAGTCCTCAACGTTGTCCGCAACCTTATGCAGCACGGCGTTCGCCAAACCGGCAGCCGATTTAGCGCCGCTGCGAACCAGCTCAACGCCCTGACTCACGGCAACGCGACCCGGGGTATGCAGGTAGAGCATCTCAAAGGCCGAGATGCGAAGCGCCATACGAACACGCGGCGCGACCTTTTTGGGCTTATCGAGGAACTGATCGAGCAGCTCGTCCAAAATGCCCTGCGTCGCGGCAACACCGAGCGCCAAGCGAGCGGCAAACGCGAAATCGCGCTGGTCAATGGCCTTGGCAGAAGCACGAGAAGACAACACGTCGCGCGCATACATGCCGCGGCGTTCGGCCTCCATCAACACATCAAGCGCAAGCTTACGAGCGGGAGACAACTTGCTCATGACAAAACACCCCACGTCAGATCGGCACCTTGCAGGCCGGCAGCCCAGGCAGAAGCAGCCATGGCACGCTTGCCATCGGGTTTAACCTGGAGTAGCTCAACCGCACTATCGGAAAGCCCCAAGTAGACACGCTTGCCCTTGACGACAACAGCGCCCTCGCCGAGCGACATGTCGGCAGGCGCTGCATCGAGCACACGCACGGTCTTGCCGGCAATCACACAACGGGCGGGAGCGGTATCGGACGAAGCCAACACGTGACGCACGCAATCGAGCGCCGTCATCTGCGGATCCAAACGCATCTCCTGCTTGGAAATCTTGGCAGCATGCGTGACAAGGGACTCATCCTGCTCAGTCCAAACAGCCGACCCATCGGCAAGCGCGGGAAGCGTATCGGCCAGCAGCTTACCACCCAGCTGGCCAAGCTCCATCGTCAGTGCCTCGGCATGCTTACCGGCAACCGAGGTCGAGGCCTGCGCGCAATAAGCGCCGGTATCCACGCCATGTCCAATACGCATAATGGAAACGCCGGCAACATCGTCACCAGCAAGAATGGCACGCTGAATGGGAGCAGCGCCACGCCAACGCGGCAGCAGCGAAGCATGAACATTCACAATGCCGAGCGGCGCCATATGCAACACCTCATCAGGCAAAATGCAGCCATAGGCAGCCACACAGAAAATATCAGCCTGCGCAGCCTGGAGCGCCTCAACAACCTCCGGCGTCATACGATTAGCCTCAACAACCGGCAACCCCAGCTCAAGCGCCTTGGCCTTAACGGGAGAAGGCTCAAGCTTCTTACCACGCCCACGAACAGCATCAGGACGAGTAATAACCAGCACAATCTCATTCCCAGCCTCAACAAGCGAAGTCAGCGAAGGCACAGCAAAATCAGGCGTACCCATAAACACAATACGCATAGAGAACGTCTCCCCTCAACCAAAGCCGAGACGGCTACAAGTAACAGCGGAAAGCCAAGTAACCAGCCCATCCGCAATAACAATTCAACAAGAACAAATATACCCAAAACCAAAGAAAGAGCCGCAATAAAAGCAGCTCTTCCAACAAAGCAATTATCAGCGAAGACGCCCCTCCCTGGCCCAACGGCACCCGGGCGAACCGAAGAGTGGCAACGCAGTCCCCGGGACAGGGCCCGCATATATCGTCCCGCGCGCAGTTTCGCAGCAAAGCGAGAATGTTTGAGCACGGGATGATATATGCGGGCCCTGCCCCGGGGACGGACGACTTACTCCGTCTCGCCCGGTCGAGCGCCGCGGGCCAGGGCGTCCTGGTACTCCTTGACGGCCTTGAGCCTCTGCATGGGCTTCAGTCGCTCGAACATAGTGTTGCCGTGCAGGTGATCGATCTCGTGCTGCAGGCACACGCAGAACAGGTCGCCCGAGGCCTCGTAGCGAATCAGGTTGGCGTCCAGGTCGTACGCCTCGACGACGACATGATCGGGACGCTCGATCTCGCAGCTAATGCCGGGGATAGACAGGCAGCCCTCGCTAAACGGCACCAGATGGTCGCTCTGCTCAACAATGACAGGGTTGATGAGCACGTACGGATCGTAGTCGTTCTTGTCGGTGTAGTCGCAGTCGATGGTGACGAGCTGGATGAGCTCGCCGATCTGCGGAGCAGCCAGGCCGCAGCCGCCGTTGTCGAACATCATCTTCTTCATCTTCTCGGCAAGTGCCTCGATCGCCGGGGTGATCTCCTCGATGACGGCACACTCCTGACGCAAACGAGGGTCGGGCGAAAGTACGATTCCGTTGGCTTCCATGGCCATCCTTTCGGGTTGCTACATCAAATCATAGGCGTCGACGTCAACGCTCACGCTCACGCCGCGCACGGAGCCCACCTCTTTGAGGCAGGCGTCGATATCATCAGAGACATGGTACCCCACGGGCGACTTCACAAGCAGGTGGAAGCGATAACGGTCTTTGGCTCTCTCGATTACACATGAAGCCGGGCCCAGCACCTGCGGCACGGCGCTCCCCGCCCGCAAAAAGTCGGGCGCGGCAGCATGCCAGCGGCGCTTTAGAAGCTTTGCAATGCGCCCGATGTAGTCCTGCGCGTCGTCTCGGTTCGCCGACCACACCAAAATGTTGGCCAAGCGAACAAACGGCGGATACAGTGCGTCGCGGCGCTGGTCCAGGTCGTAGTCGGTAAAGATCGAACGGTCGTGTTCGGCGACGGCGCGGATGACCGGATCCTCGGGCAGATAGGTCTGGATGATGACCTCGCCAGGGCGATCGCCGCGTCCGGCACGGCCGGCGACCTGCTCCAGCAAATCGTAGGCGCGCTCCCCCGCTCTAAAATCGGGCAGCTTTAACGCAAAGTCGGCATTGACCACACCCACAAGCGTAACCTCGGGAAAGTCGAGGCCCTTGGCGATCATCTGTGTGCCCAGCAGCACCGCGCAATCGGCGGCATCGAACTGCTCGAGCAACTTTTTATGCGCGTCCTTGCCACGCGTCGAATCGGCATCCATGCGAATGATGGCGACGTCCTCGGGCAGCATCTGGTGCAGCGCGTCCTCGATCTGCTGCGTGCCCAGGCCCATTTTTGCTAGGTAGCGGCTGCCGCATTTGGGGCAACGACTCGTGGGCGCCGGATAGGGTTGCACGCGCCAGGACGAACCGCAGGTGTGGCATTGCAACGTGTGCGTGCGTTCATGATACGTGAGCGCGGTGGAGCAGTGGTTGCAGGTGGGAACGCAGCCGCATTCGCGGCACATAAGGAACGGCGCAAAACCGCGGCGGTTGTGCAGCAGCACGGCCTTCTCGCGACGTTCAACCACGCGTTCCAAGCCTTCCATCAGCGGCTTTGAAAACATTGAGCGGCTGCCGTGCGAAAACTCGCGGCGCAGGTCGGCAATGCGGACCTCGGGCAGAACGGCGTGTCCCGGGCGCTCGGGCATCTCGACACGCGTCCAGGTGGCACCGTTGTAGGCGCCACGGCGGCAGCGGTCGAGGGCCTCGGCAGAAGGCGTAGCGGAGCCCAACACGAGCGGGCAGCGGTAGCGGCGCGCCATCTCGGCCGCTACCTCGCGCGCGTGGTAGCGCGGACTGGAGCCCTGCTTGTAACTGGTCTCGTGCTCTTCGTCGATAATGATGAGGCCCAAGTCGCAGAGCGGGCAAAAGAGCGCCGAGCGGGCGCCCACGACCACGCGCGCGGCACCGCTGGCGACCATGTCCCATTGGTCCAGGCGCTCGCCGGCCGAAAGACGCGAGTGGAAGACCGCAACTGTCTCGCCAAAGCGCGAGCGGAAGCGACCGACGGTTTGGGCCGTCAGTGATATCTCGGGCACAAGCACGCAGGCAGAGCGGCCGACCGCGAGTACGCGCTCGATGGCGGAGAGGTAGACCTCGGTTTTACCGGATCCGGTGACGCCGTCGACAAGGACCACGTCGCCGTGGGCGTCCAGGCGAGCGCGCTCAATCTGCGTGAGCGCCTGCTGCTGGCCGTTCGTAAGTGCGACCGGCGCTTTGCCGCTTGCCGAGGACAGCGTGGTCTGATCGCTGCAGCCACGCCAGGCGCGGCGCTCCTCCACCAGCACGACGCCGCGTTTTTCGAGCGCCTTGATGGTCGCCGACATATTGTTGTAGAGCAGGTTGAGGTCACGCGTCGTGACCGGTCCACACTGGAGCGCCTCAATGAGCTGGCGCTGACGAACCGCTGTCTTGGGCGGCGTATAGTCAAAGCCCTCGGGCGTGAGCATGACCCAGCGGTTTTGGATGGGTTTGACGGCGGGGCGCTCAACGGTCCACACGCCGTCGTCGCCCTTGACCACGCGTGGGCTTCCACCCGGTGGTAAGAACAGGCGCAGGCACTCGGAAAGCGTAGCGACATACTCGCGGCTCATCCAGCGTGCAATGCGTGCAGCCTCGGCGCTAAAGAGCGGTTTGCTGAGGATGGCCTCGATGGGCTTGATGCGAGAGGGGTCGAGGGCGTTGTTGCCTTGCAGGTCGCCCAGCTCAGATGCAATGTCGACAATATAGCCCGCGGCCGCACGGTTGCCAAAGTGGACCAGGACCGTGGACCCGATCTGGGCCTCATTGGCAAGGGACTGCGGAATGCCGTAGGCAAACGGCTCGGACAGCGCACGGGTGGGAATGTCGAGGACCACGCTCGTATAGGCGGCAATGGGCTCTGGCGCAGGCTCAGGTTTGGCCTGCTCGGCCGTGCGGGCATGCTTCATGGGAGCTTGCTCCGGTTCGGGCGAACCAAACAGCGATAGTTGCTCGGCCATGGTCTCTGTGCCTCCCATCCCATACGTCTTTAGAAACAAGAGCCCCACTCGTGGTGAGCGGGGCTCGGATACATGCGTTTACGCAGCTGCTACAGCGCCATCGTGCGGGCGCGGTCGATGCGCGCCAGGCAGTCGTCGCGGCCGACGAGCGCCATGGTCTCGCCCAGCGGGGGGCTCACCATGTTGCCGCAGACGGCGACGCGCACGGCCTGGAACACCACGCGCTTCTTGAGGTCCATCTGCTCGGGCAGAGGCTCAAGCGCAGCGTCGATGTTGGCAGCCGTCCACTCGGTAACGCCCTCGAGCACGGCCTTGGCGGCATCCAGAATGGCACCCATGCCTTCCTTGGCCAGACCCTTGTTGACAGATTTCTCGTCATACTCGAGCGTCTCGGCCGTAGCAAAGATGGGAGCGGCGACGGTCACGGCGTCGGCCGGCATCTTGGTACGCGGCTTGACGATGGCGGCAAGCGCGTCGATCCAATCCTCGCCGTACTCTACATTACCCTCGATGAGACCCGCCTCGTGCAGCTCGGGGACCATGATCTCGTCGGCAAACTGAGCATCGGACATGCCGTTGATGTACTCGGCATTGACCCAATCGAGCTTCTTGGGATCGAAGGTCGCCGGGTTCTTGGAAATGCGGTCGAGCGAGAACTTGCTGGCCAGGACATCGCGCGGGATGATCGTGGTCTGCCCGTCGAGCGACCAGCCGAGCAGCGCCAGGTAGTTGACGAAGGCGTCGGGCAGGTAGCCGGCATCGCGGTACTCCTCCACCGAGGTGGCGCCATGGCGCTTGGAGAGCTTCTTGCCGTCGGCACCCAGGATCATGGAGATATGGGCAAACGTTGGCACGGGCGCACCGAGGGCCTCGTAGACCATGACCTGGCGCGGGGTGTTGGACAGGTGGTCGTCGCCGCGGATGACGTGGGTGATCTTCATCATGGCGTCGTCGACGACGGTCGCAAAGTTGTAGGTGGGCGTGCCGTCGGAGCGGAAGATGACAAAGTCGTCGAGCTCCTTGGCGTCGAAGGTCACCTCGCCGTGAACGGCGTCGTGGATGACGACGTCGCCGCGGTCCTCGGGCACCTTGATGCGCAGGACGTAGGGCTCGCCGGCCTCGATGCGGCGGCGTGCCTCCTCGGGATCAAGATCGCGGCAGCGGCGCTGATAGCCCTGGAAGGGGTCCTTGCGCTCCTGAGCGGCCTTGCGATCGGCGTCGAGCTGCTCCTTGGTGCAGAAGCAGGGATAGGCCTTGCCCTCATCCCAGAGCTTCTGGGCGGCCTGCTTGTACAGGTCCAGGCGCTCGGTCTGAGCATAGGGGCCAAAGTCGCCACCCACCTCGGGGCCCTCGTCCCAGTCCAGGCCCAGCCAACGCATGGCACGCAGGATGATCTGCGTGTTCTCGTCAGTGGAACGGGTGGGGTCGGTGTCGTCGATGCGCAGGATGAACGTGCCGCCGTTTGCGCGGGCAAAAGCCCAGTTATAGATAGCGGTGCGGGCGCCGCCGATGTGCAGCTTGCCCGTCGGTGAGGGTGCAAAGCGGACGCGAACGTCTGATGCCATGGAAATCTCCTCGATTGCAGGATGGATGTCTAACCGCATTAGTATAAAGCATCAAAGCAGCCTCCGCACAAAGGGCACTGACCTATTCATTGGGGACTCATTGGGGACAGACTTAAATGACCAGTCGTTGGAGACGTTCTTAGTTTAAGGCTGGTCATTTATGTCTGTCCCCAATGAGTAGGTGCGGAAAGGGTGTGAATGTTTGATTTACGCGCTATGATGTGCCCTTGCATAGAGAGCCCGGCGGAATGGTAACGGTCGCCGGGACACGTTTTTGAAAGGACAATCATGTCAGAAGAACTTCGTTCCATCCCGCCCCAACACGGGTCCTTTGTTTTTACGTCGGAGTCGGTGACCGAAGGTCATCCCGATAAGATCGCTGACCAGATCAGCGACGCCGTCCTCGACGCAATCCTCGCCAAAGAAATAGAGCTGCAGGAGCAGGGCTACATCGCCCCCAACGGCGTGCCTGCCAACGTGGAGAACGTCCGCTGCGCCTGCGAGACCCTCGTGACCACCGGCACCGTCATCGTCGCCGGCGAGATTCGCACCCAGGCCTACGTCGACGTGCAGGAGATCGCCCGTGGCGTTATCCGCCGCATTGGCTACAACCGTGCCAAGTTCGGTTTTGACTGCGACACCTGCGGCGTCATGAGCCTCATCCATGAGCAGTCGCCCGATATCGCGCAGGGCGTTGACGAGTCCTTCGAGACCCAGACCGGCGCTACCACCGACCCGATCGACCTGATCGGTGCCGGCGACCAGGGCATGATGTTCGGTTATGCCTCCAACGAGACCAAGACCCTTATGCCCATGCCACACTACCTTGCAAGCCGCCTGGCCGAGCGCTTGGCCGCCGTGCGTCACGACGGTACCCTCGCCTATCTGCGTCCCGACGGCAAGACCCAGGTCACCGTGCGCTATGAGGAAGGCAAGCCCGTCGAGGTCACGACCATCGTCATCTCCACGCAGCACGCCGCCGAGATCGAGGACATGGGCAAGATCAAGGCCGACCTCATCGAGCACGTCATCACCCCGGTCATGGCTGCCGAGAACATGCCGTGGGATAACGCGGACATCTACGTGAACCCCACCGGTCGCTTTGTCGTGGGCGGCCCCATGGGCGACACGGGCCTCACCGGCCGCAAGATCATCGTCGACACCTACGGCGGCTACGGCCGTCACGGCGGCGGTGCCTTTAGTGGCAAGGACTGCACCAAGGTCGACCGCTCCGCCGCGTATGCCGCGCGCTGGGTCGCCAAGAACGTGGTCGCCGCCGGCCTGGCCGACCGCTGCGAAGTCGAGCTTGCTTACGCCATCGGCGTTTCCAAGCCCCTCTCAATCATGGTCGACACCTTCGGTACCGCGCATGTTGCCGAGGACAAGATCGTCGAGGCCGTAGAGAAGACCTTCGACCTGCGCCCAGGTGCCATCATCCGCGACCTAGACCTGCGTCGCCCCATCTACGAAAAGACAGCAGCCTACGGTCACTTCGGCCGCGAAGACGCCGACTTCACCTGGGAGAAGACCGACCGAGTCGAAGAACTCAAATCAGCCTGCGGCCTGTAAGCCAACGGCAAAAGCTACAACCAAATATCGACGCACCAAAAGAAGTACCGGCCCCAACTGGTACTTCTTTTTTATTTAACCGGTGGTGAAGATGAGCCACCGCGGGACATGGAATAGGTCACCAGCCAATGAATTTTGGGGCACACGCGCCTCTACCATGTATCCTTAGTCCCGAGGGCGGGGCATAAGGTCGATCGCGAGTTCCGCACGAGCCGGAGAGCACTTAATGTGCTCTCCGTGCGAGCAGGACTGTCCGAGCAGGCGACCTTATGCCCCGCCCTCGGGACGATGGGACAAAACAAAGGAGCAGCCATGGCAGGCAAGCCGCAAACACTAGCTACGACCTCGGCATTCGAGATCTTGGGCCCCGTCATGGTCGGCCCCAGCTCATCGCACACCGCCGGCGCCCTGCGCTGCGCACAAGTTGCCGCCAGCCTGTTGGAAGGCCGCATCACCAAAGTCACCTTTGGCCTGTGGAACTCCTTCGCCCACACCTACCGCGGCCACGGCACCGACCGTGCGCTCGTCGCGGGCATCCTGGGCCTCGACACCGATGACGAGAACATCAAGCAGGCCTTCGACCTCGCGCGCGAGCAGGGCCTAGAATATCACTTTGACATCAAGGGCGACGACGCCTCCATCCACCCCAATACCGTCGACATCGACATGGTCGACGACACGGGCGCCACGGCACAGGTCCGCGGCGAGAGCCTGGGCGGCGGCAAGATGCGCATCAGCCGCATTAACGGCGTCGGCGTCGACATCTCGGGCATGTATTCCACGCTCTTCGTGGCACACAAGGACGTCCCCGGTGTACTCGCCGCGCTCACCAACCTGCTCGCCTACGCCCACGTAAACATCGCTTTCTGCCGCACCTACCGCACCGAAGTGGGCGGCCAGGCCTACTCCGTCTTTGAGACCGACGGCGCGCCCGACGACACCGTCGTCCCCATGCTGCGCAAGCTCGACAATGTCGATTACGCGACCTTTATCGAGCTCCCCGGTTCTGCCTCGTCGCTCTCCCCCGGCGTCTCGGCCAAGGAGATCTTCGACGACGGCGAGCAGCTGCTCGATGCGTGCGAGGAAATGGGGCTCAGCATCGGCGCCGTCATGGCCGTTCGCGAGGCGCGTCTAACCGGCGAGGCCCACGCCGTCGCCGCCATGCGCCGCGTGCTCAACGTCATGCGCGAGGAGACCACGGCCCCCCTCGCAAATCCGCTGCGCTCACTCGGCGGGCTTATCGGCGGCGAGGCCAAGCTCGTCGAAGCCACCGGCCGCAACGATTTGAGTGCAAACCTGATGGGCCCCGTTCAGACCGACGCCGTGGCCCGCGCCATGGCCGTGCTCGAGCGCTCCGCCACCATGGGCGTGATCGTCGCCGCCCCCACGGCAGGCTCAGCGGGTGTTGTGCCCGGCTGCGTGCTTGCGCTCGCCGAGCGCCTGCAGCTCGACGACGAACAGGTCATGGACGCGCTCTACTGCGCAGCCGCCATCGGCCTCAACCTCACCACAAGCGCCTGCGTTGCCGGCGCCGAGGGCGGCTGCCAGGCCGAAGTCGGAAGCGCCGCCGCCATGGCAGCCGCCGCGCTGGTGCAGATGCTCGGCGGCACGCCCGAGCAGGCGCTCGACGCCAGCTCCATCGCGCTAAGTAACCTGCTGGGTCTCGTTTGTGACCCCGTCGGTGGCCTCGTGGAAGTGCCCTGCCAAAACCGCAACGCCATCGGCGTGGCAGCGGCCTTTAGCTCGGCACAACTCGCCCTCGCAGGCATTAAGAGCCTGGTGCCGTTTGACCAGATGGCACATGTCATGCTCTCGGTGGGTCATGCGTTGCCGGCAACGCTGCGCGAGACGGCAAAGGGCGGCATCGCGCAGGCTCCGGCCGCACTTTCGGCCTGTGCAAAATGCGGTGTGTGCGGGTAGTGACCCTGAACGACTCGATAGTGGGACATTTGTCCCAGCTCTTTCGAATGCCACCGTTTCCGTACCACAAACAGTAGGGCAATCGCTATAATGCAAGCCCAGTAAAAACACGATGAACCGCAAGGCGAAAATCGAAGGATATGCATACGATGTCGCAAAACGATCGAATTCAACTGATTCCCGATCCGCAGCAGCCGAGCAGGCACACCGGCGGCGTTCAGTCGCCGCGTCCTATCGCGCCGAGCCACGGTCAGCAGCGTAGTGCAGCAAACGCTTCCCAACACCCGAACCAACAGCGACAGCAGCGTCAACAACGTCAGCGGCGCCAGGCAAACGGCAATGCGCCCAAGCAGCCCCCCACGCACGCTCGAGGCGATCGCGGCCCCGCGCGCAAACCCGCTGAGAACAATAAGTCGGGCAAAAAGACGACGTTATTTGTCGTCCTGGGCCTAATCGTCATTGTCTATATAGTAGGCGTCGTAGCGTTTTCGCAGGTAGCCTACCCCAACACCACCATCGCCGGCGTCGACGTCTCGTTCTCCAACGCTTCGTCTGCCGCCACCAAGGTCAATTCGGCATGGAAGCACTATAAGCTCGCCGTGACAGGCGATGACTTTAGCTGGACCTATCAGCCCGAGTCCGATGAGCCCATCGTCGACGGCGAAGCTGCCGCAAAAGAAATCATCAGCCACAACGAAGCCTTTGTATGGCCGGTCCGCCTTGTGGAATCCTTAAGCGGCAAGACCAAAACAACCGCCACCCCCAACGAAGTCGATCTTGATCAAGACGTCGACCTGTCCATGCTCTCCGACACCTTTAACCAAAAGCAGTTTGAGAAGGATCTGGGCGCCGCCATCGACGAGTTTAACGAGGGCCGTTCGGGCACGTTCGAGGCCAATAGCTCCTATGACGAGCAGGCCGGCAAGTTTACCGTCGAGAAGGCGCGCTCCAACGAAAAACTCAACCGCGAGCATGTCATTAAGTATGCCGAGCTCGAGCTTGCCTCGCTGGCCGAGACCGTCGATCTTTCCAAGCTCGGCAACGATGCCTATGATCCTCTCAATGGCACGCTGACCGATGATCAGATTCAGGCCGCATGCGATGCCGCCAACAACTTCTTGGGCGTCAACGTGACCCTCAAGCTCAACGGCGAGGATGCCGGAAAGGTCGACGGCAGCTCCGTGTTGCAGTGGATCAGCTTTGCCGATCCGGCCAACCCCACGCTCGATACGTCGCAGATCAGTAGCTGGGCAGCCGAGCTCGCCAACGGCTTTAATACCGTGGGCTCCACTCGCTGGTGGACGCGCGCCGATGGCAAGCAGTGCGCCGTCGAAGGCGGTGACTTTGGTTGGTCCATCGACAGCAGCTCGCTCGCCAAGCAGGTCGAGGACGCCATTAACAACAAGCAGACCGGCGAGATCGAGATCAAGTACTCCCAGAAGGCCGACACCTTTACCGCAAAGGGAGAGCCCGACTGGAAGGCGTATATCGACGTCGACCTGTCCGAGCAGCACGCGCGCTACTATGACGAGAACGGTAATATCGTTTGGGAGGCCAACTTTATTTCCGGCAAACCGGGCGAAGACGCCACCCCCGAGGGCGTGTGGCAAATCAACAGCAACGACGGCGGCAGCACCCTGATCGGAGCCAAGGACCCCGAGACCGGTAAGCCCAAATACGAGAGCCCGGTGAGCTACTGGATGCCGTTCGAGGGCAATATGATCGGTTTCCACGATGCCACCTGGCAAAACGACAAGAGCTTCGATAATGCCGAGTCCTATAAATGGTGCGGTAGCCACGGCTGCATCAACCTGCGCCTGGCCGATGCCAAGGCACTGCACGATTGCATCAAAGTCGGCCTGTGCGTGGTTGTCCACTCGTAGGAAAACACGCCTTCACACAACGGGAAACTGACGCTCCAATCTAACAGTTCCGAAAGAATCCGCCATATGCGCCCGCCTCACGCGACGGGCGCATATACTTATTGAGGAACTTTCTATAAAGGAGACGCCATGTCGAATGTCCCCACCATCAGCTCGGGACCAAATGATACCGAGCGAGCGCCCGAGGGTGCCACCGAAACGATTCCCCTCATAACAGACGTGCACGCCACACAGCAAAATGGCAGCACAAGCGATACAACCGAGATTTCCGACGAAGAGGCCTACGCCAAGCTCAAAGCAAAACGTGCCGAACGTCGACGCATAAAGCTGATTCGACGCGGTATTGCCGCCGGCGTCGTAGGTGCCATCGCGCTCATTGCCATTGTCGCAACCCTGGTTATCAATGCGCAGCCACAAGGCGCTAGCGGGCCTGTGACCGACATGGTGACCGAGGGCACGTTTACCACAACGGTCGAGGCGAAAGGCCAGCTCAAACCCATTTCGTCCTCAGTGGTCTCCCCTTCTGTCGACGGCACGGTCGATTCTATCAACGTGCAGGCAGGCCAATCCGTCAACGAGGGCGACGTGCTTATGACCATTAAAAACGACGAGCTCGATCGCAACGTTACCGAGGCGCAACGTGCAGTTGCAGCCGCTCAAGAAGACCTCGCCAACG
>CAUACA010000010.1 GCA_958427355.1 uncultured Collinsella sp. | reverse complement strand
GCCCGTGGGTTATACCCTAAGAGCAAACCACCCTTTTTAAGGGTGGTTCTGATTTACATATTTGTAACAGAGTCAAAATATCCCCACATACTTCGCCCAACTAAAGAAATTCTCGACCGTTAACCGGAATCAGCCCCAAATCGTGCATAAAATGCGCTACTGTATTGCGAAACGTTGGTCCGTTGTGCATAACCAGCCATAGCAGCGGGCGGCGTTTTGATGGTTCGGATCGGATTGTCTCGACATATGTCCGACTGAACATTTCTTTGTCCTATCTCATAAGGAGGATGGCATGGCTGATTCTATGTTCCACCAGCCCGTTATGGGTCGTCGCGCCTTTGTTGGCGGCACCCTCGCTGCGAGCTCCATGGCTTTTCTTGCCGCATGCGGCAAGAAGGGCGGCGACGCTTCCGGTTCTGAGTCCGGTTCGACGCTGAACTTCTACATCAACAACCCGGTCTGCATCGACCCCTACAATGTCCAGGAGGACCAGGGCACTCAGGTCGAGTACCAGCTCTTTGACGCTCTGACCTCTTATGACGCCGAGAAGGGCGAGATCGTTCCGCTGGCTTGCGAGTCCTTTGAGGCCAACGACGACGCCACCGAGTTTACCTTCAAGATCAAGAAGGCCAAGTTCCACAACGGTGACGACGTTACCTCCAAGTCCTTCAAGCTCGGTTGGGAGCGTCTGGTCAACACCAAGTCGGCCGTCGCTACCGAGTACGGTCCTTCCGAGGTCTCCTATCACCTTTCCATGGTTGAGGGCTATGACGACCTGCTTGCCGGTAACGCTACCGAGCTCAGCGGTGTTACGTGCCCCGACGATGAGACCCTCGTCGTCAAGCTGGCTTCCGCTTACGCCGACTTCCCCTTCGTCGCCTCTCACCCGGCTCTGGCCCCGGTTCCCGAGTGCGCCGAGTCTGATGCCAAGAGCTTCTATCTTGCGCCGGTCGGTAACGGCCCGTTCATGATGGACGGCAAGTGGGAGGATGGTCAGGAGATCAACCTCAAGAAGTTCGACGATTACTATGGCGACAAGGCCAAGATCGATGGCATCCACTTCCAGGTCATCAAGGACATGGAGACCGCTTACAAGGAGTTCCAGGCCGGTAACCTCGACGTCTGCGACGTTCCCGTTGCTCAGATCGACGCCGCCAAGAAGGATCGCGGCGTGTCCAAGGACGGCTACACCATGGGCGACGGCGAGCGCATGCTGCTCGGCGCCGAGCCTTCTACCTACTACCTGACCTGCAACAACACGGCCGAGCCGTTCAACAACGCCGACCTGCGTAGGGGCATCTCCCTGGCCATCAACCGTGAGGCCATCTGCAAGACCATCTTCAAGGGTACCCGTACCCCCGCCGACGGCATTGTTCCTCCGGGCATCGATGGCTACAAGGAGGGCGCATGGGAGTTCTGCGCCTACGACGTCGACAAGGCTAACGAGTACCTCGACAAGGTCGCTCCTGCCGGTGCCAACGGTGACCGTGGCATTAACGTGACTCTGTCTTACAACCAGGACGGCGGCCACAAGGAGATCATGGAGTCCATCATCGGCGACCTCGCCAAGGTTGGCGTTACCGCTGTCTCCGATACCCCCGAGTGGTCTGCCCTGCTCGAGCAGTATCAGAACTTTAACTATCAGTTCGGTCGTCTGGGTTGGATTGCTGACTACCCGATCATGGACAACTTCCTGTATCCGCTGTTCCACTCCGACTCCCTCGGTGGCGACAACCGTTCTGGTTACAACAACCCCGAGTTCGACGCCAAGGTCGACGAGGCTCGCACTACGGTTGACGACAAGGAGCGCGTCGCTAAGATGCAGGAGGCCGACGCAATGGTCGCTGCCGACTGCCCGGTCATCCCGGTGATGTTCTACACGCACACCATCGCCGGCTCCGATCGCATCAAGCACCTCTATGTCGATCCGCAGAAGCACGCCGATCTGGGTACCGCTGAGCTCGCCTAAGAGTTTGCAGCTTCCGTGAGGGTCAAGTATTTACGTAGACCTCATGGGAAACATACAGTTCTCCCTAACCTGGGGTAAACTGGCTGATGGTAATTTTGGGATGCCGGTCTGGCGATCGGCATCCCATTTAGGTTAATCCCTAGATAGGGGAGTGGTATGGGTAAGTACATCGTTAAACGTGTGCTTCAGTTCATCCCGGTGTTTTTGGGCGTCACGCTGATTCTGTTCGCCCTCCAGAATATCGTGCCGGGAGATCCGATCAAGCTGATCGGTGGAGACAAGGCTCTGTCCCCCGAGGTGGAGCTTCAGCTTCGCGTCCGCTATCACCTGGTCCAGTCGGACGAGGACGGCAACGCGATCCTTGACGAGAACGGCGACCCCGTTCAAACGTCGCTCGTGGACCGTTACTTGTATTACATGAACGGCCTGCTTCATGGCGATCTGGGCAATTCGTATCAGCGCAAGCTGCCGGTTACGGAAATCTTTGCCCAGAAGTATCCGTATACGGTCAAACTTGCCGCGTGCGCCATCGTGCTCGAGGCAATCATGGGTATCGGTGCGGGTATCATTTCGGCGGTAAAGCGTTATTCCTTCTGGGATATTTTGGTAACGCTCACCACGTCGATCCTCGTTGCCGTCCCGGCCTTCTGGCTCGGTATGTTGCTGCAGCTGTTCTTTGGCGTCATCCTCAAGGACGCAACAGGCGGTGCATTCTCCATGCCGATCTCGGGTGCCGGCGGTGCCAGCTCTCAGTATCAGGATTGGATGCACTATGTGCTTCCGACCATTACGCTGGCTTCGGTTTCGACCGCTTATGCTGCCCGCATTATGCGCTCGCAGCTGCTTGACGTCATGAACCAGGATTACATCCGTACGGCAAAGGCCAAGGGTCTCTCCAATCGTGCGATCATCGTCAAGCATGCGCTTAAGAATGCACTCATCCCCGTCGTTACCTATATTGGTGTCGACTTTGGCGGCATGCTTTCGGGCGCCATCCTGACCGAGACGGTCTTTAACTGGCCCGGTATCGGTTGGGAGGTCTATCGCGCCATTAGCATGCGTGACTGGCCCATCGTTATGGGCGGCGTTACGCTCATCGTCATCGTCGTAATGGTGATCAATCTGCTCGTCGACATTAGCTATGCATTCCTCGACCCGCGCATCCGCCTTGGCGGTCCGTCGGATAAGGCCTAAGGGAGGTACGTCTCATGCAGGAAACTGATTCTCAGTCTCAGGAGCAGGCTACCGCCACCAAGGCCGCATCTGCTCCCGCCAAGTCCCGCACGCTGTGGGGCGACGCTTTTAAGCGTCTTCGTAAGAACAAGCTCGCCGTTATCGGTGTCTGCTGGATCATCATCGTCGTTGTGGTTGCCCTGACCGCAGATTTGTGGGCTAAGCCCTGGCTCGGTTCGCCAACGGCTTCCGACTCGACCACCATGGCCGAGACGTCGTTGATGGCTCCGTGTGCAGAGCACCCGTTTGGCACCGACGCCCTTGGTCGTGACATTCTCGTCCGCGTTATCTACGGTGCACGTGTTTCGCTTTCCGTCGGTATTATGGCCACTGCGATCTCCACGGTGATTGGTCTGGTCATGGGTGCTCTGGCCGGTTTCTACGGCGGCATCTGGGATACGATCATCATGCGCTGTGCGGATATTTTCCTGGCGTTCCCGTACGTGCTTTTCGTTGTCGCCATGATCGCCGTTATCGGCCGTGGTCTTCAGAACGTCTTTTTTGCCATCGGCATTCTCGGCTGGCCTTCGATTGCGCGCGTCTTCCGCTCTGCAATCTTGACGGTCAAGGAAAACGATTATGTTGACGCTGCGCGCGCGATGGGTGCATCTGATGCTCGTATCGTCGTGCGTCACATCTTCCCGAACTCCGTCGCCTCCATCGTGGTCTACGCGACCATGAACATTGGTGGCGCCATTCTGACCGAGTCCGCTCTGTCCTTCCTCGGCATGGGCGTTATTCCGCCTACGCCTTCGTGGGGCTCCATGATTCAGGACGGTCAGCAGTATCTTCTGACTGCTCCCTGGATGATGATCATGCCCGGTCTGGCAATTCTTTCGACGGTGCTCGCCTTCACCCTGCTGGGTGACGGTCTGCGCGACGCCCTCGACGTCAAGATGAAGGACGCATAAGGATGAAGAAGAACAAGAACTATGTGGACCTGAAGGACCAGCCGGTTCCCGAGGGCCAGCATCTGCTCGAGGTCGATGACCTTAAGATGTATTTCCACACCGAGGATGGCGTTGTTCGCGCTGTCGACGGTGTCTCCTACACGCTCGATCGCGGCGAGACCCTGGGCGTCGTCGGTGAGTCCGGCTCCGGTAAGTCCGTGACCGCCATGACCATCATGGGTCTTATCTCGATGCCTCCGGGAAAGATCGAGGGCGGCGACGTTCGCTATCGCGGTCGTTCTATCCTCGAGATGACCGAGGAAGAGATGCAGCACATTCGCGGTAACGACATCGCGATGATCTTCCAGGATCCTATGACCTCCTTGAACCCGGTCTATAAGATCGGCAAGCAGGTGGGCGAGGGTCTTCGTCTGCACCGCGGCTACTCCAAGCAGGAGGCGCTCAAGCGTGCCACTGAGCTTTTGGACCTCGTTGGTATTCCCGAGCCCGAGAAGCGCGTCAATGAGTATCCGCACCAGTTCTCTGGCGGTATGCGTCAGCGCGTCATGATTGCCATGGCTCTTGCCTGCGATCCCGATATTTTGATTGCCGACGAGCCCACGACTGCCCTGGACGTTACCATTCAGGCTCAGATTATTGAGCTTATGCAGGAAATGCAGGAGAAGAACGGCAACGCCATCATCATGATCACCCATGACCTGGGCGTTGTCGCTGATATGGCCGACAAGATCATGGTTATGTACGCCGGCCGTCCCGTCGAGTTCGGTACTGCTGAGGAAATCTTCTACGAGAGCCGCCACCCCTACACCTGGGGCCTTATCCGCTCCATCCCGGAGCAGGCCATCGATGAGAAGAAGCCGCTTACGCCGATTCATGGCAACCCGCCTTCGCTCATGAACCTGCCCGAGGGCTGCGTGTTCTCTCCTCGCTGCCCCTATGCGACGGATAAGTGCCGCAAGCAGCGCCCCGAGCGTTTTGTTACCGAGTCTGGTCACTATTCTGCGTGCCACTACGCTGGCGACCCCGAGTTCCTCAAGAACGCTCCTGTGACGTCCCGTACGCGCAAGGATTCCAAGAAGGGAGGCGAGGCGTAATGGCAGATACCAACGAGCGTACTCCGCTGCTGAAGGTCGAGCACCTCTCTAAGGAGTTCCCCGCTGAGTCCGGCATGTTCGCCAAGCGCTTCTCCAAGCGTGTCGTCTCTGCTGTAAATGACATCTCTTTTGAGATTTATCCTGGCGAGACCTTCGGTCTGGTTGGCGAGTCTGGTTGCGGTAAGTCCACCACGGGCCGTACTATCATGCGCCTGACCAAGCCGACCGCCGGTAAGGTGTTCTTCCAGGGTAAAGATGTTGCCGAGATGAGCAAGCATGAGATCAAGGACATGCGTCGCGAGATGCAGTTTATCTTCCAAGATCCTTATGCTTCGCTCAACCCTCGTATGACCATCGGTGAGATCGTCTCCGAGCCCATGACCATTCACGGCGTGGGCACCAAGGAGGAGCGCATTGAGCGCGTCCGCGAGCTTCTCGACGTTGTCGGACTGAACCCCGAGCACATCAACCGTTATCCTCATGAGTTCTCCGGCGGTCAGCGTCAGCGTGTCGGCATCGCCCGCGCTTTCGCTTTGAAGCCCAAGCTGATCATCTGCGACGAGCCGGTTTCCGCTTTGGATGTGTCCATTCAGGCCCAGGTTCTGAACCTGCTCAAGGAACTCCAAGACAAGTTCGGTACCGCGTATCTGTTTATCGCTCACGACCTGTCCGTCGTGCAGCACATTTCCGATCGCGTTGCCGTTATGTATCTGGGTAAGATGGTTGAGGTTTCGGACTGGAAGACGCTCTACAGCGAGCCTCACCATCCGTACACGCAGTCGCTGCTGTCTGCCGTGCCGGTTCCCGATCCTGATATCCAGAAGACCCGCAAGCGCATCATCCTCGCCGGCGATCCGCCGTCACCGCTGGATCCGCCGACCGGATGCCGTTTCCACACGCGCTGCCCGATCGCGCAGAGTATCTGCTCTGAGAAGCTTCCCGAGTTTAAGGAAGTCGCACCGGGTCACTGCTGCGCCTGCCACTTCGCGGAGCCGTTCCCGATCAAGGAATCGCACATCGACCTGTAGTCGGTTGTTATCGTCCGGGCCCGCCCTGAAGTTACTTTTCAGAACGTCCTCGGACATGCAAGAAACCCCCGCTGCGCACTTCGTGCGGCGGGGGTTTCTTGCGTCCTGCGGAGTGTTCTGAAAAGTAACTTCAGGGCGGGCCCTGCGGTAACTCGGCAGGGGGAGTGCGATTCCTCGATCGCTCACTTAATCTAATAGGAAAGTTAGTGAGGCCGGAGCTTTAGCTCCGGCCTCCCCATATAAGGGCTCGGCAAAGCCGAGCCACTAAATTAATATCAGCCCCAGAACATGTTTGAGAACTGTGTCTGAAGTACGTGCCCCTAGGGCAGGAATGAGGTTGCTTTCCAACGCTTTCCGCAGGGGGCGGCATTATTTTGTAGCGCGAAGCGCAGATCAAAATAATGCCGCATGCCCGAGGACGCGTTGAAAAGCAACCTCATTCCTGCCCGAACAGGTCCATCTACCTGCGCATTTACAAATTCGTAAACTTTTTTGAAAAAAGTGCTTGCACAGTTCTCGAATCATAGGTTATTATCTTCCTCGTTGAACGCGCGGGTTCAACAAAACGAACCGCGAATCAACAACATAGCATGTCGGAGTGGCGGAATTGGCAGACGCGCTAGCTTGAGGTGCTAGTGACCGTTTTTTGGTCATGCGGGTTCAAGTCCCGCCTCCGACACCATCGCATTTGAGAAGCCTCTTCGGAGGCTTTTTTGTTACCGATAGACGGTGGGGTCCACGATGGAAACGCTTGAACGCAACGAGTGGGCAGACGTTGCCCAACTAGTCGAGATCACGAGCGATGCTGTCATCATCTGCGAGCTCGACGGAACCATTCTGCATGTGAATAATCGCTTACTTGGTTTGATGTGCGAGGAACGCGCCGACGTCATCGGTGGAGATGTTAAAGACGTCCTGTACTCGTCCGCTTTTGAACGTGCGACGGAACATCGTCTGCCATTTGAAACTGATGGCTCCGAGAACGAACTGATGCTCAAGCTGAGTGACGGCTCCTTTATCCCCGTCTTGGTTCGTGCGGGCTCCGTAACGCCTCCACGCATCTTTGGGCGCCGCGCGCCACGTGTCCTGGTGGCGCTCCATAGCATCGAAGAACAGTATTCGCACGACCGTCAGCTCAAGCGTGCTCTTTCGGAGCTTAGAGTGGCGAACAAGCGCCTCTCTGGCACGCTCTCGGTCATTATGAGTACCGTGGGCTCCGATGAGCTGCCCAGCCTACTTGATACCGTTTTGAACCAGCTTGTAGGAACGCTCGATGCTTCGGGTGCTGCTATCTATTTTTCTGAGAGCGGCGGTTTTAAACTTCGCGGTGTTTCCAAGGAGCTGTACGACAGCTACCTGCCTGAGTTTTTGCCGTATGGCGCTGGCATTCCGACGTATGTTCTTCGTGAGTCGCGTGCCTGTCGCTTGTCGATTCAACAGGACCTTGAGGGTGATAAGGCCGCCTCCGGTATGTTTATGGACCTGGACAATCGTTCTAAGCACCTGTTGCGTATGCAGGATATGCCTCCGTACCGCAGCGAGATCTGTCTTCCCGTTTTTTACGGTACGCAGATCCTTGGCGTGCTGGAAGTTGGTTGGAAACGCCCTCAGGCACCGCTCGCCTATGACGTTAATGTGCTCGAGGTCATTTGCGATTACCTGTCTATCCAGCTGGTCGGCATGGCATCGAGCCTTCGCTCCCGTCGCACGGCCGAGCTTGGCCGCTCGCTCAATGTCTTGCGTGATGAGTTGTTTACCTTTCTAGACGATTCTGCCGCGGCTACCCAGGCGGTATCGTCCGAGATCTGCAATATGCTTAACTGCCATTTTTGCCCTGTTGAGTATGACGCCAGTCTGGATTCCTACGTCATAGATTTTGAAGGCGGCAGTCGCGTTGCCTTGCCGGACGACCCTGAGAAGCTTTTCTTTTCCACGACGGCGCCAGCGGCACGTCTGGGGGCTGGCCCTGATGGCTTTGAGGCATCTGTTTTGGGCGGTACGAGTGCCGAGGACCTTAAACACGTTCGTATAACTCGCGTTGACGAATCGATGCCTATGGGAGGCTGGCTTAGGGCGCATGGTCTGCCTTGTCAAGGTCTCTACGTCGACTCCGGCATCGAGGCGGGGCGCCCGCGCTCTGAGGGTGATGGCAAGCACAGTAACGACGCGATTGTTCCTGCTTCTGTTGCGAAGAGCCCGACGACGCGCGCGCTGCTGCTTCGTGATGGTAGCCAAGAGCCGATTGATGACCTTGAATATGACTACTTGGTGCACTTGGCGCATGACTTTGAACTGATCTACGAAGGCGAATCTCAAAAGCGCGAGGAGCGCCATATCGCTCAGACCCTTCAGATCGGCATGAGAAATTCCCTGGGGGATGTTCCGGGTATCGCAACCGATTCGGTGTACCTGTCGGCCACGAACTCGGCGTTGGTCGGCGGCGATTTCTATACGCTCATCCGTCTTCCCGACGACTGCGCCGTCATGATTCTGGGCGATGTGTCTGGCAAAGGCATTGAGGCTGCATCGATGTCCGCGCTCGTCAAGACGGCCCTGACGGCATATGCCTGGGAGGGCGCTGGACCGGCCCGCATGGCACGCTCCCTTAACAGCATGCTCATGGGCTTCTCGAGGGTCGAGACGTTTGTGACGGCCTTTATCGCCAAGATTGACCTTAAAGCCGGACGCGCAACGTATTGTTCGGCGGGCCATCCTCCGACCATGGTCATTAGGCCAGAGTCGATGCCGCTGGGTGGCGGCGAGGCCCGTGGGGGAGAAGTCGAGCTGCTTGGATGCCAATCAGGCGTAATCGGTGCCTTTGAGAGCATGGTGTACGAGACAGGCGTGTTTACGTTCGCTCCTGGCGACATGCTCTTCATGTATACGGATGGAACGATTGAGGCCCGCGACCGCACCGGAGCGTTCTTTGGCGAGCAGCGCTTGCGCGATCTTCTGCTTTCTGTTTCGGGGGAGGGTGTGTCGGGCATTTGCGGCAAGGTCTTGGGCGAGCTTGACCGATTTACCGAATCGGCGCTGGACGATGACATTGCATTGGTGTCCCTTGAGTTTTTACGGGGTCGTTCATAGACGACGCTGGGCGGGCTGAATCCGTACGGTTGGGAAAACGAATGCATCGAGTGGGCTTTTTTGGGGAACCATGGTCGTATGAATGAGTGGAATGACATAGCGGTTTTGACGCCACCAGGCGATATCGACATCGCCACGGTGCCTGCGCTGCGTCGGCGGTTAGATGCTTTGATTGGCCGCGGCGTGCGTCGTGTTGTCATCAACTGTCAGGCTGTTAGCTTTATCGATTCGACGGGCTTGGCATTCCTGCTTACGCGCGCTCGTGAACTCATGAGGCGAGAAGGCCTGCTTTCGCTCGTCAATGCATCAGGTGAAGTTGTTCGCTTTTTGGAGATTGCTCGTCTTGTCGATATCCTTCATGTCGCGGGGCCGGCACGGGAGTCTATTCCCGCCATTCCGGTGGGGGAGCTGCCTCGTTGGAGTAAGAGCGTCGAGGTCCGTCAGGGTATCGAGAATCTTCCATACTACCGACATCGTATCGCCGAACTCCTTGAATCGCTTCCGTTGCGCCGTGACGAGCGCTACGATGTCGCATTGGCGTCGGGGGAGGCGCTGGGTAATGCCTATGACCATGCGGGCGGTATCGGGTGCGTCCTGACGATTCAGGCCTATGGTGATCGCGTTGTGGTTGAGGTGCTTGATCGAGGTGCCGGCTATGCTATCGATAAAACGAACGAACCGGTCGCATCTGAGGAGCGCGGCCGTGGTATCAAGCTTATGCGTATGCTCGTCGATAACGTGGAGGTTGCTCGTCGTACAGACGGCGCCGGCACGCGTGTGCAGATGGTGAAGCTGTTTAGCGGAGCGCTGGAACCGTGTGCCTAGCCAATCGCTTTGGCGCGTTTAGCTACCAAGAACATGCGGCAGGCAACTTTTTTGAAAAAAGTACTTGCGTCTTTTGGACAACTCGCGTAAATTAATAACCCGCAAGCGGACATGGCTCAGTTGGTAGAGCACAACCTTGCCAAGGTTGGGGTCGCGGGTTCGAGCCCCGTTGTCCGCTCCATTGCATTTCCGGACCGTTTAGGCGGTCCTTTTTCGGCGAAGTGGCCAAGTGGTAAGGCAGAGGCCTGCAAAGCCTTTACCCCCGGTTCGAATCCGGGCTTCGCCTCCAGGCAACATCCGGGCGCTCCGGCGCCCGTTTTGTTTTACATATGCGGACATGGCTCAGTTGGTAGAGCACAACCTTGCCAAGGTTGGGGTCGCGGGTTCGAGCCCCGTTGTCCGCTCCAAACGCAACAGCCCGGCTACCACGGTAGCCGGGCTTTTTTGTATCCATCGCATGGGCTTGAACCCGAGAGGGAGCGAGCGTTTTGGGTCGTGGCTGTGGCGTTGTTTGCCGCGGATGTCCGCTTTGGGCGTATCATCGTGGGCATCTCGCAAAACCTCGTTGTAAGGGAGACTTATCCCATGGCTACAGAAAAGTCCTCTTCGCGCTCATGGATGTCCGATGCCGCGATCTATCAGATCTACCCGCGCTCGTTTAAGGACTCGACTGGTTCGGGTCTGGGCGATATCGCGGGCATTACCCAGAAGATGGACTATCTTGAGCGGCTGGGTATCGAGGCCATCTGGCTGAGCCCGTTTTACCCATCGCCTCTTGTCGATGGTGGCTATGATGTGGCGGACTACTGCGATGTCGATCCACGTCTCGGCTCGCTTGACGACTTCGATGACATGATCGCTGCGGCTCACGCGCGCGGCATCAAGGTCATCGTCGACATCGTGCCCAACCATTCATCCAGCCAGCACCCCTGGTTCAAAGCCGCTCTTGCCGCCGGCCCCGGATCGCCCGAGCGCGCCCGTTATATCTTCCGCGATGGTCGCGGCGAGCATGGCGAGCTGCCTCCCACCAATTGGAATGCCAACTTTGGCGGCCCCGCATGGACGCGTGTTGCGGACGGTCAGTGGTATCTGCACATGTTTACGCCCGAGCAGCCGGACTTTGACTGGTCATGCCCTGAGGTTCACGCGCTCTTTTGCGACGTCCTGGCGTTTTGGAGCGATCGAGGCGTCGACGGCTTTCGCATTGATGTGGCGCAGGGTCTCGCCAAGGATCTCGACCGCGATGACCTCGACCGGTGGCATCTCGCCGAGGGCGATGACATGGTTGACGACGGCACCCATCCGCTGTGGGACCGCAACGAGGTCCACGAGATCTATCGCGAGTGGCGCCGCGTGTTCGACCGCTATAATCCGCCGCGCAGTGCCGTTGCCGAGGCGTGGGTGCTGCCCGAGCGCCAGTATCTCTACGCGCGTCCCAGCGAGCTTGGCCAGACATTCAACTTTGAGTTTGCCAAGGCCGCTTGGACCTATGATGACATGCACACTGCAATCGAGAAGGGCTTGAAGGCAGCCGTCGAATCCGATTCCGCCTCGACTTGGGTACTCTCCAACCACGACGTGCCGCGCGTGGCGACACGCTATGCCCTGCCGCAAATCAAGGCGACGCGCTACCACCAGATTGCGCTCGACTGGCTCTTACGTGACGGGTCGTCTTATGACGAGGACCGTGAACTCGGCGAGCGCCGCGCGCGGGCGGCCCTTTTGCTTGAACTGGCGCTTCCGGGCTCGGCATACGTGTATCAGGGCGAGGAGCTCGGCCTTTTTGAGGTGGCTGATATCCCGTGGGCTGCACTCGAAGACCCTACTGCGACCAATACGCACGGACCGAAGCGTGAAAAGGGGCGCGACGGCTGTCGTGTGCCCCTGCCGTGGGTGGCGGCGGACGATCCCGCGCATGGCGGATCGTTTGGGTTTTCGCCGGCAGACGCCGATGCGGCGCCCCATCTGCCGCAGCCTGCATGGTTTTCCGATTATGCTGCCGATAGGGAAGAAGTGGACCCGACATCGATGCTTGCGCTCTATCGTGACGCCCTCTGGCTGCGGCGCAAGCTGCGCGGGTGCGCCAACGATCTTGCGTGGCTCGATCTTGACGGGCGCACCGGTCTTGCGGATGGTGCCGAGGGCGCTGAGGGCGGCGTCATCGCCTATCGCCGCGATAACGGCTGGACGTGTGTGACGAACTTCGGTGCAGCACCCGTGGAGCTGCCGGCGGGCAGGGTCCTGCTCACCTCATCACCGCTTGCAGACGGCAGGCTCACGCAGGACAGCTCTGCCTGGATCATGCTCGGTGAGATGTAGGGGCCTCTTGCGGCGAGTTTGCGTTTGCCTGCGCCTTCCGTGGTGGCTGATGTCCTCGCGAGGTTCGCGAGGGCGTCGCAAAACTTTTTAAAAAAAGTTCTTGCATTTGGGTGGATCATCCCGTATATTAAATCCTCGTAGGCGGACATGGCTCAGTTGGTAGAGCACAACCTTGCCAAGGTTGGGGTCGCGGGTTCGAGCCCCGTTGTCCGCTCCATTTGGGCGTTTAGCTCAGGGGGAGAGCGCTTCCCTGACACGGAAGAGGTCAGAAGTTCAAATCTTCTAACGCCCACCAAATGTTCGCAGCTCAGAGGCTATGTCCTCTGGGCTGTTTTGTTTTACCACCAAGCACGCCGCCAAATAAGCCACCAAATATTGATCCAAGGTCTGTACGCGATGGTCTTCGCATCCCATAGAGGTGCCGGCAGATTGCATACGTCCTGGCCGATCGTGACCGCAACATGTTGGTCAAGCACAATCTTTTGGATTCTTTTGGCGTGAGCGGCTTGGTTTTGGTAGGATTTGTCAGCGGCTTGACTAAGGGGGTTTTATAACTGCCATGCAGGTAGCCGTGTTGGTAACGTTTTACCGACTTGCCAAGAACCCCTCATTTTTAATTCGTCTGCAAAATGACTAATTGCTTTGACCTGCTGAAACACTATATGTTGTGTTTGACCTAAAAAAAGAATACAGGATATAGATGCCTCTTTGTCGTATGATAGATGGCGGACAGAGAACGAAGACCTTAACTGCCTCTTTTGAACGTGTCCTTGAGCCGCTTGATCGGCTCCAGGGAATGTCCGCATGGAGGCTTATGGTTTATCGAGAACACAGATTGCGCGACGGCGCCGCAAGACAGGGGCAAGCCCTGCCGGGTATCGTTTGGCTCTGAAGCGCGATGAGGCTACGATACGAAAGAGGCAAGAGGATGAAGATCATCAAGCGCAGCGGCACCGAGGTTGTCTTTGACATCGATAAGATCGTCAATGCCATCCGCGCCGCAAACTTGGAGGTCGAGGAGAGCTCTCGTCTTACCGACCGCCAGGTGGTTTACGCGGCACAAAACGTCGCCGAGGCATGCGAGAACGCGGGCCACACCGTGTCGGTCGAGGAGATTCAGGATCTGGTCGAGGACGAGATCATGCGTCTCGACTGCTACGAGGTCGCTCGCCATTACATCATCTATCGCTATGTTCAGAGCCTGAAGCGCCAGAAGAACACGACCGACGACAAGATTCTGTCGCTGATTGAGTGCAACAACGAAGAGGTCAAGCAGGAGAACTCCAACAAGAACCCGACCGTCAATTCCGTTCAGCGTGACTACATGGCCGGCGAGATCTCCAAGGACCTGACCCAGCGTGTGCTGCTGCCCCAGGAGATTGTGGATGCTCACAATGAGGGTCTGATCCACTTCCATGATTCGGACTACTTTGCCCAGCACATGCATAACTGCGACCTGGTGAACCTGGAGGATATGCTCCAGAACGGTACTGTTATCTCGGGTACGCTGATTGAGAAGCCGCACAGCTTCTCGACCGCCTGCAACATCGCGACGCAGATCATCGCCCAGGTTGCTTCCTCCCAGTACGGTGGCCAGTCGATTTCGCTGACCCATCTCGCCCCGTTCGTCGAGGTGAGCCGTCAAAAGATTCGCGGCGAGGTCGCCCGCGAGCTCGAGGAGCTCGGCGTTTCCGCATCTCCCGAAAAGGTCCGCGAGGTTGTTGAGGATCGCCTGCGTGACGAGATCCGTCGCGGCGTCCAGACGATTCAGTATCAGGTCGTGACCCTTATGACCACCAATGGCCAGGCGCCGTTCGTGACGGTCTTTATGTATCTTAACGAGGCCCGTACGCCTCAGGAGAAGCACGACCTTGCCATGATCGTGGAGGAGACGCTTCGCCAGCGCTACGAGGGCGTTAAGAACGAGGCCGGCGTATGGATCACCCCGGCATTCCCCAAGCTTATCTATGTACTCGAGGACGATAACGTTCACGAGGATTCCCCGTACTTCTACCTGACCCAGCTGGCTGCCAAGTGCACTGCCAAGCGTATGGTGCCCGATTACATCTCCGAGAAAAAGATGCGCGAGCTCAAGCTGTCGAAGGGCGAGACCGCGGGTAACGGCGACTGCTATACCTGCATGGGCTGCCGCAGCTTCTTGACGCCCGACCGCTCCGGCAATGGCTTTAACAACGTTGCCAACGCGCTGAACTACGACCCGAACAAGCCCAAGTACTATGGTCGCTTTAACCAGGGCGTCGTGACCATCAACCTGCCCGATGTCGCGTTGAGCTCGCACCAGGATATGGATAAGTTCTGGAAGATCTTCGACGAGCGCCTTGAGCTGTGCCACCGTGCCCTGCTGTGCCGTCATGAGCGCCTGATGGGTACGCTTTCTGACGCCGCACCGATTCTGTGGCAGTACGGCGCCCTCGCTCGTCTGAAGAAGGGCGAGACAATCGATAAGCTGCTCGTGGGCGGATACTCCACCATCAGCCTGGGCTATGCCGGTCTGTATGAGTGCGTCAAGTACATGACGGGCCACAGCCACACCGAGAAGGAGGGCACGCCGTTTGCCATGGCCGTCATGCAGCGCATGAACGACAAGTGCGCCGAGTGGAAGGCCGAAAGCGATATTGACTTCTCGCTGTACGGTACCCCGCTTGAGTCGACGACCTACAAGTTCGCCAAGTGCCTGCAGCGTCGTTTTGGCATCATCCCGGGCGTGACGGACAAGGGCTACATCACCAACAGCTACCACGTCCACGTGTCCGAGGAGATCGACGCATTCGACAAGCTCAAGTTCGAGGGTATGTTCCAGCAGCTTTCGCCGGGCGGTGCCATCTCCTACGTCGAGGTTCCCAACATGCAGGACAACCTCAAGGCTGTCATTCGCGTGATGCAGTACATCTACGACAACATCATGTACGCCGAGCTCAACACCAAGAGCGACTACTGCCAGGTGTGCGGCTACGACGGTGAGATCAAGATTGTCGAGGATGACGGCAAGCTGGTGTGGGAGTGCCCCAACTGCGGCAACCGCGATCAGGAGAAGATGAATGTCGCCCGTCGTACGTGCGGCTACATCGGTACTCAATTCTGGAACCAGGGCCGAACCGAGGAGATCCGCGACCGCGTGCTGCATCTCTAATACCGCTCCGGGGCTGAGCCGGGAGGGCCGCTTGGGCATTTGCTCGCTATTTCGGACAGTCCTGCGCAAGACGAAGGCCACATTAAGTGGCCTTCTTTGCGTGCGGAACTCATATCGAGCAAAAGCCCAAGCGGTCCTCTCGGCTCAGCCAAGTTGACGTAGCTGAGATGCGGCATGCGGTCTGCTCACTCCTCGAAGTTCGTAGCGGAGATAATTCGAGCTGCAGCTGCGATTTACTTGCGATGGCGGTTGAGCCGCAACCCAGTTTTTATTAGATCTCGAACCCTATGCTCGATGTTCGCTTCGTTCATTGAGTTACCCTTTGCATGAGGCCGGGACATATCGTCCCGCCCGCAGTTTCGCAGGCCGCAGGCCGAGAATGTTTGAGGACGGGATGATATGTCCCGGCCTCCCGGGAGAGTTACCTATGAATTACGCGAACATTAAGTATTTCGACATTGCTGATGGGGAAGGCGTTCGTACTTCTCTGTTTGTGAGCGGGTGCCGTCGTGGGTGCAAGAACTGCTTTAACTCTGTCGCGTGGGACTTTGCTGCGGGTGAGCCGTTCGACCGTGCCGTCGAGGACAAGATTATCGAGAGTCTCGACCATCCCTTTATTGATGGCCTGACGATTCTGGGCGGCGAGCCTATGGAGCCCGAGAATCAGGTGGGGCTTGTTGACTTTATCGAACGCGTGCGTGCGGCCTATCCCGCGGGGTCGGGCAAGACCATTTGGTGCTTTACCGGCGACGTGCTCGAGGAGCTTATGCCGGGTGGCCGTCATCATACCGAGGTGACGAACCGTATCCTGGCCTGCCTCGACATGTTGGTGGACGGCCCGTTCGTTCAGGATCTGTACGATATCTCATTGCGCTTTAGGGGCTCGAGTAACCAGCGTGTGATCGATATGAACGCCACGCGCGCCCGTGCTGTGCGCGAGGGCGTTGCGCTTTGCGACGCTGTGGAGCTTTGGCGGGACGATCCGGTCTATTCGACCCATACTATGTAGCTTGTGGCCGATGCCAAAGGGCGTGGTACCATAGCGCGAACGCAAAATCGGAAAAGTGAGGCCCAGATGGTCGATCAGGAAAAAGTCGAGGCCGCCATTAAGCTGTTGCTTGAGGGCATAGGCGAGGACCCAACTCGTGAGGGCCTGCTGGAGACCCCGGCGCGCGTTGCCCGTATGTATGGTGAGATCGCCGGCGGTATGGACCAGAGTGCCGAGGAGCACCTGTCCAAAACCTTTGCCGTCGCTTCGAACGATTTGGTTATCGAGCGCGACATTACGTTTTACTCGCTGTGCGAGCACCATCTGCTGCCGTTTTACGGCAAGGCTGCCATTGGCTATATCCCCAACGGCCGTGTCGCAGGGCTTTCTAAGCTTGCCCGCACGGTAGAGGTCTACGCCCGTCGTCTGCAGCTGCAGGAGCAGTTGTGCGCACAAGTTGCCGATGCCCTCATGGAGTATCTCGCTCCCCAGGGAGCGATTGTGCTCATGGAAGCCGAGCATATGTGCATGACCATGCGCGGCGTGCAAAAGCCCGGCACCAAGACCGTGACGCTCGCTCGCCGCGGCATCTTTGAGACTGATCCCGCGCTCGAGGAGCGGTTCTTTAGGATGCTGGGCCGTTAGCATGAGGGTCGTCAACGACTTTACATCGAAGACCGATGAGGGGACGTCGCGTCGCGGCTTTATGGCTTCGGGCCTGGCGCCTTTTGGTGCCATGCCTCGCATTGATTACATCTGTGCCAACGGTCTGTTCCGGCGGCACCTGGGCAACATTGCACAGTTGGAATCGGGGCGCATCTTCTGCCGCCACGGTATTGACCACCTGCTGGATGTCGCTCGCATTATGTGGATCAAGAATCTCGAGGAACAGCTCGAATTTGACCGCGAGGTCATCTACGCCACGGCACTTCTTCACGATATCGGCAAAGATGAACAGTATGAATCGGGTATATCCCATGATGTTGCAAGCGAACGCGTCGCTGATGCGATTCTCGGCGGTATGTCCGATGACGTAGCGTTTGAGCCGGCCGATGCCGCAGCCATTAAGACGGCCATTCTGGGCCATCGAAAGCTGCGCGTGAACAGCCAACCGCTCGAGCGTCTGCTCTATGCAGCCGACAAAGCGTCGCGCGCCTGCTTTGCATGCCCCGCGCGCAATGCTTGCAATTGGAGCGATGATAAAAAGAACCTGTCGATTCGCGTGTAGTTAGTTTGCGCGGTCGGGGTTCTAAACGAAGGAGACGATCGCGATGAGTAACAAGAAACTGCCCGAGAATGCAACCAAGACTGAAGGCGCCGAGCTCGCCCGCCGTGGAAGGGGCGAAATATCCACCGCAGCGGCGGTGCCCCACGTGAGCTATGACGATCTGCGCCATGCCGATCGCATCACCGTTGAAGGACTTGAGGTTTTTGCTAACCACGGCGTGTATCCCGAAGAGAACGCGCTGGGCCAGAAGTTCATTGTGTCCTTGGTGCTCTATGCCGACCTGCGTGCAGCGGGGGAGCACGATAGCCTGGACGCCTCGATTGACTACGGCTCGGTGTGCCACGATGTCGATGGTTATCTGCGCGAGCATACGTTTAAGCTTATCGAGGCTGCAGCCGAGGGTGTAGCCCAGATGCTGCTGCGTCGTTACCCCCTGCTGCTTGGCGTGCGTGTTAAGCTCGATAAGCCTTGGGCACCCGTCGGTCTTCCCCTGGCAAGTTGCGGTGTCGAGATCGAGCGCGTGCGCTAACCGGCCCTACAGCTCGTTGGCAGGCGGTTTTTTGAGCCGCTGCGACAGAGCCCTATTGTTGGGGCAGTACGTGTCGAGCAGGGCGTGAAACCGCTGATTGTGGCTTGGCTCGAGCAAGTGGACGAGCTCGTGGGCGACAACCATGTCGAGGCACTCGACTGGGTAGGCGGCGAGCTCGCGCGCGATGCGAATGGCGCCGGTTTTGGGCGTGCAGGAACCCCAGCGCGTCTTCATGCTGCGTACGGAAACGCGGGAAACGGCGACACCCATTGCGATTTCGTATGCATGCACCATATCGCGCAGCTCCGTGGTGACCTCGGAGGCATAGAGCTGGTCGATGTGGGCTTGGAGCTCATCGGACGTTAGGTCGTCGAGGATTGCGTGCCGCTTGGCCTGTAGGCCTTCGTCCGATTCATCGGTACCCATAAAACTTGCGAAGGTGGCCTGCTTGGGTCGCGGTGCGGGTGATGCAAAGTTGTGATCGAGTGCGTCCTGTACCGTGATGGGCTTGCCCCAAAGTGCAATGATGGACGAGGGACTGAGCGGCTCTCGCACTGTCGCCTGACGTTGCTCACGCTGGGCAAGTCGGCTGATAATCCAGGCGCTGTTGCGCTTCACAAACGCTTCGATACGCTCGCGGCTGGCGCCGAGCGGTGCGCTGGCGTGGACCTCACCGCTCGATGTGACACGTAGGTTGAAGTTCTTGACGCGCTTTTTGGTAACGACGACGGGGATGGGCGTCCCATCCGGTCGGGATACGGAAATCGTAAACTGCTGCGTCAAAAGCGGTCCTTTGGATTGGGGACGGGCCGGCATGTCGACCGTTCGGCATGCCGGCCCGCTCAAGGGATGTGAAATTAATAGCGCTCAAAGAAGGCAAGCGCGTTGTCGCTGCAGAGCTTTTGCATCACGGTCTTGCCAAAGTGCTTGGAGAGCATGTTCTGGAATTCGGGCATCTTGCTGGCATCGGAGAGGAAAGCGGGCACCGTGGCACCGTCCCAGTCGCCGCCGAGCGCGATGGCGTCCTCGCCGCCCAGGTCGAGCCAGTGCTCGATATGTGCCGCCAGCTGGTCGAAGGTGACGTCTGCGGCGGTTTTGTCGGTTGCGTCGTTGGAAAGGAACTCGCTGCAGTAGTTGAGGCCGACGATGCCGCCCATGTCGCGAATGGTACGGAACTGGTCGTCGGTAAGGTTGCGCTTGACGCCGCAAACCGCACGGGAGTTGGAGTGGCTGGCGACGAAGGGGCGCGTGGCGTGGGCGACAACCTCGTCAAAGCACTCATCGTTGAGGTGGGAGACGTCGAGTACCATGCCGGCGTGCTCCATTTGCGTAAGTGCCTCGACGCCGGCGGCGGTAAGGCCGGCGTGGGTGTCGTGGCCGCTCGCGAGCGGTCCCTGCGCGTTCCAGCTGAGTGACGACATAAGCACGCCCAGGCTCTTGAGCACCTCGATCAGCGCGGGGTCCTCGGCAAAGAACGTGGCGTTTTCGATGGTGTGGATACAGGCGATCTTGCCGTCCTTGAGCGCGGGGCGAATGTCTGCGGCGCTGCGCACGTTGACCATGCGGTCGTGGTTGAGCATTGCCTGGCCGCTCATATGCGCCATGATTTGCGCCTGGAAGCGCGCGGCGTGGGCGGTGGGGATCTCGTCGGGGACAAACGTAGCGAAGCACTGTGCCCACGGCGTGTTGCCGATCTTTGCGAGCGAGATGGCGCAGGCGTTACCCTTGATGAGGTCGAAATCTTGCGGATGCGTTTCGTCGCCGGGGAAATAACCGTCGGTGCCGGCGGTAAAGCGCAGGTCGAGATCGAGCGTGGCCCAGCCGATTCGGTCGGCGGTGTCGCAGTGTAGGTCAAATACGGGATATGCCATGGTTCCTCCGGTTGCAGCGTTTCTTTGCAAACTGTCTTCAAATTGTATGACTAGGGTATAGTTAGCGCCATATGTTCATGGCGGCTCGTGTTGTGCGCCGCCCTTATCACGGAGGTTTCCATGTCCAACCAGGGCAAGAAGGTCAAGACTCATTATCGCGGCACGCTCGACGACGGCACGCAGTTCGATAGCTCCTACGATCGCGGCGAGCCGCTGGAGTTCACCTGCGGCGCCGGCCAGATGATCAAGGGCTTCGACGCCGCTGTTGTCGACATGCAGGTGGGTGAGAAGAAGACCGTGCACATTCCTGCTGCCGATGCCTACGGCGAGCACAATCCCGAGATGGTTCTGACCTTCCCGGCCGAACAGGTTCCCAACATCGAGCAGATTGAGAAGGGCATGAAGCTCTTCCTGTCCACGCCGAGCGGTATGCCCGTCCCCGCCGTGGTCATCGATGTAACGCCCGAGGCCGTGACGCTCGACGCCAACCACGAGCTGGCCGGTAAGGACCTCAACTTTGATATCGAGCTCGTCGAGGTCGAGGGTTAGAGTATGCCTGAACGCTTGGTTTCGACGACATGCTTGGGAAATCTCAACGATCCGTCCTATGAACTCCTGCTTCGCCGGAAGTTGGGCGGCGTCTTTGAAGTTGACGAGCTACTGCTCGATTGGGACCAGGCTGATGTATACGCGTTTGTGGGCGTGACGGAGCTGGGGCGCACGGTCGATGTTCGGCTGGATACTGCCGACGGCGGTCGTCTTGCCGACGGCGACGTGCTCGCCATTGACCGTTCGGGCATGGTGCCCGTGGCGGTTGTCGTGCGCTTGCGCAGCGCCGAGGTTTATTTGGTCGAAGTTGACCGCATGGACCCGATTGCGCTCGCGCATTCGTGCTGGGAGATCGGCAACATGCATGCGCCGCTCTTCCGGGGCGACTCGGACGAGCATACTGTGCGCATGTATACGCCGGTGCAGCCTGTTTTGGGCCGCATGCTCCGGGGTGTCGAGGGTGTTCGGCTCTCGCTGGTTACCCGTGAACTCGATGCGGACCGGCGCTTTGCGTCGAGTGCGGCGGAGGTCGTCGTGAGCATGGCTCCCGACTTTACCATCGTAAAAAAGGCGCGCGGCTAAGCGCGCGTATGCGCAAGACGGGCTTTGAGGGGCGACCGATCAAGGTCCGTCTTGCTGTTGATATGAGGCTTTGGGGGAAGCATATGGGTCTTGAGGGAATCAAACTGATTGCATGCGATTTGGACGGCACGTTGCTGCATCCGGGGGAGCGCGAGCTGCGTTCCGAGGCCTTTGAGCTTATCGATGAGCTGCATCGTCGTGGTATCGTGTTTATGCCGGCGAGTGGCCGTCAATATGCGAGCTTGCGCTACCTGTTTGCCCCGGTGGCCGATGAGCTCGCCTATGTATGCGAAAACGGAACCCTGGTGATGAGCGAGGGGCGTGCCGTCGTCAAGCGTTCCATGGAGCGTAGCCTTGCTATGGTTATCGCGAATACCGTGGTTGCGTATCCCCATACCGACATGACCCTTTCGTGTGAGGGGCACATCTACACCATGAGCGGCAACGATGCGTTCGTCGACCATTTGCGCTATGTGGTCCACTGCGATGTGGCGGTGGTCGACCGTCCCGAGGACATCGACGAGGATGTCATTAAGATTGGCTTCCAGACGCCCGAGGTGGATTATCCGGCGGCCCGGGAGTATTTCGAGCGCCTCTTTGGCGACCGTGTCAATGTGATGACGTCAGGAACCGCATGGACGGACCTTATCGGTTTCGGTTCGGGCAAGGGCTCCGCGCTTGCCGATTACGGTCGTGTCCTGGGGATTTCGCCCGATGAGATGATGGCATTTGGCGACAATGAGAACGATCGCGACATGCTCAACGTCGTGGGCCATCCCTATCTGATGGAGAGCTGCAACCCCACCATGCGCGGTATCAACGATCGCGTCCGTTACGTGCACACGGTCGAAGAAGAACTGCGCCGCCTGCTCGCCGAGTAGGTTTTCGGGACATGCCTAGAAATGTACTGTTTGCTGTAACGGATGGGAAAGTAGATTTGCAGGCATGCCCCAAAGGCTACCGGCAGTCGGGGCAGAGTCCCTCAAAGATGGTGTAGTGCGAGCTGACGCTCCATCCGATTTGTTCGGATGCCCTGGCGTCGAGCTGGGCATCGAAGGGGAGCGGCACGTCGATGACGCGGCTGCACGAGGTGCAGATGATATGTGCGTGCGGCTCGATGGTGCGATCGAAGCGGCTGCCGCCCGGCGTCTTAATAGAGAGAATCTCACCGGCGTCGGCTAAGAGATTGAGGTTGCGGTAGACCGTGCCGCGGCTGATCTTGTCATCCTGTTCGCGTACGACATTGTAGATTTCGTCGGCGGTGGGATGGTTATAGCTTTGGCGCACAGCGTCAAGAATCAGCTTTCGCTGCCTGGTATTCCTTCTTTGCACCGCCATGCGCCTCGCCTCTTTTCTGTAAACGGCATGAAGCAAATGATACCTTATTTAGAACACAATACTAATAGCGAGGGCTAAAACTATCCTCGTTGGCAAGCGGGGTACGAGCTTGGGCGTCTACAAGGCGAAAACGTGTCCCCATGCGCTCATAGGAGGCATGAAGCGCCTCGAGCAGAGACACGATGTTTGCCGGCGTGCCCTGTAGCTCCATCTCAACCGAGCCGTCTTCCATATTGCGCACCCAGCCGGTGAGGGAGCGCGCCTGTGCGAGGTTGGTGTTGGTGAAGCGGAAACCGACGCCCTGGACTTGCCCCTCCCACCGCAGGAAATAGCGCTGCGGGGCGTCTTGAGTGGCCTCGTCGCTTGCGAGCACGGTGAGCCTGCGGCGCAGCTCGAGCTCGACGCCAGAGAGCTTTTGGGGTTCGCGGCTGCCGCCGGCGACGCTGGAGAAGAACGTATCGAAGAAGCTCATCGCTAGGCCTGCTTGTCTGCGTCGGCCGGGAAGGTAATGCCGGCCTGCTGGCGTACGGCATCCATGATGCGCAGTGAGACGAGCGTGACATCGCGGTAGTGTCCGAGCTCGTGGCGTCCCGCCGGGGTCTCCCAAATCTCTTCCTTAACGTTATCGATACCGCCGATGGCGGTGATAAAGTCTGTGAGTTCGTATTCCATGGTGTTGCTCGATTTGGGAAGGTCGAGCACGCGGCCGTTGTCGCCCTGTTCGCGCGGTACCTCGGTCGCCGAGCCGCGTACGACGTCGCCGCGATAGTCGATGCGGACGTTGCGGGGCGTGGACAGATGGTCGATCTGGATAGTGCCACGCTCGCCTTCAATCTGCGAGGGCAGCAGGTCATTCGTAATTTTGGAGTGCGCAAGCTCGACTGAGATACGGCCACCGCCGTAGCTGGCGAGGATGGAACCGCAACCGTCGATGGGGCCGTGCGTGAGCTGTCGCGTGGCGGGGTCGAGCAGAGTAGCCATGCTCGTAAGGCCGGAGGGCATGCCGAAAATCTCGACCATAGGCTCGACGGTGTAGACGCCGATGTCCATGAGGGAACCCGATGCCATATTGCAGTCAAAGATATTGGTGGCGCGCCCCGCGAGAACCTCGTTGTAGCGCGAAGAATACTTGCCAAAGCGCAACGATGCACGACGAATGGGCGCAATCTCGCCCAGGGCGTCCTCGACGGCGTGGAAAGCGGGGTCATGGAGCGGGCGCATGGCCTCGAGGGCTACGACGCCCGCCGCCTCGGCTGCGCGAAAGACCTCGAGCGCCTGCGCCTCGGTGGCACAAAAGGGCTTTTCGACGATAACGTGCTTGCCGCCGGCGATACAGGCGAGCGCCTGCTCGTAGTGGAGCGCATTGGGGCTGCCGATGTAGACGGCGTCGACGTCGGCAGCGGACGCAAGCTCGTCAAGCGCGGTGAAGTAACGCTCGCCGCCGTGCTTAGTGGTGAAGGCGGCGCCGCGATCTGCATCGCGCGAGAGCGTGCCCACAAACGCGGCTTGGTCGTTGGCGTTGACGACCTGGATAAAGTCGTCGGTAATCATGGATGTGCCGATGGTCGCTATACGCAGCATATATCCCCCTCGTGCCGTTCGGTTTACAGGATGAGTGTAGCGCGAGGGGGCAGGAAATAGCGTGCGAAAACGCCGTTACAGGTCGCTCTCGTTAAAGCCGGTGTCGATATCGAGGTTGCTGCCGTCGGCCGCCGTGGTGGCAAGCTCGTCGCAGCGCTCATTGAGCTCATGGCCGGCGTGGCCCTTAACCCAGATGAACTCCACCTTGTGCTTGCTCTTTGCGGTGAGTAGGCGCTCCCACAGATCGCGGTTCTTAACGGGCTGCTTGTTGGCGGTCTTCCAGCCGCGTTTTTTCCAGCCGTCGATCCAGTGCTTGTTGAAGGCGTTAACAACGTACTGCGAATCGGAATGGACTTCGACATCGCAGGGGCGGTTGAGCGCCTCGAGCGCCACGATGACGGCCATGAGTTCCATGCGGTTGTTGGTGGTCTTAGCGTAGCCGCGCGAAAGCTCGGAGGTGAAGGTCTTGCCGGCGGGGTTGGTGTATGTGAGCACGGCGCCGTAGCCACCGCGTCCCGGATTTGATCGGGCCGAGCCGTCGGTATAGATGATGACCTTCACATGGTTCCTTTCGTTGGGTACGTTTCGTGTGAGTGACCATTGTAGCGCCATGCCCGCCGGGGGCTAGCAATCTATGATTTCTACCCCGTCTTCCGACAGTTAGTTGGCATGGATGATGCGGTTGAGCTCGTCGAGGTATTGCTGCAAGAGGGGAGAGGGCTTGCGCTCGTCGTGCATGATATAGCCTACGCGCATCGTTGGGGCGTCTGCTAACGGGATCGATGCCATACCCCATTGCATTTCATTGGAGAGGACGCCAGTCGACAGGGTGTAACCGTTCGACGTGATAAGTAAGTTAGTAAGTGTTCCGCGGTCCGAGATTCGTATGTTGCGGTCGCAAGGGATATAGCTAAAAGGTTCCTCGGCGTAATAGAAGGAGTTTGAGGTTCCCTGCTCAAAGCTGTAGCGCGTATAGGGCGTGAGGTCGGCAAGGGACAGCTGGGGGCGGCGTGCGAGTGGGTGGCGCTCGCTAACGAAGACGTGGACCGTCGCGTCGAATAGGGGATGGAAGCTTGCACGGGCATCGGCGAAGGCCTTCTGCAGAACGCGGGCGTTAAAGTCATCCAGATACAGAATGCCGATATCGCTGCGAAACGCACGGACGTCATCGATGATCTGCGATGTGGTGGTCTCGCGCATGGTGAACTCGAACTTGCTGTCGCGGCAGCGCTCGACCACGTTGACAAAGGCCTCGACCGAAAAGGCGTAGTGCTGGGCGGAAATGGCGAGGCGGGCTTGCGGGGTGCCGCCGTCCTCGTAGCGTGCCTCGAGCATGTCGGCCTGCTCTACGACCTGGCGCGCATAGCCCAAAAGCTCGGTGCCGTCGTTGGTGAGCGTGACGCCGCGGCTGGAGCGCGTAAAGATCTCCAGATGGAGCTCCTGTTCCAGGCTTTTGACGGCGTTTGAGATGTTGGACTGAGCGGTATAGAGGCGCTGAGCTGCGGCGTTGATTGAGCCGGACTCTGCCACGGCGATCAAAAAGCGAAGCTGTTGGAGGGTCATCGACGCTCGTCCTTTCGATAGCTATCTAAAAAACCGATAACAGGTTAGCGCTTTTAAGTGATTGACCGAGCGAAGCAATACCCGTACTATTCAAAACACACAAAGGCGGTAGGTAATTAAGCCAACCACGGAACCGGGATGCGAAAGGAGGCCTGCATATGAATTGCTTACCAAGACGAATGCCGGGCTCCTGTTTGCGCCCATCGGCGTGATCAGGAGACAGCGACTTACTTCTCTTACGCTTATTACTTTTGTTCAATCAAGGAGATCATCATGAGCCAGTTTATCAACAACCCCGAGCACACCTTTGGTTTCGACACCCTGCAGCTTCACGTTGGCCAGGAGAGCGCCGATCCCGCATCTGATTCCCGCGCCGTGCCTATCTACCAGACCACGAGCTATGTGTTCCGCAACTCCCAGCACGCTGCCGACCGCTTTGGCCTTGCCGACGCCGGTAACATCTACGGTCGTCTGACCAATTCCACCCAGGGCGTCTTTGAGGACCGCATCGCCGCGCTCGAGGGTGGCGTTGCTGGCCTCGCCGTCGCCTCTGGTGCCGCCGCCATCACCTATACCCTGCAGGCGCTCGCTCAGGCCGGCGACCATGTGGTGGCCCAGAAGACCATCTACGGCGGTTCCTACAACCTGCTGGAGCACACGCTCTCGCAGTTTGGCGTCGAGACCACGTTTGTCGATGCCCATAACCTGGACGAGGTCGAGGGTGCCATCAAGGACAACACCACGGTTATCTACCTCGAGACGCTCGGCAACCCCAACTCCGATATTCCCAACATCGACGCTATCTCCGAGGTCGCCAAGAAGCATGGTCTGCCAGTTGTCGTCGATAACACCTTCGGCACCCCGTATCTGTTCCGTCCGCTGGAGCACGGCGCCAACATTGTCGTTCACTCCGCAACTAAGTTCATTGGCGGCCACGGCACCTCGCTGGGTGGCGTGATTGTCGATGGCGGCAACTTTGACTGGAAGGCGAGCGGCAAGTATGCGCAAATCGCCGAGCCCAACCCCTCCTACCATGGTGTCTCGTTTGCCGAGGCTGCCGGCCCTGCTGCCTTCGCGACCTATGTCCGCGCCATCCTGCTGCGTGACGAGGGCGCTTGCATTAGCCCGTTTAACGCCTGGATTCTGCTCCAGGGCACCGAGACCCTGTCGCTGCGCGTCGACCGCCATGTCGAGAACACCAAGAAGGTCGTTGAGTTCCTTGCCGGCGACAGCCACGTTGCCAAGGTGAACCACCCGAGCCTGCCCGATCACCCCGACCATGAGCTTTACAAGCAGTATTTCCCCAACGGCGGTGCCTCGATCTTCACCTTCGAGATCAAGGGTGGCCAGGAAGCAGCTTGGAAGTTCATCGACCACTTGCAGGTGTTCTCGCTGCTCGCCAACGTGGCCGACGTCAAGTCGCTCGTCGTGCACCCGGCTACGACTACGCACTCCCAGCTCTCTGCCGAGGAGCTCGCCGAGCAGAACATCACGCCCTCCACGATCCGTCTTTCCATCGGTACCGAGAACGCCGAGGATATCATTTGGGACCTGAAGCAGGCCTTTGCCGCGCTGGACGAGTAAGACGACTTGTGCAAGGACCCCTTGCGACTCGATAGGTATAACTGCATAAAATGCCTGCTCAAGGCGCCTGTGCGAACAATGTTTGCGCAGGCGCCTTTTTTGCATAGAGAGAGCGCTATTACAGGGTTGTTGGCATGCTTTATGCAATCGAGATGTGGAAAACTCCTGTTGAGAGGATGTGAGTTTTACGCAAATGACGTGCACCTTTTGAGAAAAACCGCAGGTCGCGATTTGCCCGGGGTACTATGCAGCGCGATTGAATCACACGCAGCTCAAACGCAGCAAAAACGCACTACGGAGGTTTCCAGCTACATGAGGATCGATTCACGAAAACCGAAAGCCGCCGCCCTTTCCGCCGCTCTGACCGTGGCGCTTTTGGCGGGCGCCGGCGCAACCGATGCCCACGCGGCAACACTGTCCGACACGGTCGGATCCACGCCGTCCGAGGCGACGCTGATGCAGCCCGTCGACTATCGCGGCGACGGCTTTGGCTCCATGCAGGAGTGGAACGCCTCGATGGGGGCCAAGCGCGATTCCCTAGAGGTCCGCGCCCAGATCATCATGAACATGTACGGTGACTATGCCACCGATGACGAGCGCGCTGTACTGCAAGGTTGTATCGACGGTGCGGGCAGTCTTTTGACGATGGAGGAGGTCGACGCGAAGTCGGCCGAGCTCGACGAGCTTCGCTCCGCGCTCGAGGATGCTAAGCGCGAGGCGCTCGAGGCTGCGGCCGCCGAGGCAGAAGCTGCCGAGGCCGCCCAGGCGTCATATGGCAACGCAGGCTACGTCCCATCCTATACGGCAGCTGCGTATTACGCGAACGGCTCGGGTCTGACGCGCTCGAGCGGCGTCAATAACTATAACGGTCGTCGTGAGACCTATTACAGCAGCAACGTACTCTACCATCACCGCACGGGCGAATGGACTCAGGATTCCGAGGGCTTTTGGCGCGATTCCGATGGTTACTATGTCGTGGCCGCGGGCGATAAGGCTCAGGGCTCCACGTTTACTGGTTCCAAGGGCGAGTGCAAGGTCTATGACTCCGGCTGCGCAGCCGGAACCACCGACTACTATACCGGTTGGTAATCTGCCGTAAGCCATTAGGACATGACGGGCGGGCGTCTTCACTGAGCCTTTGGGCAACGTAAAGGCGTACGCTTTTTGTGCATGCTTGAGCTAACAGAGCGCTTACCGTGGCAGTACGCCGCGCATATGGGCGCAGGGCACACTGGTTCATGAGAAATAAGGTCTTTCTCTTGGAGGAAGTGATCTTGTGAACGCTCGAGATATCGCGGTTGCCGCCGTCGCATTGGTGCTTGGTTGCCTTGGTCCTACGGCCGCACTCATTGCGGGCATGCAGGGGTCATGCGGGGCTGCTCCAATCGTGGCTGGCGCGCTGATCGCAGCCGCCCTGCTGGGAAGTGCGGGCGTGGTTCTTTGCCGCGATGACGAGGACGTGGTGCCGGAGTCGCAACGCTAACTGTCGTGAGATTGGCTGCTGGTCATAGACGAAGATAAAAGCCGCCGCAGGGGAAAGGTTCCCTTGCGGCGGCTTTGCTGTTAAGGCTGTTAAATGCAGCGCATTGGCGCTACCAGCTTTTCTCGATATCGCGGATGCGCTGATAGAGCCACTCGTTTTGCGGCGCCTGGATATCGTGTTTGGCTGCGAGGCGGCAGATGGTGCCCGCGAACTCGTCAACCTCGGTTTTGCGCCTTGCGATGCGGTCTTGAGCCATCGAGGGCATACCGGCGGGGTCGATTCCCTCGATGAGATGCACCATCTGCGTCAGGTCTGCCTCGGTCAGCTTAACGCCCTCGGCGTTGGCGACCGCAAGCGTTTCGCGCATGGCGGAAACAAAGCAGCGACGCTGCTCGGAGCCGGGCTCCGTGGCGCTTCCGTAGGTCCCGCCGTAGGCCATGCAGGTCTGGTTGATGCCGTCGTTGAGCATGAGTTTGGCCCACATGCGGTGCGCAATGTCGCTCTCGACGGTATGGGCAATACCGCAGCGCGTGCAGAGCTCGTCAATTGCGGTGATGGTTGCGGGATCCGTACCGGCCGCCGCGCCAAAGCGGATTTCGCCAGTGTTGGTAAAGGTGAGCTCTCCGTTGAGGAACACGGCGTCCACGCCCTGGCAGATACCCAGGACGGTATGCTCCCAGCCAAAGCGCTCGGCAATCTTTTGCTCGCTCGTGATGCCGTTGCACAGCGAGGCGATGAGCGTGTTGGGTCCCACGACGCGCTCCATAGTCTTGAGTGCTTGGTCGAGACCGGTGGTCTTGACCGTCAGGATGACCAGATCGGCAGGCGTTGCCTCGCTGGCGCGGACGGACGTGAGCTCGCAGGGTTCGCCGTTGATGGTGAGCACGTCGTTCGCGTGACGCTCGAAACGAGCATCATCCATGACGTATTCGACGGCATCGTTGCCGAGGGTCTTGGCAATCATACTGCCGTAGAGCAGGCCCACGCCGCCCTTGCCGATAAAGGCGACCTTGTTGATCTGCATGTGAATCATCTCCTCACAAAAAGGCGCCCGCGTGCGGGGTGCCTGATGGATTGTATGCCGCTGGGGCATGAAGCGTGCACCGGAGGCTGAATTTAGAAGAACAAACGCATGGGAACTTACGCTGCAGGGCAGACTGCAAAAACGCGTGCGGGGTATCCGACACCATCGCGGACCTTAGGGAAGGTGCAGAAGATGACGGCGCCCGTGGCGGGAAGCTCGTCCAGATGGTCCATGACCTCGATCTGGTAACGGTCGACTGAGAGGATGTATTGTTCGCCGGGGTAGGGGTAGGCATCCTCGCGTGTGGTCACGGACGCCTCCTTTCATCGGGCTTTTTGCTGATGTTAAAGCGGTGCCGTGACAGCTCGATTTCTGCTGCGTTACGATACGTTCTCGATTGCGATTCCACGATGTTTCGGCCGCGCGACCATTGTGTTTCGCCTTGCCGGGGCGCTGATGGCGAAGGGAGGGGCCGTGCAATACCGCGTTGACCCCAAAAGTGGTAACCGAATATCCGCTCTGGGTCTGGGCTGCATGAGATTTCCCGGTGCGCCGGGACGTCCGGATGCGAAGACAGCCGATGCCATCATTTCCCGTGCGGTGGATCAGGGGATTAATTATCTGGATACTGCATATCTCTATCCCGGTAACGAGGCGTGCGTGGGTGCCTCACTTGAGCGCTTGGGGCTGCGCGACCGTGTGTTGCTGGCGACTAAGCTGCCGCATACTTCGTGCAAGTGCGCGGAGGATTTCGACCGGTTTTTCGACGAACAACTGCGCCGCCTGCGAACCGACCATATCGACTATTACCTCATGCACAACATCACCTCGCCCGCCCAGTGGGAACGTGTAGTGGCGTTGGGCATCGAGGACTGGATCGCGCGTCAAAAGGCGGCGGGGCGCATTCGTCAGATTGGTTTTTCGTATCACGGCAGCGCGGCGGATTTCTTGACGATGCTTGACGCATATGACTGGGATTTTTGCCAGATACAGTACAACTATGCCGGCGAGCGTTACCAAGCGGGAACGGCAGGACTCATGGCGGCTGCGGAGCGCGGGCTCGCGGTGTTTGTGATGGAGCCGCTTTTGGGCGGGCGTCTGGCGGGCAAGCTGCCGCCGCGGGCCCGCGCTGTGCTCGAGAGCGCCCGTGATCCGCATTTGCGCACCCCCGCCGCCTGGGGACTTTCGTGGGTGTGGAATCATCCCCAGGTGACGATGCTGCTATCGGGTATGACCGATACCGCGCAAGTGGATGAGAACGCGGCGTTGGCCGATCGGGCCCTGTCGGATTCGATGACAGCTACTCAGCTCGATGCCATCGCGCACGTGCTGACGGAGTTTGAAAAATCGAATCGCGTGCCCTGCACGGGATGTGGCTATTGCATGCCGTGTCCTAAAGGCATCAATATCCCTGGATGTTTTGCCGCCTACAACGCAAGCTATGCGCACAGCTGGTTTACGGGTCTATCGCAGTACTTTACGGCGAGCGCGGTGCGCACAAGCGAGCCCAAGTTGGTGAGCAATTGCGTCAAATGCGGCAAATGCGCGCGGCACTGCCCACAGCACATCGATATCCCCGGTCGCTTGGACGACGTACGCCGCCGTTTTCAGCCTGGCCCCGTGACGGCGGTGCTTAAGGCCTTCGGCAAAACGCGCTCCTCATGACCCTTTTATAACGTGCGGTGGAATAGTTCCTGTTTGCGGCAGAATAAGGCACCAACAGGAACTATTCCACCGCAACTGAAGGGGGCTGTCGTGGGCCATCGGGATTCATGTGATGATTTGCGTGAGGTTTGTTGGGGCGTTTTGGGCGCTGGACACATTTCGTATCGATTTGCATCGTCGCTCAAGGAGGTGGACGGGGCACGGATTGTGGCTGCCGCCGGTCGCACTCCTTTGCATGTTGAGGAGTTTTGCAGGGCGTTTTCGATTGATGCCGCGCACAGTTATGCCACGGCTGACGATAACGGCGATGCGGCTTATGATGCGCTGATTGCCGACCCCGATGTCGACGCAATCTACTTGGCTCTTCCGCATGGCATGCATACGCGTTGGGCCTGTCGCGCGCTGCGCGCCGGAAAGGCCGTGCTGTGCGAAAAGCCGGCCGTTTTGAGTGAGGAAGAGGCTCTCTCGATTGCCTCCATCTCTCGCGAGCGCGGCGTGCTGTTTATGGAGGCGATGAAGAATCGGTTTTGCCCGATGCGCACTCGCGTGAAGGACTTGCTTGCGTCGGGTGAGCTTGGCCGTATTGTCTCGATTGAAAGCGTGCAAAAGCTCGATTACGGCGAGTCTCCTTCGGGCTATCTGCTTGATCCGTTGCAGGGCGGCTGTCTATATGACATGGGCTGCTATGCGGTCGGTTGGTTTGAGGATTTGCTCGCGGGCGCGTGCGAGGTTTCGTCCCGTGAAGTTCGCTGGCGTGACGTGTCAGGCGGCCGCGTCGATTGGGCCGACGAGATCCATATGAGCGTCGGCGGTATACCCATTCATATGGTGTGCGACGGCAAAGCAACATATGAAAGCCGCTTAACGATTGCCTGTGAGCGGGGCTCGTTGGAAATCGAGCGTCTCCATCGCCCCGAGCTCGCCCATGTGAAGTACTCCGACGGGCGAACGCTCGAAATAAATGCCCCGTTTGAGGTCGATGATTTCTACGGCGAAATCCAGCATGCGACGCAGCTCATTCAGGCGGGGAAACTCGAAAGCCCCATCATGTCCCTAGCCGCCACGCAGCGCTGCGCGCACATCATCGATGCAATTCGTTTGAAACTTTAGGGCGTGGGGCATGGCACCAGCGCTTGGAATGCCTGGAGGCCTTTGTCCCTGATGCCCCTTTTATAACTTGCGGTGGAATACGGTCTGTTTGCGCCAAAATAAGGCACCAATAGACCGTATTTCACCGCAACTGATGAGGGGGAGTTGGAGATGCTGACGATCGGGTGCCATCTTTCGACGACGAAGGGCTATCGGGCGATGGGGGAGACGGCGTTGTCCATTGGCGCCAATACCTTTGCGTTCTTTACGCGCAACCCGCGCGGTGGCAAGGCAAAAGACCTTGACATGGATGACGTGGCGGCCCTGCGCGAGCTTATGGAGCAAAACGACTTTGGCCCGCTCGTGGCTCATGCCCCGTATACCTATAACCCCTGCTCCGCTAAGGAGCGGGCGCGCGAGTTTGCCCTGGAGGCCATGGCCGAGGATCTGCAGCGCATGGAAGCGCTGCCCGGCAACTACTACAATTTTCATCCCGGTGCGCATGTGGGACAGGGGGCAGACGTCGGCATTCAGATGATTGTCGACACGCTGTGCCAGGTGATGTTTGAGGGACAGCAGACGACGGTATTGCTTGAGACCATGGCAGGCAAGGGCACCGAGGTGGGCCGTAGCTTTGAAGAACTGGCGTGCATTATCGAGGGCGTTGCCGCCAAGTGCCCAGAGCTGTCCGATAAGCTGGGCGTTTGTTTGGACACCTGCCATGTGAGCGATGCCGGCTACGACATCATCCATGATCTGGACGGCGTACTCGACGAGTTCGACCGCGTGGTGGGTATCGATCGCTTGCATGCCGTACACATCAACGATTCGAAGAACCCTTGTGGCGCCCATAAAGATCGTCACGAGTGCATCGGCAAGGGATACCTTGGCAGCGAGGAATTTGGTGGCGGTATGCAGGTTATGCAGAATATTGTATCGAATGGCCGTTTGTGTTCGCTGCCGTTTATTTTGGAGACTCCGAACGAACTTGCAGGTTATGCAGCTGAAATTAGATTATTAAGGTCATTGCAGCAGTAATGACTGTCACAAAGTAGAGTATTCCATTCACGTTATGGGTTTGTTTCAATCAGTTTTCTCATTGCAGATTCGTAATTCCAGGTGCATAATAGCCAACAGTTTTTGCAGGCCTCTGAATCAAACGAGGTCACCGGAAGGAGACTGATTATGAAGCTCAAGAAGCTTGGCGCATTTGCCGCCACGGGTGCCATGGCGCTCGCCCTCGCACTGACGGGCTGCGGCTCGTCCAACGCCACCTCTGGTTCTGATGCCGGTTCCAGCAGCTCTGACGACGCTAAGGTCGAGAAGGTCGACGGCTCCAAGGAGTACGCGCTCGTCAAGGATGGTACGCTGACCGTCGGCACCTCTGCCGAGTACGCTCCGTTTGAGTACAAGGATGACAACGGCGATTATCAGGGCTTTGACCTTGAACTCATCAAGGCTGTCGGCGACAAGCTGGGCCTGGATGTCGAGTATGTCAACAATGACTTTGACACGCTCGTCCCCGGCGTTGCTTCGGGCGCCAAGTATGACGTCGCCATCGCGGCTATCACCGACACGCCCGAGCGTGAGAAGGAAGTCACTTTCTCCGATTCCTACTACATGGACGATCAGGCTATCGTGACCAAGGTCGATAACACCGACATCACGGCCGACAACTACAGCGAGAAGCTCAACAACGCCGACGCTACCATCATCGTCCAGTCTGGCTCGACCGCCGAGGCCTTTGCCCAGGAGAACTTCCCCAAGGCCAAGATCGTCCCCTACAAGGACGCCACCGAGTGCTTCAGTGCCCTGCAGTCCGATAAGGGCGACGCCGTAGTCACCAACCGCTCCGTTGCCAGCCAGCTGACCGCCGAGCAGTTCAACACCTGCCATACGGTTAAGCAGGTCAGCACCGGCGAGGAGTATGCCATCGCCATTAACCAGGGCAACACCAAGCTCAAGGACGACATCAACCAGGCCATCAAGGACCTGACCGACGACGGTACCGTTGACGCCCTCATGGCTAAGTACAACATCAAGTAAAATAGCTACTTGATTGCGCGCGGGCCCTTTCCGTTTTGCGGAGAGGGCCTTTGCGCTTCTCTTGACGGAGAGCGTTTCCGTCTCGTTTTGCCGGCAACTTCTACGATAGGAGCCACCTTGTCTCGACTGAACAAAGGGGCCGCAGAGCAGCGTTTTCCACTGCCTGCCTTGCTCCAAAAGCTAGCCTGCGTCATGGCCGTGGCGCTCGCGCTGGTGTGCGCGGGGGCATATGCGCCCACGACCGCCCAGGCGCTTGAGACCGCAAAGATTACCGCCCGACCCAACACCGGTTCGGGTAGCGCTGTGGTCGGCGGCACCGAGACGCGTATTACCTGGGAAGTTCAGGCCGATGCCGACGAGGAGCTGAGCGGTCTTTCGCTGACGTTTGTCGACGGCACGACGTTTGGCACCGATGACACGCGATTGACGATGCTCTCGGGCGAGGACCTCATGGATCGTACGCCCATGAAACCCACGTGCACGGCTGATGGCCAGACGCTCAAGATCGACTTTGGCGAGACGGCGCCTGCCGGCGGCTTTTTCCGTGTCGAGGTTTACGGCGTGACGTTTCCCGTCGAGGGCGGCGACGAGGCCTTTAGCGGAACCTACACCTTGGCTGACGGCTCGACCAAGAAGATCTCCAAGATTCCCTCGGTGGACATTAAAGGCGTCACGGCTTTTGATAACTTCTTGGCCGACCTTAAAGAGCAGCCGTGGGTCGAGGCTTGGAACTCCAATATGTTCCTCCGCCTGTTCTTGAACCCGGTCATTTTGGTCCAGAGCCTGCCGATCGTCTTTAAGGGCTTCCTTATGTCGCTCTCGATCGTGCTCGTGGCATTCCCGTTGGCTATTCCCTTTGGCTTTGCGCTGTCGCTCATGCGCATTTCCAAGTCGCGCATCCTTCGTTGTCTTGCCGGCATCTATGTGAATATCATCCGCGGCACGCCGGCGTTCTTGCAGATTTACATTGCGTTCTTTGGCTTGCCGCTGGCCGGTGTCAAAGTGGACGACTATGTGCTGGGCGTTATCGTCATGGCCATGAACTCGTCTGCGTACCTGTGCGAGATCTTCCGTGCCGGTATTCAGTCGATCCCCAAGGGCCAAAACGAGGCTGCTCGCTCCCTGGGCATGAATGCCTTCCAGACGCTGCTCTACGTTATGATTCCGCAGACGTTCCGCAATGTCCTGCCTACGCTGACCAGCGAGTTTATCCTGCTTTACAAGGACACGTCGCTGCTCGCCGCCGTTGGCGTGGTCGAGATCGTCATGAACGCCCGCACCATCGTGGCCACGACGGGCTCCATCACGCCGTATGTGGTTGCCGCCCTGTTCTATCTGGTCATTACCCTGCCGCTTGCTCGCTTGGTGAGCGGTCTTGAGGCGAAGCTGCTGGGTACGGCCGAGACCAAGAAGAAGCGTCCCGCCAAGAGCGCCGGACAGGTTGTCGCGACGCCCGCCGATCATATCGCCGGTCTGTAAGGAGGTCCTGTCATGAGTGAAACGAATTCCAACGAGGTCGTTGTCAGCATCAAGAACCTCCAAAAGGCTTTTGGCGATAACGTGGTTCTGCGCGATATCGATCTGGATGTGCACAAGGGTGAGGTCGTTGTCGTTCTGGGGCCCTCGGGCTCGGGTAAATCGACGATGCTTCGTTGCATTAACCGTCTCGAGGAGCCCACGAGTGGTTCGATTGTTGTCGAGGGCGTGGATGTGTGCGCCAAGGGCGTTGACCTCAATAAAGTGCGTACGCACTTGGGCATGGTCTTTCAGCAGTTCAATCTGTTCCCGCACCTGTCAGTCAAAAAGAACGTCATGCTTGCGCAACAAAAGGTGCTCAAGCGCAGTAAGGAAGAGGCCGAGAAGATTGCCGTCGAGGAGTTGACCAAGGTCGGCCTTGCCGAGCGTATCGACTTTATGCCGAGCCAGCTCTCGGGCGGCCAGCAGCAGCGTGTGGCCATCGCCCGCGCCCTGTCGATGAACCCGCACGTGATGCTCTTTGACGAGGCCACGTCGGCGCTCGACCCCGAGCTTGTCCGCGACGTCCTTGGCGTTATGCGCGATCTGGCACGTGACGGCATGACCATGATCGTTGTGACGCACGAGATGGGCTTCGCCCGCGACGTCGCCGACCGCGTCGTCTTTATGGACGGCGGCGTTATCGTGGAGGATGGCACGCCGAGCGAGGTCTTCGACCATCCTAAGAGCGAGCGCACCAAGGCGTTCTTGGGCAATATTTCGTAGCCGCTTTATATGACTGACATAGCAGAAAACGGGAGCCGGATGTGATCCGGCTCCCGTTTTTGTTGGGACGCGAATGTGTTTTGGTGCAGAGCGCGTTACGGGCGGAGCTCATTGCCGCTAGGCGAGCTCGGCTCCAAGGGCGCGGCAGGCCGCCTCGCCCTCATCGTCGGGGGCGTCGTAGCAAATGACGGAATCGACGACGTTGACACCTGCCTCATCGGCGTCGGCCTTCCAGTTGTCCATCCACTCGCCCTCGGCCCACGAGTAGGAGCCAAAGAGGACGACCTTCTTATCGCCGAGGGTCTCCTTGACCTCGTCCCACATCGGCTGGAACTCATCGTATTCGAGTTCCTCGGAACCCATGGCGGGGCAGCCGAAGGCGAAGGCATCGTAGTCGGCGGCCTTGTCTGCGGAGAAGTCGGCGCAGGGGATGACTTCGGGCTCGGCGCCCGCGGACGTGGTGCCTTCGGCGACAAAGTTTGCCATGGCCTCGGTGTTGCCCGTGCCGCTCCAGTAGACGACTGCAATCTTGCTCATGTGTTGTCCTTTCGGTTGTGCGGCGTGCGGCCGCGGTTTGTACGTTCTATCGGGTCGCCTGGGCAAGTTGCGCCAAGCTGCAGCCCTGTTGATAGATGTAGGTAAGGTATTGCGTGCATGCGCGATAGGAATCGAAGGTCGTGAGCGCCTGCTCAACGTTTGTGTATACCTTCCATGCGCCAAAGACCTTATAGTTTTCGCCGTGCTGGACGATGAACTCGTGGACGTCGTCGTAGGGATATCCAAGGAAGTAGCCTATTTCGTGCGGAAACTCGCAGGTGCAGTCTTTGCTGCAGCTAGCTTGCTGGGGTAGTGCGCATCGAGTCTGGCTGCAGGCGCATTCCGCGACGTTATTGCTTGCGAGCGTGATGCGCGATGCCAAATGCACAAGGCATGTTGAAAGGTCTCTCGTGTCGTAGCCTTCCGAGGCGAGCGCCGTTTGGGCGCGAGGATCTGCGAAATAGGTGGTGAGGCTTTTGGCTCGGTACACGTACACGAGCGCTCCGCAGGGCCGCCAGACCAAAACACTCAGGTGGATGCCGAGCGGGTCAAGCTCGCGGTTGCACTGGGCGATAACGTTGAGCAGGCGTGCTCGGCGTTCTGCGATGGCTTCGGTTGCGGTCGAACTGTCCCCGTGGGCGTAGGTGCCTGGATAGGTAAAGAGCGATGCCGGCTTGATGCCCGCGAGCGTGGGAGAGCAGTTGCGCACGACCGCTGCCTGAAACGTGGGGATGTCTATGGTTCGGGTCACGGCGCTCCTTACGGATCTAAACTGTTAGCCTAGGAAAACTTATACACGAAAGTAAGCCATGGTCAACAAAAAAGTTTGAATAGGGAAACTAATTGACCGAACCGACATGATTTTGGGTTAAGATGGGAACACCCCATGGGGGTATCTAGATAGGGCTACTTGAAAGGGGAGCGCATGAGTGACTTGCTCAACCCTGCGAATCTCATCGTGCTGGCCGTCATTGCCGTCGGCATGTTTTTTGGACTGCGTCGCATTGCCGCTTCGACACACGGGAAGAGTTGTTGCAGCGATGGTACGAGCGGCAAGAAGGCCAAAAAGGTTGTTGTGGCGGACACCGATGCGTCACACTATCCCTATACCGATGAGCTGCTCATCGGTGGCATGAGCTGTGACGGCTGCGCTCAGAACGTAGCCAATGCCCTCAATACGCTGGATGGCGTGTGGGCAACGGTGACGTATGCGGACCACACGGCACGCGTGCGCTCTAAACAGCCGGTTGATCGTGGTGTCCTCGAGACGGCCGTGAGAGATGCGGGTTACTACGTCATGACGCTGTAGGCCTTGCCTTGGATGCGCGTCCTTGTCTAGGCTCGTCCGCGCAGTTCGATGTTTTGGATATCGTCGAAGTCGATGGCGATGTCTTTGAGCTTGAGGAGCTTGAACGCGGGAAGCACTTCGTCGAGAATGCCGGTGCGGCTGCGATAGCCGTATGTATCGTAATAGGTGACGCGGACCAGGTCGCCACGTTTGAGGCCCTCGAGCTTTTTCGAAAGTTCGAGGGCTTTTTCTTCCGTGAGCTCACATTTTGGCTCGACGGTGATTTCCTGCTTACGTACGAGCTCGTAGTATCCCGTGAGGGCGGCAAAGGGCATAAACTGTGCGGCACGGCCGGCACGGACGGCGCCGTTAGCGGTGAGCTTGGGGTCGGCGGAGCGACGTCTTCCCTCGGGGTCCGCTAGGCGTTCAAAAGGTGTCGGTGGCCGCATCGGCTGTTGTTGGGGCTTAGGCACGGTGTCCTCCTACCTGATCGTTGCGTTCGCGTGCGGTGGCGCCGGCGGTAAAGCTTAATCCCTTGACGAGCGCGTTCTTGCCGTACTTGCCTTTCACGGCCAGGACGGCGTGCGCCAGGTCGCGCTCGCGCTCATCCGCCTCGATATCGCTAAATAGATCGATGGTGGTAAATTCCTCGGGCAGGAGGTTGCCAAATCCCAAGTTGATGCGCTTGACCGGTCGTTTGGGATCGACAGTCTGCGCCCAAAGGTCATCGAAATAGCCCATGATTTTCTTAAAGGAATTGGTGCGCTCAGGCAGCTTTCGCGAGGCGTTAGAGTGCGCAAAGAGTGCAGCATAGCCACCACGCGGTTTGCCGCCATGCTCTCCCACAAAGATGCCATCGATTGCCTGCGCTTCGCGCACCAGGCGGCGCCGTTCGTCATCGCGCTGGACGGGCTTGGGCGCACGGGGTGCGAGTTCGGGGCCGGCGGTTGCGGTGGGTTCGATGCTCGACGTGCTTGAGCGCAGGTGCCCGCATCCGTCCACGTATTGCGCGGTACCGCTGGCGTCGAGGCGGCGTATGTCGGCGCGCTCGCTCGCGTAGCCCACAAAGAGCGAGATGCTGTCGCAGACCACGTGCTTATCGACCAAGTCCAGTACGGCGGCATCGACCATTTCGCGCAAGACGGTGTAGGCCTGCTCGTAGGCATAGCCCTTCGATAGCACCTGTCCTGTGGTGGTCGAAGTCGCTTGCGGGCGATAGGCTTGGATATCGGCGATGGTTGTCGGCTCGCTTCCGAAGGCGTGGTCGATGAGATATTCGGCATTGACGCCGAATTCGTCGTAGAGCAGGTTCTCGTCGAGTGCGGCGACGCCCATCAGGTCGTAGACACCGTATTTCTCGAGACGGGCCGCCATGCCGGGGCCGATGCCCCAGATGTCAGTGATGGGGCGATGGGGCCAGATCTCCTTGCGAAAGGACTCGTCGTCGAGTTTGCCGATACGGCTGGGCACGTGCTTGGCGGTGATATCGAGCGCAACCTTGGCCTGGAATAGGTTGGGGCCGATGCCGACCGTCGCCGTGATGCCGGTGCGCGCCAGGACCTCGTCGCGCAACATGCAGGCGAAGCCTTCCGCATCGGTGTGATAGAGGTCCAGATAGGGTGTCACGTCGATAAAGCACTCGTCAATTGAGTAGACGTGAACGTCTTGCGGACTGACGTATTCCAGGTAGATACTGTAGATCTGCGCCGACACCTCCATGTAGTGCTGCATGCGCGGTATGGCCTTAATGTAGTCGATGCCATCGGGTATTTCGAACAGGCGACAGCGGTTGTGAATCCCTAGGTCCTTCATGGCCTGCGTGATAGCGAGGCAGATGGTCGTGCGTCCGCGCGATTCGTCGGCAACGACCAGGCATGTAGTGAGTGGGTCGAGTCCGCGGTCGACGCACTCGACGCTGGCGTAAAACGTCTTAAGGTCGATGCAGATATAGGTGTGACGCTCGTGCCCCACGCGTCCTCCCATCAAACACATGTTCTTATCGAATACCTGTTCGATAATACCCGCTCATCCGGACATCGTCAAAACCTGCCAAAAAGGGACTGGTTTGTTTTGGCAGGTATGGTCGTGCGACTGCATCGGGTTTTTAACGCAGCCCTAAAGAGCGCGAAACAGCTCGGAAAAGCTCGCTTCGTAGCATGAGGCCAACGATTGATACCACCATAAAGCACGGAAAGGTTGTGGGGATAATGGTCAACTATGGGTTTGGTATGCCGACGCGCTTGGTTGCGGATGGGGATGTGGCTCGCTGGTGCGGGCGATTGGTTGCCCACTATGGCGGCACCAAGGCACTGGTCGTGCTGGGAGGCGACAGGCACACGCGTGATGAGCTCGTTTCGGCGGCGCTGGGCTCGCTCGATCGTGCCCTGCTCGAGCGCGTGCTCTTTCGTTGCGGTTTGGTCGGGGGCGACGGGGGAGACGATTTGGTCGATGAGGCCGTAGCCCTGGCGACCGATGAGGGCGTGGACTTTGTCCTGGCGATCGGCGATGCCGATACGGCGAGCTTTGCGCGCGAACTCGCTCGTCGCATGGCCGTGCTTGATGCCGGCGAAGACGGCTTTGTGCCTTATGGATGCATTGTCTCGGAGGGCAAGGTGCCTGCCGTCGTGGGCGCCGGCGAGGTTCCCGTTTTTGCCATCATCGCGCCCGAGCTGTTGGAGGGCATCGGGTCTCCTCTGCGTGAGTTACTCGGCAGCGTGTGCGCCGCGGCCTAATATGTGGCATAAAGGGATAGGTTATTTTTGATTGGTAAAGCGTTTGACCTGCCAAAATAAACCTGTCCCTTTTTGGTCGGTCGCCGTTTGGGGGCGGATTGGCAACGCTCGCTGATTACGGTCTTGACCTGCGCTAGAATAGGGTCATCTGATTATCCGGGCGCATGGAGATATGCGCCCGTATGTTGAGGAGGACTTTATGGCAACTGTTGCCGCACCTATCGATGCTACGTCGACTGCCGCTTGGAAGGCGCTCGAGGCTCATCAGGAGAAACTCGAGGCCGAAGGTATCGACCTCAAGGCCTGGTTCGCCGCCGATGCAGAGCGCGTGAACAAGCTGAGCTTTGACGCCGGTGACCTGCACTTCGACCTGTCCAAGAACCTGGTGACCGATGAGACCGTCAAGCTGCTGTGCGATCTTGCCCGCGAGGTGAAGCTCGAGGAGCGCCGCGACGCCATGTTCTCCGGCGAGCATATCAACACCACCGAGGACCGCGCCGTCCTGCACACCGCGCTACGCCGCCCGGCAACCGAGAAGGGCCAGCTCATCGTCGACGGCCAGGACGTCGTCGCCGACGTGCACGAGGTCCTCGACCGCATGTATGCCTTCGCCGAGCGCGTGCGCTCCGGTGAGTGGAAGGGCGTTACCGGCAAGAAGATCGAGCACCTGGTGTCCATCGGCATCGGCGGCTCCGATCTGGGCCCGGTCATGGCTTACGAGGCCCTGCGTCCCTATGCCGACGCCGGTATCGACTGCCGCTATATCTCCAACATCGACCCCAACGACCAGGCCGAGAAGCTCAAGGGTTTGGATCCCGAGACCACGCTCGTAATCATCGTCTCCAAGACCTTCACCACGCTCGAGACCCTCACCAACGCTCGCGAGGTCAAGACCTGGATGCTCGAGCAGCTCAAGGCTCAGGGCGCCATCGACGGCTCCGATGAGCAGAACGCCGAGGCCGTGGCCAAGCACTTCGTCGCCGTTTCCACCGCACTCGAGAAGGTCGAGGCCTTCGGCATCGACCCCGCTAACGCTTTTGGTTTCTGGAACTGGGTCGGCGGCCGCTACTCCGTCGACTCCGCCGTGGGCCTGTCGCTGATCGTCGTGCTCGGCCCCGAGCGCTTCCAGCAGTTCCTTGAGGGCTTCCACGCCATCGACGAGTATTTCTGCAACACGCCGCTCGAGAACAATGCCGTCGCGCTGATGGGCTTGTTCAACGTCTGGTACGTCAACTTCTTCGGTTCCAAGAGCCACGCCGTGCTGCCGTACTGCCAGTACCTGCATCGTTTCCCGGCCTACCTGCAGCAGCTTACCATGGAGTCCAACGGCAAGCATGTCCGTTGGGACGGCAGCGCCGTGACCTCCGACACCGGTGAGATTTTCTGGGGCGAGCCCGGCACCAACGGTCAGCATGCCTTCTACCAGCTGCTGCACCAGGGCACCGTGGTGGTTCCGGCCGATTTCATCGCCTTCGCCAATACCGCCAACCCCGCGACCGATAGCGGTCAGGACGTGCACGAGCTGTTCCTGGGCAACTTCCTGGCCCAGACCAAGGCGCTTGCCTTTGGTAAGACGGCCGACGAGGTTCGTGCCGAGGGCACGCCCGAGCAGATCGTCCCGGCTCGTTGCTTTGAGGGCAACCGCCCGACGACCTCGATCTTCGGCGACACGCTGACCCCGTTCGCACTCGGCGAGCTCATCGCCCTGTACGAGCACATCACGTTTGTCGAGGGCACGGTCTGGGGCATCGACTCCTACGACCAGTGGGGCGTTGAGCTGGGCAAGCAGCTTGCCAAGCAGATCACCCCGGCCTTCCACGACGACGCCGCCAAGGCCGAGCAGGACGCTTCGACCCAGGCGCTCATCGAGTTCTACCGCGCTCACCGCAAGTAGTCGCTGCTGTTAACGCATCGCGCCTTATAGTCAGGGGCCCGTATCCTATCGGATGCGGGCCCCTTTGCTTTGCCGTGGTCCCGGGGCGCACGGCCTTTGTGGAACATCGCCGGGGCGTCGCGCGCTGCGAGAACCCTGCGCCTAGATCTCGGTCTCCGCATGGCCTCGCTGCGCCTCGGACAGCTCCCCGTAGAGCGGATGGTCTTCGAGCCTAAAGCGCTCGACCTGTTCGGGAGTGCGACCGCGTACAAAGAGCCACGAGCGATCAATCGGCGTCGCCATGAGCGTGCTGGGCAGCGCGTCGGCGCGGTCGGAAAACACCCGGGCACTCTCGGGATCCTGGAACGCCAGCACCAGATGCGTGTCGCAGTTGCCCATGATGGAGCGTGCGCGTGCCTCGCCATAGAGCGCATCGAGCTGGTTGGTCGACTGCAGCAGCAGCGTTGCCCAGATGTTGCGGCTTCGGATAATCGAGAGCACGTTGTCGATCTGGGGGATCTGCAGATTTGCGAAGTCATCGAGCATAAAGCGCACGGGCACGGGCAGGCTGCCGTCGGGCTGCCTATGGGCCTCACGAATGAGGCCCATAAACGCCTGCGAAATAAAGAGGCCGGTCAGCGGATCGAGATTGCGGTCAATATCGCTCACGGTTACAAACAGGGAGCAGGGGGTGTGTCCCATGGAAGCGAAGTCCACCTGATGGCACTCACGATAGAGCTGTGCCGCACCGTCGAATCCCAGACACATGACCTTTTCGGCAAGGATGCCGACGATGCTCGCGTGCATGCGCTCGGCATTTTGCGTAATGGCGTAGCGCCGCCATAGCGAGAGGGCATAGCTTTGGGGGTCGGTCGTGATCAGGTCGTCAAACAATCGACCCGTGGCACCGTCCTGCAGGTGCTCGATCAGCTTGATGACCGAGCTGATCGTCTGCTCGTCGGCGGGTAGCTGTTCGGTGACGTAGGCGATAAGATACGACAGCAGGTTTGCCGCCGCATGATCCCAAAAAGGCTGGTTGTTGTCCTCGATGGGGCAGATGGCCTTTGCCACCGAGAGGATGTCCTGCTGGTTGGGCCTGCCGTCCGCCTTGCGGCGAATGTGCCTCAGGGGGTTGTAGCCGCAGCGCTCGATGCCGGGCGCAAGGGCCGGGACGGTGTTGAGGTCGGCGAAGTTGAGACATTGCACGCGGTAACCGTGGGCTGCCAGCACGGGTCCCACTTCGCGACAGAGCGTACCTTTGGTGTCGAGCACGATGCAGCTTGCGTTCATTTGCAGCAGGTTGGGCTTGAGGACGTTTCGGGTCTTGCCGGCTCCCGAGGGGCCGATCACAAGTGCGTTGTTGTTGAGTCCCGTTTGGCGGGTGTCGCAGGAAAGCGTTCGATCCTTGGCGAGGATGGTGGACGATGCGGACTCAGATGCGGCGAGGCGGCTGGTGAGGTTAGACATGGGCGACCTCCTTGGTGGTCGAGAGGATTTCGTGGGCAAAGCCGAGCTCGACGGCGCGCTCGGCCGAAAGGTAGGTGTCTTTTGCAGTGAGGGACTGGATGCGCTTGGGCGTGAGGCCGCTGCGGTCCGAGAGGATTTGCGTGAGGGTCTTGCGGGTCTGCATGAGACGCCGGCTGGTTTCCTGCAGCGCAAGTGCCGAGCCGCCTGCCCCCTGGGGGATCAGCGGGTCGTGAATCATGAGCTCTGCATGAGGCGCCATACGGCGATCGTCGCCGCCCATAAAGATCACGGCGCCCATGGACGCGGCGAATTCCAGGCAGACGGTGCGGATGGGGCACGATGTGAGGCGCATGGCGTCATAGATCGCAAGACCCGATCGCACGCTTCCGCCGGCGCTGGCGACAAATATGGTGATGGGGCGGCTGGGGTCGGTGGCATCGAGCAGGCGGATCTGCTGGCATAGGTCGTGGGCCATCGGGGTTTCGATGTTTCCCATGACGGAGAGCTCGCGACGGGCGAGCATCTCATCGTAAATGCTGGTGAGCGTGATACCTCGGGCGGATTCACGCATGGTGAGGGGGCTGATGATGGGGGAATGATTGGTGTCCATGAGGACTCCTTTCTGTTGGTTGTGTTGTGGAATAGGATTGTTGCCCGCGGAGGGGCTGGCGGGCTACAGGGTTCGTCCGAGCCTGAGATCGAGCTCGGTTGTGGGGCAGACTGCCTGTTCGTGCGGCTCGCAAGCGCCAAAGGCTCCAAAGCGATGGAGCGTTGCGGCGGGCGTGGTGTAGGCGAGCCGCAGCTGATGCTCGACAGGGGCACATCCGTCATTTTTGTAATGAGCCGCGTAGTACTGCGCGATGCTGGCGTTCATCTCGCTGCCATTGCGATGGCGCTCAAACTGGCGTCTGCAGGTCTCGATGATCTTTGCTACCGACTTGGGTGCCGTCGCGGGAACAAGGGCGAGATAGCCCTCAAATAGCTCATTGATGCTCAGGAGGCACAGCAGGTCGATCAGCGTCCTTATGGCTGCTCCCTCGGCGGAAAAGTGCGCGGTCATGCGGTTATATCGGTTGCGGTCGACGATGGCCGCATGGGGTCTTGGAGTTTTCTGCCCCGTGGTCCCGGGCTTTTGCCGCGCCTGTGTATTGAGCTCGACGTTGCAGCGCTTGAGGCCGTCCAACGGAAGGAACAGTGCGGTGCGCAGGGTGTTCCGCTTGCTTTCGAGTTCATGACGCTCGTCGGGTTCCCATTCGAGCTTGAGTTTCGTGTCGAGCGCCGTAAGCATATGAGCTAGGCAGCCTACGGTAAGAACGTACGAATCGTTGTCGCGTTTTGGGGCATAGGGGTCTGTCAGCTTGCGAATGTCGGGGTCGCCCATGATCTTTGTGCAGCGCTTCAGCAGTTGAGGGTGGTCGGCCAAGATCGTCGCGAGCGGTAGCGACGCGTAGTTCTTGATGGTCGCGGCGGCAAAGGCGGCGTCATATTCGTTTGCATATGCTCGCTCAATGCGGGCATCCAGAATGCTTTTCTTATCGCCGTCTTCAGCGTGGTGGTTTGTCATAGCTTCTCCAATCGGTTGATGTTCGTGCTGTTTGTTGATGTGTTGGTTGTCGTGAGTGATGTGCTTGCCGTGGGTGATGTGCTGACGTTGGGGTGCTATGCGGTTTTCAATGAGCCCGTGAGGCAGTTGCTGCAGGGGCGGGATGGAACGGCCCATGCAAGGCGGAAGGCATCGTGCTCAAAATCGAGACAGCAATGCCCTGGGTGCCTCACATGTGGCAGTTACCTCATTAAGTTGTCATTGCGTTTGGGGTTGTACTTTGCCGATCTTCCTTCTCTTACACGCTAAAACTCAAACTTCATATGCTCGATCTACTTAAAACCGCAACGGCGGTCTTTTTTCAACTTATATGTCGGAACGCGTCTTTGCAAGTACTTTTTTGCCTTTGTTTCAAATGGGGTGGTTTTGCAACCGTCACGCGCCACGCTATGCAAACGTGCCCCGGCTCGGATAAGATGGTGCGATCGAGTTCTACCGCGCTCACCGCAAGTAGTCTTTGTTGCTGAGATAGGTCATGGCCGAAAGGGGCCCGTATCCCAACAGATACGGGCCCCTTGCTATTTAAATGGGCATGAGGGTGTATTGAGGGGGGGATGTCTTGCTGTCGGCATCCGCGTGCGGTGCCATTCGCTGCCGTAAATTATACGTTTACGGCTAATTTCATACCACTTGTCGGAATGCGGACGCTGTCCTTGCATGCCGGGCGTACATTGAACGTGGTTTTTCGCGTGAAACCACGAATCGGTTGTCGGCCCTGAACAAGGAGGCCCAGCATGACGCTTGCCAAACCCATCAATAAATACATCGACTATATCGATGCCCCCGAGGACACGTTTGAGCACTATGTCGAGAAGGCGTTAAAGTACAACTTTCGCTGCGTATTTGCGAACCTGCAGGAGTACGAGACGGGCCGCGCCATGCTCGAGGGCTCTGACATCATCCTTGCCGGCGCTATCGACTTTCCCCAGGGCACTATGACGCTTGAGGAGAAGCTTGCGAGGTTTGAGGAATACGCTGCGTGTGGCTTTACCGAGATTGACTACGTTTTGAATCAGGGGTCGATCGAGAACCGCGATTTTGATGCCATCGAGCGCGAGATGACTACCATTGCTGATTTTTGTCGCGCGCATGGCATCACTGACAAGGTAATCGTCGAGATGTGCAAGCTGGACGGCGACGACGCCGCCAAGCGCCGTGTATGCGAGATCGCGCTGGAGGCCAAGCCGGGATTCCTTAAGACGTCGACCGGCAGAAGCTTTGGCGGTGCTAAGCTCGAGGACGTGCGGCTGATGCACGAGGTGCTCGGCGATGCCGTGGCAATCAAGGCGGCGGGCGGTATCCATAATTACGAAGAGGCTTGCGCATTCATCGAGGCCGGCGCCAGCGCGTTAGGTGCATCGGCGGGCATCGCGATCGTCGAGGGCGCACCGACGGATGAGCGTCGCTAGCAGACGTATTTGACCTGAGCGATAAAGCTTCACGACCACACGCCGTTCATGTTCGGGACAATATGACATTTTTCCCGTTGCAAACGGAGTCGCGGTGGCTGTTCTGTATGATGACTCAGACAAGGTTATTCAATGACAGGGAGGCATATATGGCAATCAAAGCCATCGCAATGGATATCGACGGTACGCTCACCAACGACCAGAAAGTGATTAGCCCGCGTACGCGCGAGAAGCTGCTCGCGGCGCAGGAGTCGGGCATTAAGCTCATCTTGGCTTCGGGCCGTCCCGCATGGGGACTGCACGCCTTGGCGCAGGAGCTCGACCTTCAAAACCATGACGGTCTGCTGGTTGCCTTTAATGGCGCGCATGTGGTCGACGCTCAGACCGATGAGGTCCTTTTTGACCAGGCCATGCCGGCTGACGAGCTGCACCGTCTGATTGATCACCTGCGTAATTTTGACGTGATTCCTATGATTTCGCTCGGTCGTGATTTGCATGTCGAGGACTCGTACCATTGCATGATCACGCTGCCTGACGGCTCGCAGAAGAATATCGTCAAGTATGAGCGCGATGCGTGCGATCTTAAGATCCGCGAGGTGGAGAGCCTGCATGAGGTTGCTGATGCTTATCCCGTGGACAAGCTGCTGACGGCGGGCGATCCGGCCTACCTGCAGGCGCATTACGAGGAGATGTATGCGCCCTTTACCCAGACGCTTTCGGGCATGTTTACGGCCGACTGGTACTTTGAGTACACGGCGCCCGGTATCGACAAGGCCCGCGCGCTCGAGGGTGCCCTGCCCAAGCTCGGCATCGATGCCAGCGAGGTCGTATCGTTTGGCGACGGCCAGAACGACAAGTCTATGATTGAGTGGGCCGGCACCGGTGTTGCCATGGGAAACGCCATCGATGAGGTTAAGGCCGTGGCCCAGATGGTGACCGCCAATAACAACGAAGATGGTATTGCGGTGGCGCTGGATAAGCTACTGGGTTAGAATCGCCGATTAATGCATGGTTCGGGCGCCTACTCGTGGGCGTCCTTTTGTTAGGGAGGGTGCCGTGTCCGCATTTCCGTTCGACGCCGTGATCTTTGACATGGACGGCGTGATTGTCGATACCGAGTATTACTACCTGGGCGAGACTGCCGCGTTTGCCAAGGAGCTTGGGCTTAACCTGACTCAAGAGGAGTTGAATGGGCAGGTCGGTACTTCGCACCAGTTCTTCCTGCATATGCTGGTCGATTGGTTTGAGCGCGCCGGTAAGGGGCATTTCACTGGCGAGGAAGCGTTGGCCCGTTGGAACGAGTGGGCGCATAAGCGTCCGCGCGACTATCAGGTTTTGATTAACCCAGGCGCCGTGGATACGATTCGAGAGCTGCCGCGCCGCGGCGTTCGCGTGGCGCTTGCCAGCTCGTCTCCCATGGATAGCATCGAGGAAGTGCTCAATGCGTGCGGGCTGTCGGATGCCTTTGAGTATGTGGTGAGCGGCGAGCAGTTTAAGGAGAGCAAGCCCGAGCCCGACATCTACTTGCATGCGCTGGATCTGCTGGGGCTGCCCGCGAATCGCTGCTGCTGCGTCGAGGATTCGGTGCCTGGCATCACTGCCGGCAAGCGAGCCGGCCTGACGGTCATTGCCAAGCGCGAGGAGCGCTTTGGCTTTAGCCAGGATGCCGCGGACAAGATTATCGACCAGCTGCCGGAGCTGCTCACGCTTTCTTAGGAGCGCGGTAGTTGCGCGTTTTTCGGGTCTGATGAGTAAATAGCCAACATTTTGGTGCGACACCTAGCATACTTTAAGCTAATGCGGGCTTAAGGGCTTGTTGAATGCCCTTAAGCCCGTTTTAGAATTAATTGTGCTGGGAGAGGGTATATGCCACCGACTGAAGGGCCAACTGACGGTAAAGCAGCGATACCGCTGTACCAACAGGTTATTGATATCATCAAAAACGAAATCAACTCCGGCGCCTACAAGTCAGGCGCGCGGATACCCAACGAATTCGAATTGGCTGAGAGCTATAAAGTTGGCCGCGTTACCGTGCGACGCGCTATTGAGGAGCTCGTCCAGCAGGGCTATCTAACGAAGCGACAGGGGAAAGGCACGTTCGTCAATGCCCCCAAGCTCAAGCGCAAGATTCGCCAGAAGGATGACGTCCAGAGTTTTTCGGACGCATGCCGCGTTAACGGAATGGAACCGGGGGCGTGCGTCATTTCGAGAAAGATACTGCCAGCAGATTCTACCGAAGCGCAGTTCTTTGGTGTTCCCGTTGGAACTGATTTGATTTGCGTTGAGCGTGTACGTACTGCCGATGGAGTCCCCGTCATGCTCGAGAACAACATATACGTTTACGAGGACAACGCCTATCTATCAACGGCACCTCTATCTAACCAATCCATTTTTGAGTTCGTGCGCAACCGAACAGGCCGCACGCCCGCGTTTACCGACCCGTGCACGCTCGAGATCGCGTGCGCGTCGCCCGAGGTCGCTCGGCTGTTGGCAGTTCCCGTTGGCGAACCCTTGTTTTATATGGAAGCCTTCTTTTTCGATGAGCGGCGGCGGCCGTTTATCATCGGTCGTCAGCGGATCGTTGGGTCTCGCTACGTTTTTGACATCTAGGACATTGCGAATGGAAGCGCCCGGTAGATCATCTCACCGGGCGTTTCCATACCGTTCACGGCGCAAACGCAACCGTTCAACCGCGTTGCGGCAATCAGTTTGAAATTATCTTGATGAAGGAAAAAGCTGCTGGTAATCTATGGGACGTCATAGAACGTTTGCATTGTGCAAACGTTGAAGCGAGATGCGATGCAGTCTCGAGTTCTTTGGAGGTATCTATGTCAGATACGAAGGCGAAGAAGACAAACAGACGTTTTAAGTTCAAATTACCGCATGTCTATACGATCATGTTCTTGCTGATCGTTGTCTTTGCGGTCCTGACTTGGATCGTTCCCTCTGGTCAGTATCAGCGCAAGACGATTTCGACAGCGGCGGGCGAGCGTGAAGTCGCCGTTGCTGGAACCTATGAACAGGTCGATAAGAACTACACCGATTCCGAGACCGGCGAGACCATCAATCTGGGCCAGGATATCTTCGCGGTTCTGCAAGCGCCCACCAAGGGTATCCAAGAGGCTGCCGACGTCGTTGCGTTCGTCTTATTGATTGGCGGATCGTTCGCAATCATCACCAAGACCAACGCTTTGAATGCCGGCATGAGCCGTGTGATTAAAAAGCTTAAGAACAAGGACATCCTCATCATCCCCATCACGATGACATTGCTGTCCATTTGCGGCACTACGTTTGGTATGTCTGAGGAAGCCCTGCCGTTCTATGCCATCTTCATTCCCATCATGATGGGTATCGGTTATGACTCGATGACGGCATTCATCATCTGCTTCCTTGGTCCTAACCTGGGATATTGTGCTTCGACCATCGACCCGTTTAATGTTTTGATCGCCCAAGGCATCATTGGCATCGAGGGTAATCCGCAACTGTGGCTGCGCGCCGTTTCTTGGGTCATCTTCACTGCCGTCGGTATCGCATGGGCCATGCGCTACGCCATGCGCGTCAAGAAAAACCCCGAGTCGTCCATTGTGTACGAGGACGATAAGCTCAAGCGTATCGAGTTTTCCGTGACCGATGCCTCCATCGAGGAAGAGTTCACTATCCGTCAGAAGCTCGTGCTTATCGATTTTGCTTGCGGTATGGGCATTATCGTCTGGGGTCTTGTTACCCAGGGCTGGTACATGAATGAGATTTCTGCCGTGTTCCTTGGCATGGGCTTGCTTGCCGGTATCCTGGGCGGCCTTGACCAGCAGACGATCGCAGAGGAGTTCGTTAAGGGTCTCGCCGACTTTGCGTACGCTGCCATCGTTATCGGTATCGCTCGCGGTATTCTGGTCATCGCCGAGGGCGGCATGATCATCGACACCATCCTCCAGGCGCTCGCTACCGCGCTTGCCGGTGCACCCGCCGCCGTCTACACCACGTTTATGTATATCGTCCTTGGCCTGCTCTCTTTGCTGGTTCCCTCGAGTTCTGGCCTGGCGGCGCTCACCATGCCCGTTATGGGCCCCCTGACCGAGCTCATGGGCCTCAATCCCGAGGCGGCCGTCACCGCGCTCCAGTTTGCCAACCAGACCATCAACACCATCAGCCCCGTGGCGGGCATGACGGTCGCCGGTCTTGCCGTGGCTAGGATTTCGTTTGGCCAATGGTGGAAGACCATTTGGAAGTTCTTCATTTTCATGGTCGTCTTTGGTCTGATCGTAACGGCAGTCTCTGGCATGCTTCCGGTGTAGGTGGTTGTGATGTCTGATCGTTTGACGGTCCTGACGTCTAAGAGCGTCTTTACCGGTACGGGGGACCTGCCGTTTGAAGGTTTCGTAGCGGTCCGTGGCAATCGAATTGAGGCTGTTGGCACCAAGAGTGAGGTAGCTTCGTATTTGACCCAGGCAGACGAGGTAGTTGACCTTGGCGACCGCACCGTCATGCCTGGCCTGATCGATGTGCATACCTTCTATACAGGCTGGGCGCTGCGGACATTGGGGTCTGATCTGTCCGGCATCGCCGATGCCAAAGAGGCCGTGTCGCTCTTGCGTGCATGGAAAGAAGATCATCCGGATTGCGCGGCGGCTTTTGGTCACAACCTACCCAAAACGTTGGCATCGGATGCCGAGAACGCAAATACGGCAGCTGTGTTTGACGATTGTTTTGGCGATATCCCCGTCGTCTGCTTTACACCAGGAGCGGAGACCTGCGTTCTCAACGCTGCCGCCAGTGCGCGATACGGCTTTACACCCCAGGCGTGCTATGCCGAGAAGATCTGGCGCATGATGAGCGATTTCCTCGCGCTGCCCGAGGCGCGTGCCGGGTATTCGGACTACATGAGCATGCTTAACGAGCGCGGCGTTACCGCCATCAAGGAGATGGCGTTTGATGACTACTACGGCTTTGCCGACGAAATGGCTCGCCGTGAGGAATCTGGTGAGCTGACGGTTCGCGTCTCTATGATGTCGCAGCCGGTGGGTGCCGGTGCAAATCTGTCATATGCCCGCGAGGCACGAGAGCGCTTCCGGGGACCGTTCGTTCGTTTTTCTGGCTTCAACCGTATGACCGATCGCGGCGTATGGGCGGGGCTTGCCGAGATGATAGACCCCTATGAGGACTCGGCCGATGCAGGCGCTGCCGGCAAGACGGTCGTCGAGGAGCCAGAGTGGGATCTGATTGAGGACGAGCTGCGTGCAATTGATGCTGACGGCTTCCGATATTCCTTGCATTGCCAGGGCGATGGCGCCGTTCGTCGCACCGTGGCGCTCTATGCCTCGCTGCCTCGAGACGAGCATGGACGGATGCTTCGCCGCCATGCGATTACCGATCTCGAGAACTCTGACCCGACCGATCTTGTCGAGTTTGGCAAGTTAGGTGGAATTTGCGAGGTCTATCCGCAGATTCTAACGCTGGACCGGCGCGAGGATTGCCTGTCGATGATGCGTCGACAAATTGGCGAGACGCGACTTTTGCACAGCTGGAATCGCCGCGGCATGGAAGATTCCGGATGCACAGTGTGCTGTGGCACGGATTTACCGCTGCTGATTCCGAGCTTGGGCGAGTCAATCTACAGTGCGTGCGGCGGATACTTCGACGACGGACTGCCCGTGAATGAGGTCAACGCGCTGACGCTTGTCGAGCTCTTGCGCGCTTGGACTGCCGGGGGCGCGTACGATCTGATGCGTGAAGACGAGCTGGGTACGCTCGAGGTCGGCAAGCTTGCCGATATCTGCGTGCTCGATCGGGATGTGTTCGACCTCGATTATCGCGACGTACGTGATCTTGCGGTTGACATGACGATGTCGGACGGACAAATCGTGTTCGATCGAAATAAGGAGGCATAAGATGTCTGAATCCAAACCGACGCTGCGCCGCGAGCAGATTGCGGGCATGAATATCCACTACATCATGTGGTCGCTCGATTACTTCCTTGATGTGCAGCAGCGCTTGGGCTTTGAGTCCATTGAGCTGTGGTGTGCAGAGCCGCATGTGACGCTCGACCATACGGGCTACTTTGAGGCTGAGGTCCTGGCGAAAAAGGCTGCAGACCGTGGGCTTAGGTATCGTACTCTGTGCCCCGAGAATGTTGTCTATCCTTGGCAGTACTGCGCACGCAAGCCGCTGCATGAACAGCGCAGCCTGGCGTACTTTAAGCACGGCATTGAGCTTGCCGAGGTACTTGGGTGCGATCGTATGTCCATCAACTCGGGCTGGGGCGACTGGGACGAGGACCGCGAGGAAGCCTGGAAGCGCAGCCGCGAGCACTTGTCCATTCTGGCGGAGTATGCCGGCGAGCACGGTCTGGTGCTTACGATGGAAAGCCTGCGTCCCGAGGAGAGCAACCTTGTGACGACGGTTTCCGATGCGAAGCGCATGATTGACGAGGTCGCGAGCCCGTACTTACAGCCCATGGTTGATACAACTGCGATGGGCGTTGCGGGCGAGACGCTCGAGGACTGGTTTGCCGCCTTTGGTGATGGGGCAATTCACGAGATGCACTTTATCGACGGTGACCCGTATGGCCATCTGGTGTGGGGCGATGGCAAGCACGATATGGACGCCTTCGTCGCCGCACTCAACGCCCATGGTTTTGACGGCATGCTGGGCCAGGAAATCACGGACGGTCGTTACTACGATGACCCGGCCGCGGCAGATGCCAAGAACATGGCCGCATTCGAGAAATATCTGATTGACTAAAACAACTATCGGCCACGCAGTCAACGTCATTGATTGCGGGTCAAATAAGAAAGGAACTGGATATGAACGCACACGATCTGATCAAAGAGGCAATTGCCGAGAAGGGCAAGTTCGACAGCGTCTACTGGATTGCTTGCGGTGGCTCCATGATCGATTTGATCCCGGCTCATGAGCTTCTGCAGCGCGAGGCAACCACCTTCACTTCGTATATCTATACCGCACGTGAATTCGACATTATGCGTCCGCGTCGTCTGGGCGAGAAGTCCCTGGTCATCGCTTGCAGCCACAGTGGCAATACCCCGGAGGTCGTCGAGGGCTGCGAGATTGCCCTTGCCGCCGGCGCTACGGTGATCGCCCAGACCGACAACGCTGGATCCAAGATCGACTCCGGCAAGTGGACCACGTGGGTCTACCCATGGGGCGAGGGTGTGCCGCAGGCCGAGGTCCCCGCTGGCATTTCGCTGTCGCTTGCGGCAGAGCTGCTCGATCAGCAGGAAGGCTACGCCGATCTTGCCGATATGTATGCCGGTATCGCCGAGATGGATAAGATTCTTCCCCCGGCACGCGAGAAGGTAAATGCCGAGCTGGGCGATCGCTTTGCCAAGCTTTGCCAGGAGCACGAGTTCTTCTATATTCTGGGCAGCGGTCCCAACTTTAGCCAGACCTACGGTTTCGCTATCTGCTCTCTTATGGAGATGCAGTGGCAGCACTGCAGCTACATCCACTCTGCCGAGTACTTCCATGGCCCCTTCGAGGCTACTCAGGATGGCGTTTTTTACTTCCTGCAGATGGGCTCCAGCGAGTGCCGTGCTATGGACGAGCGCGCCCTGGCGTTCCTTAAGACGCATACCGATACGCTGATGGTGCTCGATGCCAAGGAGTACGGTATGGAAGCCGTGCCGGCGAGCGTCCGTGCCTATCTGGACCCGGTGCTGTTCTACGCCATGAATTGCGAGCTGCGTGCTGCACGCGGCAAGGTGTTTGATCACGATCCCGATTTCCGTCGCTATATGGGTGTTGTCGAGTACTAGAAGGGACAAAGGCCATGGCATTTAACGTTAACGCGCTCGGATTTGGCGACAACGTCGTCGATCGCTACGAGCATATCCACACCATGTATCCTGGCGGCAACGCGGTGAACTTTGCCGTCTATGCCAAGAAATGCGGTGCCGCACGCTCCGCATACATGGGCATTTTTGGCAATGACGCCGCTGCCGAGCATGTCATTGCAAGCCTCGAGGATGAGGGTATCGAGCTTGATAAGTGCGAGCAGATGATTGGCGAGAACGGAGCGGCTCGCGTGACCGTCGTTGACGGTGACCGTGTCTTCCTTGGCTCCAACGAGGGCGGTATCCGTGGTGATGCGCGCTATGTCCTCAATCGCTTTGACCTTGCGTACATGAAGCAGTTCGATGTGGTTCATTCGGGCAACTATTGCTTTACCGAGCGCGAGCTGCCCAAGTTGAAGGCTGCGGGCATCACGGTTTCTTTTGACTTCTCGGACGACTCCACCGACGAGTATTACGAGCAGATTGCGCCCTACGTCGATTTCGCTTTCTTTAGTGCGGCGGATGCCGCGAGTGAGGACGAGATTCGCGAGCGTCTGGCATGGGTGAAGGGCTTGGGTCCGCGTTTTGTGTCGGCTACGGCGGGCGCCGAGGGCTGCATTGCTTACGACGGCGAGCGTTATTACCGCCAGCTGGCTAAACCGGTAGCGGACATGAAGGACACCATGGGGGCGGGCGACTCGTTCCTCACCTCGTTTTTGATGTGCTATCTCGATTCCGCCAAGCGTGGTGAGGATGGCGCAGAGGCCATCGAGCGCGCGCTCGACTTTGCTGCCGGGTTTGCCTCGACCGTGTGCGGCATGGAAGGTTCTTGGGGCCATGGAGCGCCGATCGTCGAATAGCTTAAGAAAGCGTACGGCGGTCTGGCTATGAGGCCTTGGACAGCCGATGCAAAACAATAAGCGAAACGCGAAAAGGGGGCTCGCCATGCGGTGGGTCCCCTTTTGAACATTGGAGAAGACCATGGGTATTAAAGCGTGTGCGGCTGGTTTTTGCTGCGCGGACGTCTATCAAAACATCGGCGCGTTCTATCCGACTGGTAATGGCATTGACTGGGGTATCCATCTTGCACGAATGGGCGTTTCGGTATCCGCCGTGTCGGTTGTCGGCAAGGACGAGTACGGAGACAAGATGAGGGAGGCGCTGGCCACTGAGGGGTTCGATATCTCACATCTGCGGGTGGAGGATGGCGACACCTCGGTGATGCTCATGGCGTTGAAAGACGGCGTCGATCGCGTGCATCTCGAGGCAATCGATGGCGTAATGGAGACATATCGACCGAATGAAGACGACCGGGCGTTTATCCTAGAGCATGACATCATTCATACCGACCTGTTTGGCAATTGTTTGGACCTCCTGCCCGAATGGCATGATGCGGGCAAGACGGTGGTAATGGACTTCTCGGTGTTCAGCCAGGATCCCGAATATGCCTGTGAGACTCATTTTCCTTACGTAGACTACGCGTTCATGTCGTTTGAAGAGGACACTCCGGAGCTACGAGACTGGGTGCGCCACGTGCAGGAATTGGGACCGCGCGTTGCGGTTGCCACGCTTGGCGAGAAGGGAAGCATTGCCTATGACGGTGAGCGCTTCTATGAGTGCGGGATCGTACCGGCGGAGAAGGTCGTTAACACCGTGGGTGCCGGCGACTCGTATATTGCCGGGTTTACCAAGGGCGTGATCGATGGCCTTGATATTCCGGCGTGTATGAAGGCGGGCGCTGAGCTGTCGTCCCGAGTGATTGGTTCGTTTGAGCCGTACTAGGGTCAAATGCCTGGAAAGGAGTACGAAATGGTTATCGACATGTTGGTCCATCCTATGCTCTACGGCGAGATCTGTAAGCCGGGTGATGAGCCTGATGGATTCGGCTTTTGGTCACGAGAATTTGGTATGGGGCATATGGGCCCCATGGATTGGGATGAGCTTCAAGTCGAGATGGACGTCTGCGATGTGCAGAAGAGCGTGCTCATGCCGCTCGATGTAACCACGGCATGCGGAGGACACTTTGGCACCAATGACCAGATTGCCATGCTGGTTGCCGCGCATCCCGATCGTCTGTGGGGATTTGCGAGCGTAGACCCGCAGGTGAGCGGTGCCGCAGACGAATTGGAGCGTGCCTTTACCGAGTTGGGGGCAAAGGGGCTTTGCCTGCATCCTGCAAAGCAGGGTTTTGCCCCCGATAATGCTGTGGCCGAGCCGCTTTACGAGCTGTGCGAGCGCTATAACAAGCCGGTGGTTTTCCATGCCGGTATGTCTTGGGAGCCTGGCGCAGAGCTCTCGCGCAGTAACCCGCTTGCATTTGAGCACACAATCGCAACGCATCCAAACGTGCGCTTTAGTTTGACCCACTTTGGCTGGCCCTGGGTGCGCGAGGCCGTGGCGATGCTGCTCAAGTATCCCAACTGCTACACGGACACCTCTATCACTTACATCGATTCGCCCGAGGAGATGATGCAGCGTCTTTTCACGGTCGATATGGGGCCGCTGTGGTATGAGCGCGCGCTATCGCACCAAGTGATGTTCGCCAGCAATACGCCGCGCTTTCGTGCATTCAAACTCAAGCGGGCGCTCGATACCGTGCCCATGCGCGATGATGCGCGAGAAAGGCTCTACTGGGGTAATGCCCTGCGTTTTCTTGAAGGGGATGAGTAAACATGGTGACGCTCGAGACATTGAGCTATCTATCGACTGCTCCGGACCAGTTCATCGATATTACCGAGGACGTGCACGCTGCCATCGAACGCAGCTCGGTGACCAATGGCTTGGCAGCGATTATTTTGTCGCATACGACCTGTGGAATCGTGGTAAACGAGGGGCTGCCCTGCGTGGAGACGGATCTTATGGAGACGCTTGATCGCATCGCCCCACTCGATGCCCCCTATGCGCATGCACACTTCCTGCCGAGCTATGGAGCCACCGGCAACAACTCCTGTGGGCATATCAAGAGCATGATTTGTGGAAACAGTTGCTTCTTTCCCGTCCAAGATGGCCACATCGTGTGCGGAAGTGCCCAGAACATCTATCTTGCGGAGTTTGACGGTCCGCAGAAGCGAAAAGTGTACGTCGAGGTGCTGGGGGAGTAACGTCCCTGCGATAATGAACTGCACCCCAAAACTTGGACGGCTCAAATAAGAACTACACCGCAAGGGACTGGCTCCGGAACTCCTCCGGGGTCAGTCCCTTCAGTTTAGCCTGCGTCCTCTGCCAGGTGATCCGTTGTATTATCCGGGTAGAATCGTATCGCAGGTCGTGGAAGCCGCCAAGTGCGATCTCGAAGCGTTGCAGCAGGGCGGTGTCGATGGCATTTTGATTACCAATGAGCTCTCGATACCCTATGAGCAGCACGTTTCTCCCTCAACCCTTGCATCGATGGGCTATGTAATCGGGGCTCTATCCCATGATCTGTCGACCCCTTGGGGAGCTGAGGCTATTTACGATGGCGATGCCACAATCGAGCTGTGCGCTGCCGTCGACGCGCAGTTCACGCGCTGCAATTTTTGCGGTGCCTGGGCCGGTGGTCTCGGGCTGATTAACCGAGATTTCGCGCACACCATGCGTCGCAAGGCGGCGCTGCGCTTGGACGACCTCAAGCTTTTTCACTTCATCACGAGCGAGGGGGGAGGTTTATCTCAACGACCGCACGACTGCGGACATTGCCGATTCACTTCTCTTTAATTGCCTACCGGATGCGATGGTCATCGGCGGTTCGGCTACCGATATTGCCGGGGTGATTACGCAGCGTGCGGCAGAGGCGACGGGGCTCGCGGCAGGGACACCTGTCTTAGTGGGAACGGGCGACTCTGGTGCCGAGGCCATTTCGACGGGTGTATTCCGTCCCGGCGATATGATGGTTCAGTTGGGGAGTACGGCGTATTTCATCTACCTAGCTGATCATATGATCGATGATGCCCGCCTGTGGCCAGGGACGTTTATCATTCCCGGAACTTACGGGATCTGCGCGGGGACCAATACGGCGGGTGCGCTCACATCGTGGCTGCGCCAAGAGCTGTATCGCGATGTCGTGGAGGCCGAGGACCACGGTGGCCCCGATGCATATTCGGTTATGGCGCATGATGCCGCCGACGTGGTGCCGGGTGCCGGTGGGCTCCTGTGTCTGCCGTACTTTGCGGGGGAGCGTACTCCGCTCAATGATCCCGCGGCGCGTGGCGTCTTCTTTGGCCTGACCGTAAGGCATACGCGAGCCCATATGGTTCGCGCCGCCTTGGAAGGCGTCGCGTATACCGTTGCATCCCATGTCGACATTATCGAGCGAGAGCATGGTCTGCCAATTGGGCGCATTATGCTTGTCGGAGGTGGAACCAAGAATCCAGTTTGGATGCAGGCTATCGCCGACGTATGCGGGCGCGAGGTCTCGGTTGCCAAGGTTACGGTGGGCGCATGCTTCGGTGATGCCATCATGGCAGCTCTCGCAGGTGGCGCCTATGCATCATGGGATGAGCTCGCCCGAGTCCTTGGCGTTGCGCAAACAATCGAGCCCGATATGGCTGCCCACGAGTTATATGCGTCGCGTCGTCATATCTTTGACGAATTGTATGCACGCAACCGTGATCTCATGCACGAATTGGTGTAATGCTGCCGAATTGTACTGCCTACCAATAGGGACTGCGTTGTGCGATTCGCATGTCCCTTGGCATTTTTGCCCACAGGGGTTAGCGAAGGTCAAAAACAGAGTGCGCATTTGCTAAAACTACCGACTCGATGCGCTTTGCGTCACAGTTTTTGAGTGAGGCAATGCGCATCGAGGTCCTTGTGAGCGATTTGATGAGCGACTGCGCGCTTGTTTCTGTGTTTGTCTCCGCTGGTGCATCGGTCTCGAGCAGTAAACGATCGAGTGGGATCTGTCGGGCGTATTCGCGACCGCGCTTGGTGGCGAGCATCCGCTCGTTCACGGAAAAATAACAGCCCGCATTACGCGCGCGGACGAGCTCGTCCGAGGTGCCGCTAAACCAGTGGAAGATGATGGCGGGGGAGTCGGGGTTTGGGATGAGTAGCCCATGCGATTCGAGGACGTCCAGTACGGTTCCTGCCGAACGAACGGCGTGAATTGATATTACGCGCCCGGCAAGAGGACGCTGCGCGAGCGCATTGCAGAGCCGGTCAAGTGCCTGCGTTTGCAGCGGCTCGCTTCCGGCAAAGCGCGCAGAAAAGTCGAGTCCCACCTCGCCGATGTAGCGCTCTTGGGCTGCAACTTCGCAAAGCAGATTGATTTCGTCAAAACCACAGTGGCCGTCGGCGAGCCACCAGGGGTGAAGCCCAACGCCGGCGATGATGCCTGTTTGGCGACGGGCGCGCTCGTTTGCGCTAGCGAAGCCGCGTGGATCGACGCCGCAATCAAATAGACCCAAGCCCAGCGCCGTCGCCTCATCGGCAACGGCGTCCGGGTGAGCCATTAAATCAAGATGGCAGTGTGCATCAAATAACCGGGGCTCCATCTCGGCGCACTCCGCTAGTCCAGGCGCTGGCCATCAGCGCGCACGCGCTCGGTGCCGCGCCCGCTGATCTGGCGAATGACCTCGCCGGCAATCATTTGGCCCATGATGGGGGGCATAAAGCTGGCTGTTCCGAGCTCGGTGCGCTCGTGGATGTTGGAAGGGTCGCGGGGCTGGGTCTTAACCGACTCCTCGCAGCTAAACAGCACGTGCAGGCTCTTGATGCCGCGCTTCTTACATTCTTTGCGCATGATGCGGCTCATGGGGTCACGTACCGTATCGAAAATGTCGGCAAAGCGGAGGCACTCGGGATGGAGCTTGTTGGCCCCGCCCATGGAGCTAACCAAACGAATGCCGTGGTCCTGAGCATATTTGGCAATGGTGAGCTTGGCCGAGATGGTGTCGATGGCGTCGACGACGTAGTCGAGCTTGCCACCCGTCTGCTCCAAAACGCTCGCGAAGAACTCGTCGATGTTGTCGCTCAGCAGGTATTCGGTGCGCTTGATAACGGTGGCGGCGGGATTGATATCGCGAATCATGGCTTCCATCACGTCCACCTTGCGCTTACCGACGGTGCTGTGAAAGGCGATGGCCTGGCGATTGATATTGCTGGGCGCGATGATGTCCTTGTCCAGAATGACGAAATGACCGATGCCGCCGCGGGCGAGTGCCTCGCAGCAATTGGACCCCACACCTCCGCAGCCGAGCACCAGCACCGTAGCATCGGCGAGCTTATCGAGTGCCTCGCGGCCCATGATGATCTCGAGCTTGGTGTCGCGTGTCTCGACGAGAGCGGCAGCGGTTTCGGTCATAGACATCCTCCGATGGGGAAGCGAATCGTGTTTTAGCTATCGCCATTATAGGTGTTATCGCGATTCCATTTGAGCCCTTGGGCTTGTTGAAATGGGATCGGGATTCGCATAAGATTGAAGCAGATGGCGCCCGTTGCCGCGGGTTAGCCAACTCCGAAACACGTTTGTAGCGTGAGAAGTGGCCGTCTTCGCATTACGCGGGGGCGGCTATTTCATTCGACCTCCAATGTGGATGCCGAGCTCCACAGCCGCGATTACAAGCAATAACAACGTCAGGACATCGTCAATACTCATAGTCCATCTCCTTCTCGGATAGAGGGAGCTGGCCCATCTGCTTCAACTCCCATTGTAGCTAAAGGCGAACGAATGTTCTATAGATGTTCCTGTATTAGATAGTTAGACAAACATCTAAATATCGAGTATAGTGTGCGCGTCATGAGAGATGATGAAAGGAGGTCTTATGCCGGGAGAGGGTTTTAAGGCGCTTGCCGATCCAACGCGACGGTGCATTTTGGAACTGCTGCGCGAGGGCAATTGCACGGCCGGAGAGCTTGCCGAGCATTTTGACATCAGCAAGCCGTCGCTCAGCCATCACTTGGCGACGCTCAAAAGCGCCGGGTTGGTGACCGACGAGCGCCATGGCCAAAACATCGTATACAGCTTAAACACCACCGTCATGCAGGATTTGATTGGCTGGTTTATGGGCTTTACAAACACGGAAGGTGATAAGGATGAATAACGAAAACAAGGGCATTCACCCCACGGGGGTATCGTCGCGCGTGTGGATTGTGCTGGTCGCTCTGTGCGTCGCCAATGTCGTAGCGCACCTCATGGTGATGCCGAGCTTGCCTGCGCAGATTCCCACGCACTGGGGCGCGAACGGCGCCGTCGACGGTTGGGGTCCTAGCTGGATGGCCTCCGCGCTCGGCGTGCTGCCTCTGGCGCTTCTCGCAATGTTCTGCGTGGTGCCGCGCATCGACCCCAAAGGTGAGGCATATCGAACCTCGGGCAAGTTCTACCAGGGCTTCGTAATCGCCTTCACCTTGTTCATGTGCGCCATAAGCTGGCTGGGAGAGCTTACGGTCTGGGGCGTGGTGCCGGCGGTCGGTTCAGTTAACGTGCTGATTTCCGGTGTTGTCGGTTTGCTGTTCATCGGCGTAGGCAACTACTTGCCGCGTGTGAAGCAGAACTATACGCTCGGTATCAAGACGCCCTGGGCGCTTGCCGATCCCGAGAACTGGCGCCGTACGCAGCGTTTTGGCGGCGCCTGCTTTATGGTACTGGGTATTGGCCTGATTGTGATGGGCGTGGCAGGCAGCGTGCTTTCGAGTGAAGTCGTCGCCGCGGTGATTGCGGTTCTGGCGTTTGGTTCGGTTGGAGCCGTCTACGTCTACTCGTATCTGTTGTGGCGCAAATCGCAGCGAGCCGCTCGTTAAGGTTGCGGAAAACTAGCGTACGCAGTTCATAGTATGTTCCGGGGGACTTTTTCCAGGTAGTATTAGGGGGTGTGGGCAACCACGCCCCTTTTTCGTTACGTTTCAGAGCTGGTTCCCTCATTTCGTTTCCACTAAAGCGAATCAAGAATAGGGAAACAGCAGGTAGAAAGGATAGAACAGACATATGGCGGAGTTTATCTACCAGATGTATCAGGCTCGCAAGGCCCATGGCGACAAGGTAATCCTTGACGACGTGACCCTGAGCTTCTACCCCGGTGCCAAGATCGGCGTCGTGGGCCCCAACGGTATGGGCAAGTCGACCCTGCTCAAGATCATGGCCGGCATCGAGGAGGTCTCCAACGGCGATGCCAGGCTCACTCCCGGCTACACCGTGGGCATCCTGCAGCAGGAGCCGCCGCTCGACGACGACAAGACCGTCATCGAGAACGTGCGCATGGCGTTTGGCGACATGATTGCCAAGGTCGATCGCTTCAACAAGATCGGCGAGGAGATGTGCGACCCGGATTGCGACATGGACGCCCTCATGGCCGAGATGGGCAAGCTCCAGGACGAGATCGACGCCGCTGACGGCTGGGATATCGATTCCAAGCTCGGCCAGGCCATGGACGCCCTGCAGCTGCCCGATTCTGACATGCCGGTTAATGTGCTTTCCGGCGGCGAGCGCCGTCGCGTGGCCCTGTGCAAGCTGCTGCTCGAGGCTCCCGACCTGCTGCTGCTCGACGAGCCCACGAACCACCTGGACGCCGAATCGATCCTGTGGCTCGAGCACTTCCTGCACAACTACCAGGGCGCGGTGCTTGCCGTCACGCACGATCGCTACTTCCTGGATAACGTTGCCGAGTGGATCTGCGAGGTCGACCGCGGTCACCTTTATCCCTACAAGGGCAACTACTCCACGTATCTGGAGACCAAGGCCGCCCGTATCGAGGCGCAGGGCAACCGCGACGCCAAGCTCGCCAAGCGCATGGAGGCCGAGCTCGAGTGGGTACGCAGCTCGCCCAAGGCTCGCCAGGCCAAGAACAAGGCTCGTCTGGCTCGCTACGAGGAGATGGAGGCCGAGGCCCGCGCAAGCCAGAAGCTCGACTGGACCGACATCCGCATCCCCGTGGGCCCGCGTCTGGGCAACAAGGTGCTCGAGGCTCATCACCTGCACAAGGAGTTCGATGGCCGTGTGCTCATCGACGACCTATCGTTCACCCTGCCGCGCAACGGTATCGTGGGTGTCATCGGCCCCAACGGTGTGGGCAAGACCACGCTGTTCAAGACCATCGTGGGCCTGGAGCCGCTGACTTCGGGCGAGCTCGAGGTGGGCGAGACCGTCAAGATCTCCTATGTCGATCAGAACCGTTCCGGCATCGACCCCGATAAGAACCTGTGGGAGGTCGTCTCGGATGGCCTGGACCACATGATGGTCGGTGAGACCGAGGTTCCGAGCCGTGCTTATGTGGCGAGCTTTGGCTTTAAAGGCCAGGACCAGCAGAAGCGCGCCGGCGTACTCTCCGGTGGCGAGCGCAACCGTCTGAACTTGGCGCTTACGCTCAAGCAGGGCGGCAACCTGCTGCTCCTCGACGAGCCCACGAATGACCTCGACGTCGAGACGCTGTCCTCGCTCGAAGCGGCGCTGCTCGAGTTCCCGGGCTGCTCGGTGGTCATTAGCCACGACCGTATGTTCCTGGACCGCGTCGCCACGCACATTCTGGCGTGGGAGGGCACCGACGAGAATCCGGGCAACTGGTATTGGTTTGAGGGCAACTTCGAGGCCTATCAGGCCAACCGCATCGAGCGCCTTGGCGAGGACGCAGCCCAGCCGCATCGTATTCACCGCAAGCTGACGCGCGATTAGTCGAGCTCAGGTGACCTAACGAGAAAGGGACGATAACCTTGGGTTATCGTCCCTTTTTGTTACTTGGTAGAAGGCTCGACTTTATCGATGGCCCAGGTGGATCCGAGGCCACCG